>JBAYOI010000134.1:0-7878 GCA_041678365.1 Pigmentiphaga sp. | reverse complement strand
TTTATTTATCTAGCATCAAGCCGTGCTTCTTCACGACGGCCTTCCAATACTCGAACTCTTTGCGGGTGAGCTCACCAAAAGCCTCGGGCGTACCCGTCACAACGCTGTAACTCTTGCTTTCCACCGCATCACGAATTTCCGGCAAGGCCATCACTTTGTTCAAGGTGGCATTCAGCTTTTTAATGATCTCGGGCGACGTTTTAGCCGGCGCATACATACCTACCCAAATCGCAAAGTCATACTCCGGATAGCCGTATTGCGAAATACTCTTCACATTCGGCAGCAGCTTGCTCGGTTCTTTACCCGTTTGAGCCAGTGCCCTTAACTTACCCGACTGAATGTTCGGCAGCGATTGATCCAAACCACCAATCACCATATTCGTATTGCCCTGCATCACATCCATCATCGCAGAGCCCATGCCGCTACCGGGAATATGGCGCATATTCGTTCCGAGGATGTCCTGCAGCACAATGGAATACAACTGGGTGGTTGATCCCATACCCGGCGAGCTGTAGGTGGCCTCATCACCTTTTTCCTTCAACTCTTTCACCAACTCCGGAAAAGTCTGTGCCTTGGTGCTTGGCCCAACCAGCACCGCCAATTGGCCAAGACCAATTTGTCCGATAGGGGCAAAATCTTTAACGGGGTCGTATGGGGTGGTGCGCGTAGCCGGTGTAATCACATGCGAGTTGATCGACACCATCAGCGTATAGCCGTCAGGATTGGCCTTGGCGACCGAGTTCGTCCCAATAGCTGTGGCAGCGCCTGGGCGGTTCTCAACAAAGGTGTTCTGACCCAGTTCATTGCCCAGCTTGTCAACAATAAGCCGTGCGATGATGTCAGGCGAGGTGCCCGGGGTATACGGCACCACAATGCGTATTGGGCGCTCCGGATACGCTGCCATGCCAAGCATCGGCACACACAGCAGAGCACTCAGACAGCCAATCTTCAATTTTCTGGATTTCAAGTTTGTCTCCTTGCATAGGTCGTAGCCTGCTTTTCTCATGCAACCCGCAAGCCTCACTCTCACGGGCTGCACCCAAATACACATACCCTATGCGTCTTTTAAAGCACGCTTTAGGGCTTGTCAAAGTAAGTAGCTTCCGTAATTACCCGCGGCTATTAGGCCTGCCAGACCGCAAAGCCCATTGCATTGCCAGTCCCTGCCTCAGTTCGGTAACACGGGACATAATCAAACAACTCCATTGAAAAGCCCACATCATTCATCATGGCCATCAATGGGTACCAACTCTTCAGTTCAGCCGTGTTGCCATTCAGCATGGCCTCCGGTATTTTTGCCAAACGCTGTTCATCACCAGCAGCCAGCGCAGCCAGCACCTCCTGATCCAGCTCTTCATCAATACAGAAGTGCGTCATACCACCCGAAGCAATGACCGCAACTGTCAATTCATCAGGCAAAAGATCAATCGCCCGCTTCAAAGCATGGCCGAATGCCAAACAACGGGAAAGCCGGGGCCGGTTCAGGCCGACACCAACGTTGGTGAAGATAGGAATGGAAGGGGGCGGCGCATCACGCATGATTTGCCGGTACAAAAAGCCAAAAGCATGCGGGATACCCGCCTGAGCCTCTCCACCCGGCATCCTAGTTGATGTGGCAACATCGAAGTGTTGATCGACAAGACTGGTCACCAAGCTTGCCGCACACTCAGGTGCTCCTTCATATTCCGCACCTTCCTCCGGACAATGGCTAGGTTCAGCAATTGCAATACCCGGTGGCAAAGCTGCCATCTGCTCAGGACTCAACGGGATGTTCTGGATGGTGCTACCGGTGTACACAGTAAAGCCTGGCACCAGGCACTCATGAAAAACTTCGTTCTGATCATTGCCCAACAGAATCACCAAATCAGGCTGATGTGCAGCAAAAGTATCAGCCAGTTTTTTCAAAGCTTGCTGGCAACGCTCGTAATAGGCGGTAGTGACCTCTGGAGTCAGCGATGCGGCAAAGCCAGGTGCCCGTTCCGTGAGCAAAGACTCATAGTCCCAGGTTTTTCCTCGATACCAATGCTGTTTGTTTTTTTTATCCGCGCCCGCCCTCAAGGACCACAGCTCAGGCGGGGTGGCCAGCATCGGCCCGTGCGAGCATGCCATGCCCAACACAATTTTTGCCATTTCGGCTCCTCATTAAATGTTTATGATGTCGACCGCAACGGTCTTCAAGCCCATGGCCTTTTCGTAGGCCTGCTTGACCTCGTCCGGTTGCCCGTAATGAAACGGAAAATGCGTCAAATGATGCTTCCACATCGGATGCTCGGCGTATTCTTTCAACGGCAAGCCTTTTTCGATCAACCCTTCACCGATAGTTGGCAACTTGACACGGTTATTCTTGGCCGGGTCGCGAATCAGCCCACTCGGATCCTGCCCTTGCTCGACTCTGTCTATATCGTCGAACAAACGTTTCCTGAGCAGATTGACACCGCGGTCGCTGGCCCCCAGGTTTTCACGTGAGCGATCCGTGATTTTTCCTTGCCCCACCCAGGCGATAATGTCTTGGTTGATCACATGGCTGGATATCCAACGTCCCGTCACTGGATCTTTGATCGGACTGACCCAGGAAGGGATGACATCCTGCTTATAGGGCTCGGATTCCTGCGGTACACGGATATACGACCAAGTGATGCTCAAGGTGTTTTCATCGTCGACCGGCACCCGCCACTCGAAGTGATCACCAAGGTAAAACGCATTCGGCCACAAACACACCCGACCGACCGACCACAAGGGGTGCTCTTCAGAAGTATCCTCACGAACACGCCGATACACGAAGCCGTGCTCGAATTCGTCGAATTGCAACTTCAGATGCCTTGGCGCGGAGTTGCTCGTTGCTCCCTTCAGGCGGCGGCTCCAATTCGAATGCATCCACTCGAAATGCACTGGATCGATCGAGTTCTCTTGTGCTTGAACCCAATTACAGGGCACATCCGCAAACACAATCTGCACAAAACCGTTGGGCCAGGAGAACGCCTCCCAGTCTGGCAACTCCGGCGCCGGGGACGGTCCTAAATAAGCCCACAACAAGCCCCCTTTTTCCTTAACGGGATAGGCTTTCAATTTCCCATTCTTGCGCAAAGTCTTGGCCGGATTAACGGTGTCTTCATAAGGCTGCTCAATACATTCACCGGCAGCGTTAAATAACCAGCCGTGATAGTTGCAGCGCAAGCCGTCTTCTTCAACAAAGCCATAGCTCAGATCCGCACTGCGATGCGCACAATGCCGGTCAATCAAACCATAGTCTCCGGACTGATCCCGATACAGGACCAGATCTTCGCCTAACAGCCGAACAGCTTGTGTGCCGCTGCGCATCAGTGCATCTACAGCAGCAATCGGATGCCAATAACGACGCAGGAAATTACCCCCTGGGGTCCCCGGCCCGACACGAGTCAGGCGTTCATTCTTTTCTTGTGTCAACATGGTTTGTCTCCTCCTGCACGAAGGGTTTTAAGCCCAGCCGTACCAATCTAAAGTACGCTGCCCATTGCGCAGCGCCTCAACCAAAGCCAGCTCGTCCTGCTGACGCAGTTGCGCCGCATTTAACACGGCGTCTACTTGGGCAGCGGGCAAGACGACCACCCCGTCTTCATCGCCGAACACCAAGTCTCCTGCATGGATAGTCTGCCGCCCGATACGCACCGGCGCATTGATCCATCCACGCGCATCGAAGTCCTTGCCTGTACCGCGAATACATGCGCCGCGGGCAAACACCGGAAAACCGATCGAGCGCAGCAGCGGAACATCCCGCACGCAGCCGTCGATCACCAATCCGCCAAGCTTTCTTGCCAGCGCAGCTTCAGCCATGATTTCGCCCCAGTAGCCATGGTCGAAGCGCTCTTCCACATACACCACCAGCACATCGCCAGGAGCCGCTTCATAAATGGCACGATGCAGCCACAGGTTGTCACCGGGCGGCGAATGCACCGTCACCGCCGGTCCGCAAACACGAAAGCTGGCGTCCACCGGTTTGATTTCAGGGGGAAGATCACCGATTTTTCCCGCCGCCTCATGCAAGGTTGCCGAGTCAAAACCCAGGCATCGCTCAAGCAGTTCGGTTGCAATGCGGACGGATTTTTCCTTGACCCAGGCGGAATAGTCACGGGGGCTCGACGCACCGCCCTGCTTTCCTTTGGCTTGGTCCGCGCTCATGCCTGTTCCTTGCTCTGGAGCTGATGGTAGCGATGCGCCTCACGCGCTTCATCCAGACGCATGCCGCCGCGTACCGCTTCGCGGATGCGGTCTTCGGCCGCCTGGATGGATTCAGCCAGCGCCAGCACTTTTTCCTCGAAGGCCTGGGGAATCACGATCACGCCGTCGGCATCGCCGCGCATCAAGTCCCCCTGGGAGACCCGCGCGTCACCAATATTGACGGGTTCGGCGCTGACATCGAGCTGCACGCGGTCCTTGCCGGTCCGCATGGAGTGGCTGCGGCTGAACACGGGATAGTTCAGCTCGCGGCACAAGGCCGTATCCCGGCAAGCGCCATCGATCACCGTACCGGCGACCCCTTTCTTGCTGGCCACTTCAGTCAGGATATCCCCCCAGACCGTGGCGTCTTCCCGCCCGCCGTTATCCAGTACGATGACCGCGCCAGCGGGAACATCGTCAATGTAGTCGCCAACCGTCCCAGGCGGATTGGCCGCGGGCACGTATTGAAAGGTCATCGCGCGGCCAGTCAGGCGGAACCCCGGATCACGGGGCTTGATGCCCAGGCACTGCCCGGCGATGCCCAGGCGGTCCAAGGCGTCGCTGAGGGTAGCGGTGTCCAGGACCGAAGCCCGTTCAACATTCTTGTCGTTCACTTCGATGTCTCCTGTTTTGCTGCTGAGAGCATGTTCTCGTAGTTGGCCCCCATCACCTCGGTCACCGCGGCGCCTGCCAGCAAGTCCTTGGCCATCAGGGCCTCTTTCCGCGCAATGGCTTCGGCGGCATCCAACACGGCAGAGGCCTGCGTTTCGGGGATGAAAACCACGCCGCTGCCATCCGCAATGACGTAGTCACCCGGCAGCACGTGAACACCACCGATCACCACTTCCACCTGGTTTGCCATTTCAACAATGCGGCCACGCGCCGTTCTGACCGTCCTGCCACGGGCGTAAATCGGAAAATCATGCTGGACGGCTTCATCAGCATCGCGCACCAAACCTTCGGACACCACGCCTTCAACGCCTTTGAGTTTGGCGGCAAGCGTCAGGATGCCTCCCCAACTGCCAGCCTCAACACCTGTAGACTGCTCAACAACAATCACCTCTCCCCGGCCAGACGCCTCAATGGCCGTGGTTCCCAAATGCCTGGGCTTGCCCGTGGCGGGCTTGCCCAATCCCAGACGGACAGTTCTGACTTTGCCGCTGATTTTTGAATGGACCGACACGGCGCCCAACCCCTGCGCCGCCCCCGCCAATCCGAGTTGATCCATGGCATCGGACACGGAACAGGCATCCAACCGCCGCAAGCGTGTCACTACGTCATCTTCTGTTTTCATTGCTGGGTGTCTCCTTTTCAAGCATCCACTAAGACGCATACTATATGCGTCTTAGTGGATGCGCAAGCCTTAACTGCTCAAACGAGGCAAAAAAGGGCAGTCCCCGCCCTGGAGACTGCCCTGGATATCAACGGCTCAGCTGACTTATGCCGGATTTAAGCGCTGGTGTCAGAGAACTTGCGCCACGTCGTCAAAAGACAAACGGGGCTGGCGATCCATCACCTTGCTGTGATCGCCCTTGCCGAGCGCGCAGATGAAGTTGACGCTATAGCGACCGTCCGGGAAGAACTCGGCATTGATCTTGGCGGCATCAAAACCGCTCATCGGACCGGCATCCAGGCCCACGGCGCGCGCGGCAATGATCAGATACGCCCCTTGCAAGGCGCTGTTGCGTGTGGCCGTGGCCGCAGCCAGCCCCGCATTGCCCTCGAACATCTCCTTGGCGCCCTCACGGAACCAGATCTTGGGCATGTGCTCATAGAAGCGGGTGTCCTGGGCAATCAAGGCCACCACCGGCGCCTGTTGGACCTTGGGCACGTTGCCTGCGCTCAGGGCCGGAATCAGGCGGGCCTTGGCCTCATCGGAGCGGATGAACACCAGGCGCATCGGCTGGCAGTTCATGGAGGTCGGCCCCATTTTGGCAATATCGTAGATCTGTTCTAGGGTCGCATCGTCAACCGGCACGTTCAGCCAGCCACTCTGCGTCCGGGCGCCCAGAAAAAGCTGCTCCAGCGCCTGCTGTGAAATCTCAGCCATTCATCCACTCCTATCATGTGATTGCTTGCATTTTAATGGATGGCTCCGGACCTCAGCCATTTTCCTTTGCCGCCCGCATCTGGCTTCTTCCCACCCGATCCTGCGAGAACAGGGAAAAAAGCCAACGCCGGAACCATTGATGCGCGGCGTCCCCCTGGTTTCGGCCATGCCAGAACAGGTGAACGACGATTTCAGGCAGCGGCAGCGGCGCATCAATGAATCTGAGCGGCCCATGACGGGCCAGCATGACCGCCAGGTCCAACGGCACAGTGGCAACCAGATCCGTCTCCTGCAACAGCGGCAACAAGGTCATGAAATGCGACACCTCGGTCACGATGTTCTGCCGCCAGGGCAGCCGGTCCACATGGGACTCAAACACATGCTCACGCCCGGCGGGCCGGACCAGCACGTGCCGCAAGCCTTGATAAGCCTCAAGCGTGAGCGTGCTGCCAATATCCGGATGGTCGTTGCGGAATAGACAGACGTGTGAGGCGCTGAACAAATGCTGCCGATGGTATTGCGGCTTTTCAAGATCAGGCAGGTAGCCGATGGCCAGATCCGCCTTGCCCTCTTCCAGCGCAGCCGCAGCCGCCTCACGCGACAGCGTGATGGTTTTCAAGCTCACGTTCGGCGCATCCACCTCGAGCTGCTTCAGCAAGGGCGGCAAAAACATGGCCTCCGCAATATCCGGCGCAAGAATCGTGAAACTGCGCGCCGCCTGCCGGGGGTCAAAGGCCTGGCGCGCCAGGACATCTTGTTCAACCTGCCCGAGAATGCGCAGGATGGCGGGCGCGAGCTGCTGCGCGCGTGGCGTTTCCCGCATGCCATTGCCGGAGCGAACGAACAAGGGATCGCCCAGATGCGTCCGCAAACGCGCCAGCGCCGCACTGACGGCCGGCTGGCTCAGATCAAGCTGGTCTCCCGCCCGGGTCAGGTTGCGGTGACGATAGACCGCGTCAAACACGCGCAGCAAGTTGAGATCGAAGGACTTGTCATCCATTTCATCTATAACCTTCATCAACCCTATTTGTAGGAAGGATAGTAGCACTTCCCTACACTGATGAAACGCTGAAGAACTTCTCTTGAGGTAGCAAATTTATGTCAACCAGCCACGCCTCTTCCCTAATCCGGGCCGTGCGCAGCATCGATCTTGAAACGCCAACCCTGGCCGACGACCTGGCTTTCTACGAGAAGACCTGGCTGCTGACGCCGGTCCAGAAGAACAGCCAATCCGCGTACTTGCGCGCCACGGGTCCCCACGCCTATGTACTGGCCCTGCACGCAGGCCAGCATCCCGACGTCCGCATCCGCCACATTACGCTGCAAGCGCGCGACCGCAGCTGTCTGTCAGCCATTCTCGACCGGGCGGCGGCGCACGGCGGCGCCCGGGTGATCCGGACGGAGTATGCGGTGGACGAGCCCGGCGGCGGCCACGCCATCGAGCTGGCCGATGCGATCGGCCGCCGTTGGCGGGTCGTGGCCGATGATGCGCCGCTTGTGCCGATCGAGCTCACCCATGCCCCCGTGCGCCTGGCCCATGTAGTGATCAATGCCAGCGACGTTCCCCAATGCCAGGACTTCATGGAAAACGTGTTCGACTTTTCCTTGTCCGACCGCACCCGCATCATGGCCTT
>JBAYOI010000133.1:0-7944 GCA_041678365.1 Pigmentiphaga sp. | reverse complement strand
TGGATTGCAGCCACCACACCACGCCATGCTCGGCCGCAAACGCTTGCAGCCGGGCGCGGTCGGTCTCGGACAGCGGCACCAGGTGGCGCAATACCAGCACCAGGTGCTCCTCTCCGACCGCCACTTCTATCTGCGGCAGCCGGTCGCGCGCCTCCATGGCGCCAATCAGCTCGCGCAGCGGCACCAGCAAGGCGGAAACGGCGGGCGGCAGCACATGGCATTCGGTCATATCGGCCACAAAACTGCTCCGGCGTTCATGAAAACCGACCAGCACCGTTCCTTTTTTCTCCACGTAGCGCACCGACAAACGGGCGCGATGCCGATAGCCCCAGGACGGGCCATGGATGGCGGGCAGGATCTGCTTCGGCGTCAGCTTGCCGATATGGCCCAGCGTGTCCTCCAGCACCCGCTGCTTGATCGCCACTTGGGCCGCCGCATCCACGTGCTGCATCGCACAGCCGCCGCAAACGCCGAAATGCTTGCATCGCGGCGTCACCCGCTGCGAGGACGCCTCGATGACGTGCTCGACCTGGGCCAGCTCGTACGAGGGTTTGCGGCGGTAGACGTTCAGTCCGACCCGTTCCCCCACTAGCCCGCCCTCGATGAAAATGACTTTTCCGTCTCGTCTGGCTACGCCGCGGCCATCAATATCAACGGACGCGATGCGCACCGAGCCGTCGTCAAAGGTTTCCACGGGCGCATCTTGCGCCACGGGAACCAAGTCGTCGTTTTTTTCCATAATCAAAGAAGAGAAAGAATCGCAAGCGCCCTGATGGCGCCCGCTTGCTGTCTGAAGAGAGGAAGTCCGTTTACCGGGAAACGGAAAGCGGCGCAGACCCTCAGGTCCAGGCCGCCAGATACTCCTGCCAATGCGGGCTGCCGATGTCTTGCAGAGAACGCCTGACCAGGTCCACTTCGTTCTCATATTGCAATGAAGACAGATAGCCCCGCATCAGGTTGAAACGGCAGAACATCAGCCAGGTGTTGACGACGTCGGTTTCGCAATAGGCGCGCACCGACTCGAATTCACCGCGGGTCCATGCGCCGAATACCTGGCTTCCGTCCATGCCGAGCTTGCCCGGGAAACCGCACAATTTGGCCAGCTGATCAAGCGGCGCATTGGCCCGCCCATTGTATTTGGCCAGCAAGTCCATCAAGTCACAATGCCGCTGGTGATAGCGGCTGATGTAATTATTGAACTTGAAATCGCGGTCGTCTTCACCCATGTCCCAGTAGCGGCTGGCCTGGATGCCATGAATCAGGCTGCGATAGTGCAGCACGGGAAGATCAAAGCCTGAGCCATTCCAGCTCACCAGTTGCGGGGTATAGCGCTCGATGGTTTTGAAAAAACCCCGGATCAGGACTTCTTCCGGGTCTTCCGCCTGGCCAATGCACTTGACCTGAAAACCGTCGTTGTCCCGAAAGACACAGCCTATGGCAACGATGCGCTGCAGGTGCAAGGGCAAAAAATCATGGCCGACCGCTTCAATGCGCGCCTGCTGCGCGCGCTCGACGATTTCTTCGTCGCTCAGCGTATCGGGCCAGTCATTCAAGGCCCGGATGCCCGCGGCATCCGGGATGGTCTCAAGATCAAAAACGAGTGATGGCGTCACGCCCGGTCCTCAACGCTGCGGCAAGAAGCCGCTCGGATCCACGGGACGGCCCTGCTTGCGGATTTCAAAATGCAGACGCGGCGACGTGGTATCCGACTGGCCGAGTTCAGCCACCTTGTCTCCGCGGCGAACCTTCTGCCCTTCCTTGACCAGGATCTTGCTGTTGTGCGCATAAGCCGACAAATAGGTGTTGTTGTGCTTCAGGATAATGAGCTGTCCGTAGCCCCGCAACCCGCTGCCGCTATACACCACCGTGCCATCCGCCGCGGCCAGTATCGGGTCACCGATATTGCCGCCAATGTCCAGCCCCTTGTTCTGGGTATCATTGAACCGCTGCACAATGGCGCCGCTGGCGGGCCAGCTCCAGGTCACGCCCTCCACCGCGCGCGATTGCGTCATCGGCGCCGGGCTGGGCTGGGTGGGAGGCGGCGGCACCGTGGCGGTCGGCTCTGACGGTTTCTGCTCGCTGCTTAGGCCGGGCAGCGGCGTCACCTGAACGACGTCATTGTCCGTGGGCGCGGTGCTGGCCAGTGGCGCGCTGGCACCGTCAGGACGCTTGACCCGCAGGACTTGCCCGACCTGGATCTGGTTCGGGTCGGTCAGATTGTTCCATTGGGCGATTTCCCGCCAATCCTGGCCGTTGTCAAGCGCAATGCGCACGAGCGTATCGCCGCGCCGCACCGTGTAGTAATCCGAATCCGCTTTCGCGCTGGCCTCTCCGGGCGTTTGCGAAGGCGTGGTCCGGTCAACGACGGGCACCGTTTTCAAGGTGCTGCCGCAGGCAGCCAGCAAGGCGGCGCATGCGGCCATCACGCAAGTTCGCGAAAAACGCCCGAATTTGACATTGAACGCTGGATCGACACCACGCAGAAGGTGTCCGTTTGGCTGAAGCCAGTTCAGCATTCCCAATCTCCTGTATTGCTTGAGTTTCATGACATCACCACACCGGGTTTGAGCGGGACGAAACGCACGGCCTCATGCTCGCTGCGTACCCATTTGTTGGCGCTGGTGCGCTCAATGAGCACCAGTTTTTGTACTGCTCCGCCTTCTGGCGCAATCAACTTGCCGCCAATGGCCAATTGTTCCAGCAAACTACGCGGAATTTCCAATCCCGCAGCCGCAATGATAATGGCATCAAAGGGTGCTGCGGAAGGAACGCCTAACATACCATCCCCGAAGACCAAACGGAGTTGCGGCAGACGAAAAGGCCGCAGATTTTTTCGGGCCAGTTCATGCAAGGAACGAATGCGCTCGATGCTGTAGACCTCTTTGGCCACCTCGGCCAGCACCGCGGCCTGGTAGCCGCAGCCGGTCCCGACCTCAAGCACCCGGCCAAGCGGGCGCCCGCCTTCGCGGATGGCCGCGGTCATCCGCGCCACGACCCACGGCTGCGAAATAGTCTGTCCGAGGCCGATCGGCAGCGCCGCATCTTCATAGGCGCGGCTGGCCAGACCTTCATCAATGAACAAATGCCGGGGCACGGCGCGCATGGCTGCCAGCACCGCCTCGTCCCGGATGCCCTGCTTTTTCAGGCGCGCCACCATCACATCGCGCAAGCGGTCCGAATTCAGGCCCGCCTGGCGCTGCACAGCCGTCTCGGGCGCGGCAGGCATGCCCGGGCGCGCCAACAAGCGGGCGTTGCTATTGGCCAACGTGGGCGTGGCCGCGCCGGGCGCGGCTTGACCCGCGCGCTGGACCGGCAGGCGGCCCGTGCTGACGCGGGTATTGCTGTTGGCGGGCGTCACACTGAACCCTTCTTTGCGCGCAACCTGGCCGGGCTTCAACGACTTTCGGTGGTCCATGGTCCGTTCACCCACTCTCGAAACACATCAAGCTGCTCGATATTGGTCAAGTCGAACTTGAGCGGGGTGATGGAGACCACTCCCTGCTCGCAAGCATGAAAGTCCGTGCCGGGCGACGCATCCGCCGCCTGGCCCGCAGGCCCGATCCAATAGACCGGCTCGCCATAGGGCGTGGCCGACCGCACCACGGGCTCGGAGGCGTGCCGTCTGCCCAGGCGGGTGACCTGCGGCGCCTGCAGCTCGGACAAAGGCAAGTTCGGGATGTTGACGTTCAACAGGCTCGGCGCGGGCAGCGGCTTGGCAAGATGCTGCTCGACAATGCTGCGCGCCACCTGCGCGGCGGCGTCCAGGTGCGCCCACCCTTTCTTGACCTGGGAAAAAGCAATGGCGGGCAGGCCGAAGAAATAGGCTTCGGTGGCGGCGGCGACCGTGCCCGAATAGAGCGTGTCATTGCCCATGTTCTGGCCGTCATTGATGCCGGAAACAACCAGGTCCGGGCGGCGGTCCAGCAGGCCGGTCATGGCCACGTGGATGCAATCGGAGGGAGTGCCGTTCACATAATAAAAGCCTGACGCGGCTTGTTTGACCGACAGCGGCCGATCCAGCGTCAAGGCATTCGAGGAGCCGCTCCGATTGGTTTCCGGCGCAACGACAAACACTTCGGCAAGCGGCTTCAGAACGTCCACCAATGCGGCGAGGCCCGGTGCATAGTACCCATCATCATTGGACACCAAGATCAGCATTGCTTATTGATCCTTTTCATTACGCCTGGCCTCATGTGATTGGATAGTAAACGCGGCTGCCCATTGCGACTTGGACAACCTGCAGATTGTACCTGACGCGGGCCGCCGGTTTCAGGCGGCCTTTATTTCACCAAAAATGGAACAATCCCTTCCAGCTTCCCCTCTTTATCAACATATGCTGATTCATTATTCTGGATGCCAAGGTGATTCACCGCCAATCAAAGGACAGACATGAACCTCTTGCATATTGACTCCAGCATTCTTGGCAGCTATTCCGTTTCCCGTCAGTTGACCTCGGCCCTGGCCCAGACCCTGCAGGAAACCTTTCCCGCCGCCGTCTACCAATATCGGGATCTGGCCATCGAGTCCCCCGGCCACCTGACGCCCGCCATGATGGCGGGCATGTCGGACCCGGGCCAGGCGGACGAAGTCAGCCAGGCGCAGCTGGCGCTGAGCAAGACGCTGCAACAAGAGTTTCTGGATGCGGACGTTGTGGTGGTGGGCGCGCCGATGTACAACTTTTCCGTTCCGTCCCAGCTGAAGACCTGGATTGACCGGATTGCGCAGGCAGGCGTCACGTTCAAGTACACGGACCAGGGCGCGGTCGGCCTGGCGGGCGGCAAAACCATCATCATTGTTTCATCGCGCGGCGGCAATTATGCCGGCACTGCCTACGAACTGGCGATGGACCACCAGGAAGCCTTCCTGAAAACCGTATTCGGTTTCTTCGGCATTGAAGACATTCGCATCATTCGCGCCGAAGGCACGAACCTGGGCGGATCCAGCAAGGAAAACGCGCTGAACGCCGCCCTGCAACAAGTCGGCAGCGTGGCTGCGGACCTGTTGCAGACCGCTTCACGCCAGGAAGCCACTGCTTAACAGCACCAATCCCAGCAGCACCAGTGCCAGGCCGACATACTCGGCGGGCCTGGGCCGCTGGCGCATCCAGCGGATCGCAATCCATTGCGCGAACAACACTTCGACCAGCCCCAGCGTGCGGACATAGGTGGCGGAAGTCAGCGCAAAACCAATGAACCAGCATTGCGAAGCCAGCGCGCCCATGAAGCCCGCCTTGATCGAGGCGCGCCATGACCGAAGGATGGCGAGCAGCACCGCCCGCTTGAACCCCAGCAGCCAAACCAGGATCAGCAGGCATTGCAACAGCAACCCCGCCGTCAGCGCCGTGGAGGCTTTCAGCAGGAAACCGCCGGAGGACAAGGCCAAAATGGCCGCCCGATAGCTGACCGATGACCAGGCAAACAAAGCGCCTGCGGAGATGCCCAGCAAAGCGGGCGCCCAGGTTTCAGACCACGCATTGCCCGTTCGCCAAGACATCACCATGACGCCCGCCGTGGCAATCAACACCGCCGCAACCGCCCACGGCGCCAGCGTTTCACCGAGCAGCAGCACGCCAAACAGCGCCACCATCACGGGTTCCGTCTTGATGTAGACCGTACTGAGCGCAAAGCCCTTTCTTTGCATCGTGGCCAGCATCAGCACCGTGGCGGCAATTTGCGTGGTTGAGGCAATGAACAACTGGCCGAAAAAACCGGGAGTGGCCTGCGGGAAGTGCCCGCCTTCCAGACCGAACAGCAGCAGCCAGAACAGAAAGGCAAACGGCAGCCCATAAAGAAAGCGTATCTGGGCGGCCCCGACCGTCCCCAACGGCCCGGTCAACTCCCGCTGCATGGCATTGCGAACCGTTTGGGCAGCCGCCGCCATCAAGGTTGCCGGTACCCACAGCCAAGTCCAGTCAGTCATGATCGATTTCGCCCAAGGCGCTGTCCGACAATGCGGCCAACGTCACACCGAAACTTGCCGATTCGCCCGGCGGCACCACCAGGCAGTCCGCCATGACCCGCGCGGTCTCAATGCAGACCATGCGCTGCCAGGCATCCGCGGCAAACTCACTCAGACGCGCCGCCTTGGCTACCCAAGGGTTCCACAGCACCGCCGACTGCGACTGATGCGCCGTCAACACGATGCGCCGATGCCATCCGGCATCCACAATGCGCACGGGCTGGCTCAAGCCGGTGTAGACCCGATCCGTTTCGGCTTCGATCCGAACCGGATCGGCCTCTGACTTTCTTGACCAGCCATCCAGCGCATCAAAGAAGGCATGGCCTTCCAGGCCCTCAATGACGATATTGCCAATATGGCTGACGGAGAAATAGGTATGCAGCGCAGCGCTCAGCCACACGGGTTCCGTACCCGGATTGTGGCTTGTCAGTTGAACCGACAAACGATCGGACAGTTCAATGGCAAGCTCCGCGTGCAGCGGGAACTTCAACGGCGCGCCGCGCACACGCAGTCCCAACCGGATACGCACCCGATCCGCCTCACTATGCGTATCCAGCAGCGTCCAGTCCTGATGCCTGACCAAACCATGCGCGGGTGGTTCAGCCTGCGGCAGGAAGCTATTGCGCACCGCCTCAGGGTTCTGATCGAACACGCCGAACCAGGGCCAGCAAACCGGGATGCCGCCGCGCTGCGGCTGGCCGCCTTGACCGGTGGCCAGCTCGCTCATCCACACCACCTCGCGTTGATGGGCGGGCTGATAGGAAAGGATCTGAGCCCCCTGCTCGGCCACCTTGACGACCGCGCCCCGACAGCGCAGTTCCCAGCAGCGCAGGGATCCAAACGTAGCGGGGACAATGGCGTTGTGGGTCATGACGGCAAAGCGTGGCGGATCGGAATCAGAAGCTGTCGGTGGACGTGAACAGGCCGACGCGCAAGCCTTCCGCCGTGTAGATCTCACGGCCGTCAACGCTGACTGTGCCGTCAGCAATACCGAGCACCAGCGCACGGTTGATGGTGCGCTTGATGTCAATTTTGTAGGTTACTTTTTTCGCCGTTGGCAGGATCTGCCCGACGAACTTGACCTCACCCGCCCCCAGGGCGCGGCCGCGGCCAGGATTGCCTTGCCAGCCAAGGAAGAAGCCAACCAGTTGCCACATCGCATCCAGACCGAGGCAGCCGGGCATGACCGGATCGCCTTCAAAGTGACAGCCAAAAAACCACAGCTCCGGACGAATATCCAGCTCAGCGATGATCTCGCCTTTGCCGTACTTGCCGCCACTCTCCGAGATGTGCGTGATGCGGTCCAGCATCAGCATGTTGGGCGCGGGCAGTTGGGCATTACCGGCGCCAAACAGCTCGCCGCGCGCGCAGGCCAGCAATTCATCACGGGAGTAGGCATTTTGTTGAGTCATGAACAGTCCTTCTGCAAGGCCGACCAGGGCCCAACCTTGCTGGCAGAGAAAAGTAGTGAATAAGGTAATCGGCGATTATAGAAGGTTCAGCGCGGCTGCGCCCAACCCTTCGCCTTCCCTGCCCCCCAGGCCGGCAAACTTGCCCCGCTTTGCCACGACCCAAGATGCTTTTGACAGATTAAATTTTATTTTGATATACTCTTTCTTCTTCGGGGCGTAGCGCAGCCTGGTAGCGCACTTGCATGGGGTGCAAGGGGTCGCGAGTTCGAATCCCGCCGCCCCGACCATATATAAGTTCTTGATTTATATAGTCGGAACCTGAAGAAAGCCCGGTAGCCACAAGTTGCCGGGCTTTTTGTTTTTGGATTTTTGCCCCATGAATCGAAACTGGGCTTAATCCACTCCACATGGCAAATAGATCGGCCACTGAAGCGACCGTTCGTGGGTTCTAGCCAGGCTCAGCTTCTCTCAGGCGTTCGCGGTCGGCGGAGAACGCAAGCGCCGTTTCCGCCCGGGCAAGGGAGAGTTCCGCCTGATGCCGGGCGCTGGCGCGGAACGCCTCCGAGCCAATCCG
>JBAYOI010000132.1:0-8057 GCA_041678365.1 Pigmentiphaga sp. | reverse complement strand
CGTCTTGAAACTGATCGGCGCGGTCATCGCGCTGATCCTGCTCTACCAAGCCTGGCTGTTCGGCTGGGTTGTCTGGTACAACTTTTTTCCACCGCGCCAGACCGCGGTCATGAGCCAGGAGCTCAAGCGGCTGCGCGCCGATGAGCCCGACATCCGCTTGCGTTATCAATGGGTGGACTACAGCGCCATCAGTCCGCATCTGAAGCGGGCCGTCATCGCCGCCGAAGACGCCCGTTTTCTTGCGCACGGCGGCGTGGACTGGGAGGCCATTGAAAAAGCGTTCGAACACAATCGGACGCTGGCCGCCCAGATGGAGAAAGCCCGCCAGCAAGGCACGCGGGCGCCGCAGCGCGTCATGCGGGGCGGTTCCACCCTCACCCAGCAAGTGGCCAAAAACCTGTTCCTGTCCAACTCCCGCAGCTACCTGCGCAAAGGCCAGGAACTCGTCATTGCCTATATGCTCGAAGCGGTCATGAGCAAACAGCGCATCCTTGAGTTGTATTTGAATATTGCTGAAATGGGAGAAGGCGTCTTTGGCGCGGAAGCGGCGGCACGGCATTATTTTGGCGGCAGCGCCAAGGCCTTGAGCCCCCATCAGGCCGCGCGCCTCGCGGCGCTCTTGCCCAACCCCCGCTATTACGACAAGCACCGCCAAAGCGCGTACTGGAACACGCGTACCCAGACCTTGCTGCGGCGCATGTCCGCCTCCACCATTCCCTGATCCGCGGCAACGCGTTTCCGCTTTGTGGCAAGGAAGCCCCGCGCGGCGGCACGCGAGTCCTTCACGAAAGCCGCCGCAACGCATACAATTCAGGCATTGATCACTCTTACAGGCATCAGTCTGTTGATTTGGCATGGCCTTACCGCCACGATCCAACCTTTTATTGACAGCCGGATTTTCCGCTACCGGCCCCCGTTCGCGCCGCGCCTGAGCCCCTCATCCGCCAGGCCCGATTCGCGCGGGGCCACTTGACACAAGCTCCCGCGCGCAATGGTCGAACAGAACACCCTACCCCCCACTCTGGACAGCAATCGCCTGGAACCTGAAGACGCCCACGAAGCGCTTCAGCACGTTCAAGAGCTTTTGCGTCGTCAACATCTGGTTGAGGATCTCGTGCGCCGCCAGGAAGCGGGCGACACCCGCGCGCCCATCGTTGAAGCGCTGGTCCAGCGCCAGCACGACGCCGAACTGGCCGCCTTCCTGGATGACCTGCACCCTGCCGACGTCGCCTTCATCCTGGAGTCCCTGCCAAAGGAAGAGCGGCAACTCGTCTGGCAACTGGTCAAGTCCGAGCGCAACGGCGAGATCCTGCTTGAAGTCGCCGATTGGGTGCGTGAATCGTTGATCTCAACGATGGACCAGGAAGAACTGGTCGCCACCGCTGAAAACCTGGAAGCGGACGAACTCGCCGATCTTGCCCCCGACCTGCCACCGGAAGTGGTCGCGGAAGTGCAGAAAGGCTTGACCGAGCAAGAACGCGCCCGTCTGACGGCGGTGATGAGCTACCCCGATGACTCCGTCGGCGCCATCATGGACTTCGAAATGCTGCGCGTCCGCAATGACGTCACGCTCGAAGTCGTACTGCGCTATCTGCGCCGCCTGCAGGAGTTGCCGGACCACACGGACCAGGTGTTCGTCGTGGACCGGACGGAAAAGCTGATGGGCAGCCTGTCCATTACCCGTCTGATCGTCAGCGACCCGGAGACCCTGGTGGCCGACGTCATGGAAACGGAAGTCCTGACCCTGTCACCGCTTGACGACACTGACGAAACCGCCGCCGCGTTCGAACGCTATGACCTGGTTTCCGCTCCCGTGGTGGATGCCGCCGGACGCCTGATCGGCCGCGTCACCGTTGATGAAGTGGTTGATGTGATCCGCGAGTCGTCTGACGAGCAACACCTGTCAAAGGCCGGTCTGCAGGAAGAAGACATTTTCGCGCCCATCCCTGAAGCCATCCGCAACCGGACACCGTGGCTGTTGATCAACCTCTGTACGGCGTCCACGGCCGCGTTTGTCGCCTCCCGCTTTGAGGAGACGGTCGGGCAGATCGTGATCCTGGCCTTCCTGATGTCCATTGTTGCCGGGCTCGGCGGCAACTCCGGCAACCAGACCATGACGCTGATCATCCGTTCCTTGGCGGTGGGCCGCATCAACGCCGCCAACATGTCCAAGCTGATCTGGCGCGAATTCCAGGTGACCGCCATTGTTGGCGTGGGTGGCGGCCTGGTGGCGGGCCTGTTCGCGTGGGCCATCAGCGGCCGCTACTCGCTGGGGCTGGTCATGATGGCGGCCATCGTGCTGAATCTGCTGGTGGGCGCGGGCATCGGCATGCTGGTGCCGCTGGCGCGCGACCGCTTCGGCAAAGATCCGGCCATCGGCTCCTCCGTGCTGTTGACCTTTGCCACGGACACCCTGGGCTTCCTGATCTTCCTGGGTCTGGCTACCTTGTTTTTGCTGTAAGACGGCGCACACCGGAATAGAAAAAGGGGCAGTTCACATGAACTGCCCCTTTTCTTGTCACCCTTTCTTGCGTCTCAACTCAAGCCAGGCGCCCGTGGCACTGCTTGTACTTCTTGCCGCTGCCGCAGGGGCAAGGATCATTGCGGCCGACGCGCGGCACGGCTGACGCCGCCTTGGCTTCCGCCAGCGCCGCTTCCGTGTCGGCGTGATGGAACTGGAGATTCTCCACGCCCGCTGGCGCCACGTCCGCTTGCGACACTTGCTCAGCGGATTGCACCTTGACCGTCATCACTACCTTGACGGATTCGTCGCGAACCCGATCCAACATGCTGGAGAACAGCTCGAACGCCTCGCGCTTGTATTCCTGCTTCGGGTTTTTCTGTGCGTAACCGCGCAGATGGATGCCTTGACGCAGGTAGTCCAGCGCAGCCAGGTGTTCACGCCAGCTCGTATCAATCCATTGCAGGACGATGGAACGCTCGAACTGGCCCCACATTTCCTCACCGACCAGCGCGACTTTTTCTTCGTAGAGCCGCTCGCCTTCCTTCAGCACCCGCTCAAGCAGGTCGTCATCCGTCAGCGTGCTTTCCTCTTCCAGCATCGTGACCAGCGGGAGGTCAATCTGCCAGTCCTGCGCCAGCGCGGTTTGCAGCCCTTCAACATCCCACTGCTCTTCCACCGACTCTTCCGGCACATGGCTGCGGAACTGCAATTCCAGCGCGGAGTCGCGCAAGCCGTTGCGGACCGGCAGCATGTCGGTGCTCTCCAGCACGGAATTGCGCTGCGAGTAAATGACTTTGCGCTGCTCGTTGGCCACGTCGTCATATTCAAGCAATTGCTTGCGGATGTCGAAGTTGCGCGCTTCCACCTTGCGCTGGGCGCTTTCAATGGAACGCGACACCATATTTGCTTCGATGGGTTCGCCTTCCGGCAGTTTCAGGCGCTCCATGATGGCGCGCACGCGATCCCCGGCGAAGATCCGCATCAGCGGATCTTCCAGCGACAGATAGAACAAGGTGGAGCCCGGATCGCCCTGGCGGCCGGCACGGCCGCGCAGCTGGTTGTCAATCCGGCGCGACTCATGGCGCTCAGTACCGATGATGCGCAGGCCGCCCGCCTGGCGGACCTGTTCGTTCAGCGGCTTCCATTCGGCGCGCACGGCCTCAATCCGCGCTTCCCTTTCCTGCTCGGACAGGGATTCATCCGTCCGGATCAGGTCAATTTGCTTGTCAATGCTGCCGCCCAGCACGATGTCCGTGCCGCGGCCGGCCATATTGGTGGCAATGGTGATGTGCCCCGGCTTGCCCGCTTCGGCCACGATCTCGGCCTCGCGCTCATGCTGCTTGGCGTTCAGCACTTCGTGCGTGAAGCCCGCCTTGGTCAGCAGTTGGGACAGCAGCTCGGAGTTTTCAATGCTGGTGGTGCCGACCAGCACGGGCTGGCCGCGCTGCTGGCAGGCCTTGATGTCTTCAATGATGGCCTGGTATTTTTCAGCGTTGGTTTTATAGATTTTGTCGTTCTGGTCTTCCCGCGCATTCTTACGGTTGGGCGGAATGATGACGGTTTCCAGGCTGTAGATTTGCTGGAACTCGAACGCTTCCGTATCCGCGGTACCGGTCATGCCGGACAGCTTCTCATACATCCGGAAATAGTTCTGGAAGGTAATGGAGGCCAGGGTCTGGTTTTCGTGCTGGATCTGCACGCCTTCCTTGGCTTCAACCGCCTGGTGCAGGCCATCGGACCAGCGCCGTCCCGCCATCAGGCGGCCGGTGAACTCATCAACAATGACCACTTCACCGCCCTGCACCACATAGTGCTGGTCGCGGTGGAACAAATTGTGCGCGCGCAAGGCCGCCATCAAGTGGTGCATCAGCGAGATATGGCGCGGGTCATACAGAGACTCGCCCTTCGGCAGCAGACCGATTTCCTCAAGCACCTGCTCAGCGCGCTCGTGGCCCGCTTCGGACATGTGGACCTGGTGGCCTTTTTCATCCACCCAAAAGTCCCCTTCCGGATCCGGCTGGTTCGGCTTCGGCTCGGCCAGCATGCGCGTCAACAGCGGCGGCACGGCATTCATCCGGACATACAGCTCCGTGTGGTCTTCCGCCTGGCCGGAAATGATCAACGGCGTTCTGGCCTCATCAATCAGGATCGAGTCCACCTCGTCAACCACCGCGTAGAACAACGGGCGCTGGCGGCGGTCTCCCGCCTGGTACTCCATATTGTCCCGCAGGTAGTCAAAGCCGAACTCGTTGTTCGTGCCATAGGTGATGTCGGCCGCATAGGCCGTTTTTTTCTCTTCGTTGCTCTGCCCGGCAACAATCACACCGACTTCCAGCCCCAGGAAGTTGTAGAGGCGCCCCATCCATCCGGCATCGCGCTTGGCCAGGTAATCGTTCACCGTCACCACGTGCACGCCTTTGCCCGCGATGGCGTTCAAGTAGGCAGGCAAGGTGGCCACCAGCGTTTTTCCTTCGCCGGTCCGCATTTCGGCAATCTTGCCGTTGTGCAAGGCGATGCCGCCCAGCATCTGGACGTCAAAGTGGCGCATGCCGAGCACGCGCTTGCCCGCCTCCCGAACCACGGCAAAGGCTTCCGGCAGCAGGGCATCCAGCTTTTCGCCCTGGCTGAAACGTTGCCTGAATACGGCCGTCCGGGCCGCCAGGTCCGCGTCCGACAGGGCCGCGGTTTCCGATTCCAGCGCGTTGATGCGCGTTACCAACTTGCCATACTGGCTCAACAGCCGGTCATTGCGGCTGCCAACGAGTTTCTTGAACAGAGAAGAAATCATGCGCGATGTTTGCTAAAGATCTGAACTGCCCAAGCGTAAAAGAAGTTCAGTTCAGCCATAGTGGTGTGATAAGCCAATCAGTTTAGCACCGCCTGCGGGAAAAACAGCAAAGCGGGCTGGATACGGCTCAGTCCTTGGCCAGCGCGGGACTGCGCGCCAAGGTGGCGTTGTGCGGAACCGGCTTGCGCGCGCTGGCGAGGAAGTTGTTCGGATCCACCGCCAGGCCCGCAATCCGCACCTCAAAGTGCAGGTGCGCGCCGGTTGAGCGCCCCGTGCTGCCGACCTGGGCGATCTTCTGGCCACGGCGCACCAGATCCCCGGCCTTGACCAGCAGCTT
Source organism: Pigmentiphaga sp. (assembly GCA_041678365.1). GTDB lineage: Bacteria > Pseudomonadota > Gammaproteobacteria > Burkholderiales > Burkholderiaceae_B > Pigmentiphaga. The sequence goes on along the minus strand of JBAYOI010000132.1, from coordinate 2,468 downwards.
TGACGCATGGGCATAGCGGGTGATCAGGTCATTGCCATGGTCAAGGTCAATCATATAGCCGTAGGCGGCGTGGTATTCCGCCTTGACCACGACCCCACCCGCGGCCGCGACGATGGACGTGCCTTTGGGCGCGGAAAAATCAATGCCCTCATGCTTGGAGCGGCGCCCGGTAATGGGATCCACCCGCCAGCCGAACGAAGAACCGTTGAAGCCCTGCGTCACGGGCATGATGGTGGGCGTCATGGTTTTGCGCGCGGAGAGCGTAGTCAACTGGGCGTCAATCACGCTGAAGAAATCCGAGCGGTCCCGGAGCTGCGCCTCCAGCCGGTCCAGCTCTTCCCCGACCTCTGACAAGGACAAGGGCTGGGGATCCACCAGCAGACCGCCCCGTCCGGGGACTTCCTTGAAATTGAACGCGGGCGCCACACCGGCCAGATTAGCCACGCGCTCACCCAAGGCATCCAGCTGGACGACCTTGGCCTGCAAGGCGCCCACCCGCTGGGCGAGCAGATCCAGATTCTGCCGCATCAGTGCTTCTTGCTGGGCAAAATCCGGCTGCTCAAGCACCACCGTTGGGGTTTGCGTCTCAACGTACCCCACCCATTTCGTCATGCCGACAGCGTGCAGTGCGAACGCCATGCCGATGACGAAGCCGGTCAAGGCCAGCACGGCGAGCATGATAATCTTGGGAGTAAGCTCAATGGTGAGAGACTTCTTTTGAGCGTCTTCAATAGTAATTTGCACTGCCGCGCCTCCTGCGCATGAGGGCCTTGCTGATCGCCCTGCTGAATCCTTCTAGTCTGCCTGTTAAATATTGCAAGCAAACAATACCTATTCTCTTTCTGTTACACAAGCCGTGAAAAAACGTACGACCCACTGGACCGATCCCGCCCAGCAAACCGCCGCCGTGCAGTGGCTGGGCCGGAATCAGCACACTTCCAGCCTGCTTGGCACGGCGCAACGGCTGCTTGTCCTTCAACAGGCGGTTGAAGCCGGTCTGCCCGCCAGCCTGCGTCCGGCCTGTCAGGCACTGAAGCTGGATGCGGGGCAGCTCACGCTGGGCGTGCGCTCGGCTTCCATTTCAGCCAAGCTGCGCCAATGCGCCCCGAGTCTGGCCCGGTATCTTGCTGATCAAGGCTGGCAAGTGGACCGCATTCAGGTGCGCGTCCAGGCGGATCAGCTTCAGGCTCAGGGAAAACCTGAGCCGCCCGCGCATCAGCCGCAGCTGATTGGCACAGCGGGACTGGCGGCGTTTGAAGCACTGGCCCGCTCTCTGCCTGAAGGCGAGATGATGGACGCGGTGCAGCGACTGCTCGCCAGACGGCGCCCAACGGGCCAGAAATAAGGACGCTTTTTTAACGCCGGGCCGCTCCCAAGATAAAAACACGGGGGCAGCGCCGTCGCGCCGCGACAAGCGTGAGGGCACTCTCTAAGAGAGCGCCCACTCCTGCTGGAAAGCCAGCGGGGCGGTGTCTCCGGTGTCAAAGGTCGTCAGTTCCCAACAGGCGGTTTGCGCCAACAGCGCGCGGGCCAGCTCATTGTTCAAGGCATGGCCCGACTTGTGGGCAACGTAGCGGCCGATCAGCGGACGCCCGATCAGGTACAGATCCCCGATCGCGTCCAGAATCTTATGCTTGACGAACTCGTCATCGTAGCGCAAGCCATCGGCGTTGAGCACCCGGTACTCATCCATCACGATGGCGTTATCAAGACTGCCGCCACGCGCCAGGCCCGCCGAGCGGAGCATTTCCACATCCTGCATGAAACCGAAGGTGCGCGCCCGTGCAATGTCCTTGACATAGGACTGATTGGCGAAATCGATTTCAGCCCGGTTTGCGGTGGCATTGATGGCGGGATGGTGGAAATCAATGGAAAACGACAAGGCGAAGCCATCATAGGGCTCCAGCCGGGCCCATTTGGCCGCGTCGCCCTCGCCCTGGCTCACTTCAACCGTTTCCTTCAGCCTGATGAACTGCTTCAGCGCATTCTGCTCTTCAATGCCCGCCGACTTCAGCAAGAAGACGAAAGTGCCCGCACTGCCGTCCATGATCGGCACTTCCTCGGCCGTCAGGTCAACGTGCAGGTTGTCAATGCCCAGGCCCGCGCAGGCGGACATCAGGTGTTCAACCGTTGAGACGCGCGCGTCTCCCACGGACAGCACCGACGCCATGCGGGTATCCGTTACATAATGCGCTTGCGCCGGAATGGTGACCGGTTCGGGAAGATCAATCCGATGGAACACAATGCCGGTATTGGGGGCAGCAGGGCGCAGCGTCAATTCGACGCGTTTTCCTGAGTGCAAGCCGACGCCCGTTGTGCGGGTGACGCTTTGAATGGTGCGCTGACGGATCATGACTGAAAATCACCGGGATAAACTGACTTGTGATTGTAACCCGATTCTGCTAGCCAAATAATGAAAAAGGATTAACGGCAGGTGGCGGCGGCGCTGCCGCACGCTCACCTTCCTG
>JBAYOI010000131.1:0-8120 GCA_041678365.1 Pigmentiphaga sp. | reverse complement strand
TGCGGGGTCACCTGCCGATGCAGGACCAGCGCCGTGGCGGCTTCGGTTTCCTCTTGCAGGCGCCGGGCATGCTCAAGAATCCGTTCCCCAAAATCCGTCAGCACGAGACGGCGCGTACTGCGCTGCATCAAGCGTTCGCCAAACTCGTTTTCCAGATCCGTCAGGCGGCGGGACAGTGTGGATTTGGGCAGCCCAGTCTGTTCCGCCGCTTTGGTAAAGCTGCCCGCGTCAACGATGTGAGCAAACAGGATCAAGTCGTTCGCATGGAGATTCAAAGTGGCCACGTTTGTCTCAATTGTTCCATTAATGGAATAAATATACCCGAAAAACCGGGTTTATCTAGTTATTTGTCTTTAATAGAATGAATTCATGCCTGAACGAGGCCAGACAATCACCCGCCACAAGAGAGTGCCATGACAACCATACCCCCTCGCTACAACCGTACCGCCGTGCTGCTGCACTGGCTGATCGCCGTCATGATCCTGGGCACGTTGGCTCTGGGTCTGACCATGGTCGACCTGCCGTTGTCGCCGAACAAGCTGAAGCTGTATTCCTGGCACAAGTGGGCGGGCATGACGGTGTTTGCCTTGGTCATCGTCCGCGTGATCTGGCGTTTGACCCACCAGGCGCCGGCGCTGCCGTCAAGCATGGGGCCGCTGTCTCGCTTGCTGGCGCATGCGGGCCACTGGACCTTGTACGCGCTGATGGTCGCGATTCCGTTGAGCGGCTGGCTGATGAGCTCGGCGCAAGGCTTTTCCGTGGTGTGGTTCGGCGTCCTGCCGATACCGGATCTGGTCCCGGCCAGCCCGGCTTGGGGCGAGCGGCTTGCCTCGGTGCATACGCTGCTGAACGACGCTCTGCTGGTGGTGCTGGCGGGCCACATCGGTGCCGCGCTTTACCACTACCTGGTCAAGAAAGACGGCGTGATGGCGCGGATGGTGCCCTTCTTGAAGCAGCCGTAAGCGCGGCGTTAAGAATAAAGAGTTAATGGATCAACGAATCAACGTCTATTGGAGAGCTTTATGAATATCCGCCAGGTAACTTTCACCCCTTCCTTCTTTCGCCGCGTCGCCGCAGGCCTGGTCATCGGCCTTGGTATGAGCGTTGCGGTCCAGGCCGCCGAGTACACCCGCGTGAATACGCAGGACAGCCGTATTGACTTCGTCTACAGCCAGATGAAAGTCAAGATGAATGGCCGCTTCAGCGAGCTGAGGGTCAATCGCTTCCAGTTCGATACGGACAAGCCAGAGGCTGCGGAGGTGGCGCTTGAAATCGTGCTGGGCAGCGTGGACGCGGGTTACGGCGAAGCCAATAAAGAACTGGGAAAAGCCGAGTGGCTGAACCTGGCGGCGCATCCGCTGGCCAGCTTTGAGTCCAGCAAGGTCGAAGCGCTTGGCGGCAATCGCTACCAAGTGACGGGCACTTTGTCGATCAAGGGCAATGCCAAGGAAGTCACGGCGCCATTCACGCTCAAGCAAGACGGCGACACAGGTGTGTTTGAAGGTGAGTTGAGCTTTCAGAGAAGCGATTTCTCCATTGGGGAGGGGGCTTGGAAAGACACCAGCATTGTTGCCAATGATATCCAGGTCAACTTCCATCTACTTGCGAACCGTTGATCGCTGGACAGGCGCCCGGCGGGCAAGCCCTGCCGCCGACCCGCGGGGTCTTTATTTTTTAGCTTATTGAAGTTTCAGGAGTCACCATGAAAAAAACGTTTTTTGCATTCGCTTTATCTTCTTTGCTCGCCGGTCAGGCTTTTGCCGCGCCGCAAAGCTACGTCATTGATTCAAGCCATACTTTCCCGCGCTTCTCGTATGGTCACCTGGGCATGTCGAAGCAGATCCTTCGGTTTGACCAGACGGAAGGAAAAGTGGTGCTGGACAAGGACGCGAAGCAGGCGCAGGTTGATGTCGTCATCAACATGAAGTCGGTCAGCACCGGGTTTGCGCTGTTCAATGAACACATACAGGGTGAGGATTTTTTCCATACCGCCCAGTTCCCGACGGCCACCTTCACGTCGACCAAGGTGGCGTTTGAAGGCGATCGTCCCGTCAGCATTGAAGGGGACCTGACGATCAAAGGCATCACGAAGACGGTGACGCTGACCGTGACCTCGTTCTGGAGCGGTGATCACCCGATGATGCAGAAACCGGCCATTGGCGCAAACGCGGTAGGAGTGATCAAGCGCAGCGAGTTCAATGCAGGCCAGTTCGCGCCCGCCATTGGCGATGAGGTGACACTGGATATTGCCTTGGAAGCCTTGGCTGAATAAACGGAATACGATGAATGGGCTGGACGCCGCATGGATACTGCCTAGCTTGACCCCAAGGCCTGCGCTAAGGCGCGGGGTCAATGCGATGCGGGGTTGGCTTTGAACAAGGAGAACATCATGCTGGAAATTCGTAAAAGTGAAGCGCGCGGCGTGGCCGAGCACGGCTGGCTGAGCTCCCGGCATTCTTTTTCTTTTGCCGGGTACCAGGACCCGCGCCACACCGGCTTCGGGCCCCTGCTGGTGATCAATGAGGACCGCGTGCAAGCGGGACGCGGCTTTGGTTCGCACGGGCACCGGGACATGGAAATCATCTCCTATGTGCTGGAGGGCGAGCTGGAGCACAAGGACAGCATGGGCACCGGCTCCGTCATCCGCTATGGCCACGTGCAGCGCATGAGCGCGGGCAGCGGTGTGGTGCATAGCGAGTTCAACCCCTCGCGGGACAAGCCGGTCCACTTTCTGCAGATCTGGATTGTGCCGGATGAGCAGGGGATCGCGCCCAGCTATGAGGAGAAATACTTCGACTCGGCCAGCAAAACAGGCAAATGGCGCCTGATCGCCTCACCCGACGGCGCGGACGGCTCGGTGCGCATCCATCAGGACGCCGCGCTTTACGCGACGATTCTGAATGGTGGGCGGACGCTGGACCACCCTTTGGCCGAGGGGCGCTGCGGCTATGTGCACGTGGCGCGCGGCAGCCTGACCGTCAATGGAGTCGTGCTGAAAGCGGGCGACGCACTGAAGCTGATGAATGAGCCCCTCATCACCGCGGGCCAGGCGGACGATGCCGAAGTGCTGCTGTTCGATCTGCCAGTCGAGTTTTGAGTTCGACTGACAGGTATCAGTTCTGCGGCAGCGCGAAGGCAATCACGTAATCGCCGCGTTTGGGGGATTGGCGCGCGCCGCCCGCGGTGATCACCACATACTGGCGTCCGGTCTTGGGTGAGACGTAGGTCATCGGGCCGCCCTGGCTGCCAACCGGCAGTGGCGCTTTCCAGACCTCTTCGCCGGTGGCGCTGTTCCAGGCGCGCAGATAGAAATCCTGCGTCCCCGCAAAGAACAGCAGGCCGCCTTGGGTGGCCAGGGCTGGTCCCAGGGTGGGCATGCCGATGGGGATCGGTAAACGCATCGGGATGTTCAGCGGGCCGGTTTCCTTGACCGTGCCCACGGGCACCTGCCAGACGATCTGGCGCGTTTTCAAGTCAATGGCCGTCATGGTGCCAAAGGGTGGCTTGTTGCACGGAATGCCAAGCACGGACAAAAAGCGCTGGCGCATCGCGCCATAAGGCGTGCCTTCTTGCGGCACGGCGCCCATTTCAATGCCGCTGGCGTCATCCGGCATGTCGCTGCGGGGAATCATGTAGTTGAACAGGCCCAGGCGCATATCGTTGACGAACATATAGTTCAGGTTCGGGTCCACCGCCGCGCTGCCCCAGTTCATGCCGCCGAGCGAACCCGGAAATTGCAGCGTCGGGCCCATGCCTGGCGGCGTGTAGACACCTTGATGCGTCAATCCTTTGAACGCGATGCGGCACATCAGCAGATCGAACGGCGTGGCGCCCCACATATCGGATTCCGTCAGCGTTTCATTGCCAATGGAGGGCATGCCCACCGAAAATGGCTGGACCGGCGAATAGCGTTCGCCGGGAACATGGCCGGTGGGCACGGGTTTTTCCTGCACCTCGGCAATGGGTTTGCCGGTTTCCCGGTTCAACATGAAGATCTCGCCCTGTTTCGTGACTTGCAGCAGGGCGGGTAGCGTGCCGCCCTGGCCGTCCGGCACATTGGTCAGCACGGGCTGGGCGGGAATGTCAAAGTCCCACAAATCATGGTAGACCGTCTGGAACAGCCAGCGGGGCTTGCCAGTCCGGATATCCAGTGCGGCAATAGCGGAGCTGGTCTTGTCCATCTCCTCGGTGCGTTGCGCGCCATAGAAGTCAGGCGTGGCGTTGCCGGTACCCAGGTAGACCAGGCCGAGTTCGGGATCGTAGGACTTGGATGCCCAGACGTTTGGCGAGTTGCGGGTATAGGTTTCGCCTTCGGGCGGCAGGCCGGTGATGGCGGGATTGCCCGGATCCCAGGCCCAGACCAGTTCGCCGGTGATGGCGTCGAAGGCGCGGACCACGCCGGACGGCTCATCGGTGGAGTAGTTGTCGGCCACGCGCCCACCGATGATGACCAGGCCTTCGGCCACCAGCGGCATCGAGGTTTGTTGGTACCAGCCTTCGTTGACTTGTCCCATGCCTGTTTTCAGGTCCACCGTGCCCGCCTCGCCAAAGTTCTGGCAAGGCTCGCCGGTTTCCGCATCAAGGGCGATCAGGCGCGCATCAATGGTGGGCAGGTAGAGGCGGCGCGCGCACTGGTTGGCGGCATTGGGCGCCAGGGCGGGCGCGGGATCGGCGGTCCGGACCGTGGCGGGCGTGGCCGTGTCGTAGTAGCCAAGGCCGCGGCAGCGCTGCCAGGCAGGGGTCGAGGCCTGCGGATCGAAGCTCCATTTCTCGGCGCCGGTGTCCGGGTCGAAGGACAACACTTTGCCATAAGCGGTGCAAACGTAAAGGCTGTCTCCGATCTGTTGCGGCGTGTTCTGATCTTCGGCGCCCGCGCCGGTGCTTTCAGGGATCTGGCCGGTATGCGCGGTCCAGGCCACTTCCAGCTGCTGAATGGTGTCGAGGTTGATCTGGTTGGCGGCGGAGAAGTGTTCGCCGCCCAGGTTGCCGCCCCAGTATTTCCAATCGGTCGGTCCTTCGAGCGTGCCGACGGGCTGCGTCGCCACGCTGCTGGGCTTGATGACGCCTTTGGGCCAGAAGGTGCTGGCAAAACTGATGATGATGCCGAGGCCGAGCAGTGTTGCCACGCCATAGCCGAGTTTGCGCGAAGGGGGCGGCGCGTTGGCCGCGCCATACAGTTGCGGATAGAGCAAGGCAATGAAGAAACTCAGCACCCCGAACGCGAAAAGACGGGAGAAAAGGGGCCAGAACGCCCAGCCCGCATCGTAGATGGACCAGATGAGGGTGCCGAGGAAGGCGGCGGTGTAAAGAATGGCTGCCCAGGTTTGCCGCCTGAAAAACCCAATGGCGCAGAGGAGCAGGACCACGCCCATGACGGCAAAATAGGGGCTGCCGCCGCGCATCAGTAGCATCGTTCCGCCGATCAGGAAGAACAGTCCAAATAACAGCGTCAGCAGGCTGACAAACCAGCGGAAGAGACGCGGACCGGTAGACTCAAGCGGGTACGGATTCATCAGTATTCCTTGAGAAGTTGGACCATGGGCAACTCGGACTCAAGGCCATCTTACTGGAATCAGGGTTAATTTCGCAGTGGACTACTCGGAAATTCCTGCTGGAAAATAGCGGGGTTGTAGCGGGATGTTTCCCGCAATCCGCGCGGAGTGAGGCGTCAGGCCAGGCGCGCGTTCAAGTCTGTCAGGGCGCCAAGCGCACTGTCCGCCAGGCTGACCCCCGCGCATTCGGTCAGTGCCGGTTCACGCAGATTGATGCGGATGAGCGGAAAACCGAGGCTGGTTCCGAACCACCTGACGGAAGGAATGGCGGTGCCCGCGCCGAGTTCAATCACGACCGGATGGGAAACCGTGCTCAACCAGCGATCCAGCCGTTCATGCTGGCGCTGGCTCTGCGCAGCCTGCCAGCCGGGATCATCGAACATCAGCACATTGGGGCGGGCCAGGCCGCCGCAACGCGGGCAGTGGGGCAGCGCGGACAACAGTTGGCAGCGCGCTTCGTCAACCATCGGCTCCCAGCCTTCCGCGGACCAGCTCGGTTCGCCGCAGTGGCGCAGGCATTGCAGCCAGTGCACGGAGCCATGGCACTCCATCACCTGTTGGGTGCTGAAACCCGCTTTCTGGAAATGGCCGTCAACATTGCTGGTGAAGACAAAAGCGCCGTGTTCTTTATGGGTGGCCCAGTTGCGCAAGTAGGTGAAGCCGTGGTGGGGCTGGGTGCGCCGGTAGAGATTCAGGCGGTGGCCATAAAAGCCCCAGGCCAAGGTCGGCTGGCGCTGGAAAGCCTTGGGACAGGCGATTTCGGAGAAATCCAGTCCAGCTTGCCGCAGCGCGGGATAGGCTTTCCACAGACCTTCGGTGCCGCGAAAGTCCGGCAGGCCGGAGTCCACGCCCAGCCCTGCGCCCGCCGTGATCAGCAAGCCATCCGCTTGCTGGATCAAGGTGGCGGCGGCTTGGGCTGCTGCGGCGGCGTCGGGTTGCGGCATGAGGCGGCGTTGGTTCAGGCGGGAAGGCTGTTCAGGACGACCATCGTGAACAGCAGCAGGATCAGCAGCAAGGCGGAGAATACCGACCGGAATACGCCGCGCTCGGTGCGGATGACGATGCTTTGCCCAGCGTCATAGCGGGTTTGCCCGTCCTTTTTGCAGTGGAGGTATTGGCGGATCATGGCAATGAGCTGGATCAGCGGAAAGCCGGTGGCCAGGCCATACCAATACACCCGTAGCTGGCGTTTCAGATAGCTGCCGCCGGACAGGCGGTCAACCCCGTTGCTGGTGACGCGAACGCCGAACAGGACTTTGCCTATCGTATTGCCGAACGCGGCATGGATCAGCGCTTCAAGCAGCATGACGACGGGCAGCAGCAGCCAGGTGTAGAGGGTGGCCGCGCCCGGTTTCTGAATCCACAGGGCAAAGGGAAGAAAATAGCTGCTCAGCAGGAAAGCGGAAAAGAAAGCGACCGGAATCAGCAGCAGATAGATGTCGATCAGGCGGGCGAACAGGCGCCGCCAGGGGCCTGCCGTGTTGAACGCCATGGTGGGCTGGACGGGCAGCGCGGTGGAAGGCGCGGCCGCCATCATGGCGGGCGCTTCGAACGTGACCGGCGTTTCAGCCGCTGCAGGGGTTAAGCCGGTGCGCAGCATGGGCAGCTCCGCGGCGGGCACCCAGTCCGGCAAGGCGGTGGTCCAGACCAGGCTGGCTTCGTTCAACTGGCCTTGCCGCAACAGGGCGCGCAAGGTGTCTGAATCAACCGGGCCATGACTGGCGCCGTCCTGCGCATACCACCAGTCATCGGTTTCAACCGGCGCGTTCACGGCGCTGTAGGCGGGCAGCATGCGCGTCAGCTCGGGGACGTCGGCAATCCGCCGCCAGTCCGCGAATTCGGCGCGCCACACCAGGGCGTCAGCGGTCAAGGCTTGTTGGTGAATCAGGGCCTGCAAGGCGTCGGACGAGACCGGGCCGTGTTGAGCGCCATCCAGGAGATACCACCAAGAAGTGTGCATGGCTGCGGTCCTTTTCAAGTAAGCGGGAGCGAGTAGCGGCAAATGTAGCACTTCAGGCCTGGTGCCGCAGGGTTTCACGCGGCGCCGATCCGCGCCGACGTCCATTTCCGTTCATATTCCATGTCCGCAAAGTGCTGGATCAGGAAGTCAATGAACAGCCGGGTCTTGGCGGGCAGGTGCTTGCGGCTCTGGTAGGCCAGATTGATGGTCAGCCAGGGCAGATCCCAGTCTTCCAGCAACGGCACCAGCCGTCCGTCAACAATATCGTCATAGATGCTGTAGACCGATTGAACCAGAATGCCTTGGCCGCGCAAAGCCGCGGTGCGCAATAATTCGGCGTCGTTGGCTTCGAGGCGCGGATGAATGGGAACGTTCTTGCACTGCTTCCCCCGCTTCAGATGCAGCTCGCGCGGATGCGTGCTGTGGCTGTAAACCAAAAAAGCGTGATCGGCCAGCGAGTCGGGCGTGCTTGGTATGCCCCGTTGCGCCAAATAGGCGGGAGAGGCGGCGAGGATGCGCCGGGTGCGGGCGAGCTGGCGGACCGTCATGGTGGAGTCGGCCTCATATTCGCGGGTGCGGATGGCAACGTCGATGCCCGCATCGATGAT
>JBAYOI010000130.1:0-8182 GCA_041678365.1 Pigmentiphaga sp. | reverse complement strand
GCATACGGATGCCACGCCCTATGCGGGTGGGGAAGTCGGCTACAGCAATTGGGAGCTGTCGTCGGAACGCGCCAATACCGCCCGGCGGGCCATGGTCAATGCCGGGCTGCCCATTGGCAAGGTACTGCGGGTGATCGGGCTGGCGGATTCGGTCGCGCTCAATGCCGCGGATCCCCGGGCGCCGGAAAACCGGCGCATCAGTATTGTGGTGCTGAACAAGCGTAGCGAAGCATTATTGAAACAAGGCGGTCTGAGCGAAGTGTCGCCAGCATTGCCGCTGAACGGATCCGTCCTGCAGCCGGACGCGGTCCAACTACCTTAACTGGCCTGGAGACCCCGGGATTGGAGTCCTTAAATGGGTGCTGATGATAATCGACTGATGGCGATGGTGGACGAGAAAGCTCGCCTAGCCGGTTCGAACAAGATGGAACTGCTTCTGTTCTCGCTGGGCGGGGGCGAAGTATTCGGCATCAACGTGTTCAAGGTGCGCGAGGTCTGCGAAACTATTCCGATCACCAAGACGCCGAACGTGCCGCCGGGCGTGGAAGGCATTATTTCGCTGCGTGGCGCAATCCTGCCGGTGATTGATCTGGCCACCACCATCAATATGGACACCGGGGCCGAGCGAACCAAGCTGCTGATCACCGAGTTCTCCAGCCATACCCAGGCTTTCCTGGTGGCTGACGTTGACCGGATTGTGCGGGTGGACTGGGACAAGGTGAAGTCGCCGCAGTCCATGCCGTCCACGCATACTTCCTTCATGACGGCGCTGACCGAGCTGTCCGATGGCAAGCTGGTATCCATCCTGGACGTCGAGCAGATTCTGGCTTCGGTGATCGGCGAAGACAAGGTGCCGTCCGAGCTGAGCGAAGTGGATCCCTCTTTGCATACCAATGTGTTCTTTGCCGATGATTCCGTGCTGGCCCGCAAGAAAATCACCGAAGTGCTGGATAAAATGGGCTTGCCGCATCAGCACGCCATGAATGGCGCGGCGGCCTGGGAGAAGCTCAAGAACATCGCCGCGCGCGCGGAAGCGGAAGAAAAACCGGTTGAGCAATTGCTGGGGCTGATCCTGGTGGATGCTGAAATGCCCGAGATGGATGGCTACGTGCTGACGCGCCACATCAAGGCTGACCGCCGCTTTGCCAATGTGCCGGTGGTGATGCATTCGTCGTTGTCATCGGCCGCGAATAAGAAACTGGGGCAGCAAGTGGGCGTCGATGCCTACGTGGCCAAGTTCCACCCCACGGAATTGTCTGCAACCATCATTGCGCAACTTGCGCAAATCAAGGCAAGAAAGAGAGAACATGAATCCTGATGCACTTCGCTTCCTGATTGTTGATGACTTTTCGACCATGCGTCGGATTGTGCGCAACCTGCTCAAGGAGCTTGGCTACAACAATGCCGACGAGGCCGAAGATGGGGTTGCCGCATTGCATAAGCTGCGTTCAGGCTTATTCAATTTCGTGGTCAGCGACATCAACATGCCGAACATGAACGGTTTTGATCTGTTGCGTGCGGTTCGGGCGGACGACAACCTCAAGCGACTGCCCGTGCTGCTGGTGACCGCGGAAGCCAAGAAGGAAGATATTGTCCTTGCCGCGCAACTGGGCGCCAACGGTTACATCGTCAAGCCTTTCACCAAAGCCACGCTTGAAGACAAAGTCACCAAGATTGTGCAAAAACTTGCTGGGAGTGCGTAATGTCGGATCGCAACGACACGGAAGACCTCGAAGCGCTGTTCGATCAAATTTCCAATGAAACCCTGGCGCGTCTTGATGCCTTGCCGTCCATGGAAGCGCCGGTAAGCGCCAGTCCGGCGCCCGTGCCTGCGGCAGCGCCCGCGCCCGAGGTGCTGGCCGCCGCGGCTGCGGTGGCGGACGCGTCCACGGTCCAGGAAGATCCGCAGGCCTTCTATCAGCGCGTGGGCGCGCTGACGCGCCAGTTGCACAATGCGCTGCGCGAGCTGGGCTATCAGAAAAAAGTGGAAGAGGCGGTCAGCTCTCTGCCTGATACACGCCAGCGCCTGGACTACATTGCCCGGTTGACCGGCGATGCGGCCAACCGCGCGCTGTCCAACGTCGAGCAGGGGCAGAGCATTCAGCAGAAGGTCTCGGACGAAGGCGCCGCGCTGCGCAAGCAGTGGGATGCGTTGTTTGCCTGCAAACTGAGCGTGGCGCAGTTCAAGCAACTGTCGCAGGATACGCGGGGCTACTTGGATACCGTGCAGCGCGGCACCGAAGATACGCAGGTTTTGCTGACCGACATCATGATGGCTCAGGATTTCCACGACTTGACGGGACAGGTCATTCAAAAGATCGTGGCCTTGGTGCAGCACTTTGAGGATGAACTGGTCAAGCTGTTGATTGAAAGCACGCCGCCTGAAAAGCGTGCGTCGGTCAAGAGCGAATGGATGAATGGTCCGGTCATTGACGGCGCGAACCGCGACGACGTGGTGACGGATCAGTCTCAAGTGGATGAGTTGCTCGAAAGTTTAGGTTTTTAAGCGAGATAGCGCGTGTCAGCCTTTTCCGAAATGCAAGACCTGTTGTCCGATTTCCTCACTGAGGCGTCCGAGTTGCTGGACGACGTGGATGTTGGACTGATCGACCTTGAATACCACCCCGAAGATACCGGTTTGCTGAACCGCATTTTCCGCGGTTTCCACACCGTCAAGGGGGGCGCCGGCTTTTTGGAAGCCACGCCGCTGGTCGAGCTGTGCCACCGCGGGGAAAACCTGCTGGATTTGTTGCGGACCGGCGCGCTGGGCCTCACGCCCGAGATCATGGACGTCATCCTGGCGGCCACGGCGGAAGTGCGCCGCATGTTCGCGGAAATGGAGCGGGGCGCGATGCCCGAGCCTGCGCCGTCCGAGCTGCTGCTCGGCCTGGAAGCCGCGGCGCGCGGTGAGTCCGGCAGCCCCCAGGAGGGTTCGCGGGCAGAGCCCGCTCCTACAGATGAGAACGTAGGAGCGAGCTCTGCTCGCGAATTTGCCCGCGAACCAAACGAACCTGATTGGCAGAGTCTGTACCTGGGCGCATTCGGCACGCCGCCCGAAGGAGTGGCCGCTACGCCTGATGCGTCAGAAACGCCTGCTGAGCCCGCTGCCGTGGCCAAGTCCGCCGCCAAACCCTTCCGTCCGGAAGCGCTGGCGCAACAGGGTGGCTCCCAAGAGGTCTCCATCCGGGTTGATACCGTCAGGTTTGATCAAATCCTGAACCTGTCCGGTGAGATCGGCCTGACCAAGAACCGCCTGAACTGCCTGCGTGAAGAGCTGTTGGCCAATTACCGTGAGGACCCGGTGGCCGAGACGCTGGATGCGGTGTTTGGCCAGCTGGATACGCTGGTGTCTGATTTGCAGTCGGCCGTGATGATGGCGCGCATGCAGCCGGTGGGCCGGGTGTTTCAGCGCTATAACCGGCTGGCGCGCGACCTGGCCCGGCAGATGGGCAAGGAAGTGGACCTGATCATTGTCGGCGGTGAAACCGAGGTGGATAAAACCATTCTCGACGAATTGAACGATCCGCTGGTTCACTTGATCCGCAACTCGGTTGACCATGGTGTGGAAGGCCCGGAAGAGCGCCGCAAGCAGGGCAAGCCGGAACGCGGCACGGTCCATCTGTCCGCCCGCCAGACCGGCGATTCGATCGTGATCGAAGTGGCCGACGATGGCAAGGGCATGGATCCGGAAGTCATTCGCCAGAAGGCCATTGAAAAAGGAGCCATCAGTGCGGATGAGGCAGCCTTGCTGGATGCGCAGCGTTGCCTGCAACTGATTTTCCTGCCGGGCTTTTCCACCAAGGCGGAGGTGTCGGACGTGTCCGGGCGCGGCGTCGGGATGGATGTGGTGCGAACCAACATCGTCGAGAAGCTCAAAGGCACGATTGAGATTCAGTCCGCACCGGGGCAGGGCACCAAGATGGTGGTGTCATTGCCGCTGACGCTGGCTATTTTGCCGGTCATGATGCTGAAGGTGCTGGACCAGACCTATGCCGTGCCCTTGTCCATCGTGCGCGAGATCATCACGATTGATCAAGGTTCGCTGCAGCGCATCGGCAATGCGCCGACTCTGACGGTGCGCGGTGAAGTGCTGCCGGTCCTGGACATGGCCGCCTTGTTGGGGCGGCAGCGTGAAACGCCGGCGGAGCTGGCGGTCATCGTGGTGTCCGGCGACAAGCAGGCGGTGCTGGGCGTGGACGGCTTCATTGGCCAGGACGAAGTCATGATCAAGCCCCTGGAAGGTCTGCACCCCAAGGGCGTGGCCGGCGCAACCCTGTCGGGCGACGGTACGCTGGTATTGGTGCTGGAGCTGAAGCAGCTGCTTGAAGAGGTGCTGTGAGGCGCTGAGCAAAGTTGTGCCGCAGTCACGAGAAACCGGGCTTTTGCCCGGTTTTCTCGTTTCGGCAGAGAACGGATAACCCTTCCTTTTATGCTGTTGTTCGAGGCTTTGCCGCTGGCCTGCCCGGGCAATAATAGCGGGGGCATGGTGAAGTCGCCAACAGGATCCCGTGGCAGAAAATCAGGACAGCGGTCAGGAAAAAACCCTTGCGCCTTCGCAACGTCGCCTGGACAAGGCGCGCGAAGAAGGCCAGGTTGCGCGTTCCCGCGATCTGTCCGCCGCCTTGGGAACCTTTGGCTGCGTGCTGGCCGTGATGTTGACGGGCAGCTACTTCGTGCAGCAGGTCTATGGCTGGATGCGTCATTCTTTTTCCACCGCGGCAATCAATAGCGCGCAGGTCCGCGATGACGCCATCCTGTTCAAGATATTGGTCGACGTGCTGGCTTCGGGGCTGTTGGTCGTGCTGCCAATAGCCGTGGCGGGCATGGTGATGGGGGTGTTGGGTTCCATGGCCTTGGGCGGGCTGGTTCTGTCAAGCAAGGCCTTGATGCCGAAATTCAGCAAACTGGACCCGATCAAGGGCCTGGGCCGGATTTTTTCGCTGACCGGCCTGGCGGAATTGGGCAAGTCCCTGCTGAAGGTGATTGTGTTGATGGGCGTGGCAGGCGCCATGGTCTGGACGGCGGCGGATGCCTGGTTGGCGTTGGTATTGACCACGCCAAAAGATGCCTTGGGCAGTCTGGGCACCTTATTGCTGCGCCACGCCATGATCATGGCGGGCGCTTTGTTTGTCATTGCCGCGGTGGACGTGCCGCTGCAATGGTGGAAGCACCATAAGCAGCTCAAGATGACGCTGCAGGAAATGAAGCAGGAAAACAAGGAAACGGAAGGGGATCCTCATGTGCGCGGCCGTATCCGCCAGCTGCAACGCCAGCGGGCGCGTGCCCGGATGATGGAGGAAATCCCCGGTGCGGACGTGGTAATCACCAACCCGACGCATTATGCGGTGGCATTGAAATATGATGAAAAATCCATGTCGGCCCCAAGAGTGGTGGCCAAAGGCGTTGATCTGGTGGCCAGCCGGATCCGCGAGCTCGCCAGTGAGCATCGGGTAATGCAAGTGGAGAGCCCGAAGCTGGCGCGCGCCTTGCATCAACACACTGAGGTCAATGAAGAGGTGCCCGGCGAACTGTTCCGCGCCGTGGCGCAGATCCTGGCTTACGTCTATCAGGTGCGTGATCACGTGCGCGGTCCCGCGCCAGTGCTGCCGCCGGTTGCGATTCCCGAGGGCTGGGATCCGCTTGAGGCCCGGCAGCCAGGAGGGCCGGCTTGATGTCGGGCGGTGCGTTCAAGTTGAAGGAGATGGGCCTCAACGCCCAGCAGTGGCGTCAGATGGGCGTGCCCTTCTTCATTCTGATGGTCCTGGGCATGATGTTGCTGCCGCTGCCGCCGTGGTTGCTCGACATCTTCTTCACGTTCAACCTGGCGGTCTCCTTGCTGGTGCTGATGGTCGGCACGTATACGCGTCGGCCGCTGGATTTTGCGCTGTTTCCCACCGTGATTCTGGTCACCACACTGTTGCGCCTGTCGCTGAACGTGGCGTCCACGCGGGTGGTGCTGTTGCATGGGCACCAGGGGCCGGACGCGGCGGGCAAGGTCATTGAGGCTTTTGGCCAGTTCCTGGTGGGCGGCAACTTTGCCGTCGGGGTCGTGGTGTTTGCGGTGCTGACCATCATCAACTTCGTTGTGATCACCAAGGGCGCGGGCCGGATTGCGGAAGTGTCCGCGCGGTTCACGCTGGACGCGATGCCCGGCAAGCAAATGGCCATTGACGCTGACCTGAACGCGGGCCTGATTGATGAAACCGCGGCGCGCAAGCGCCGGTCCGACGTGTCGCAGGAAGCGGATTTTTATGGCTCGATGGACGGCGCGTCCAAGTTCGTCCGCGGCGATGCCATTGCCGCCATCCTGATTCTGTTCATCAGCGTGATCGGCGGCTTGCTGGTGGGCGTGGGCCAGCATGACATGAGCTTTGGCGATGCGGGCAAGGCCTATGTGCTGCTGGCCATTGGCGATGGCCTGGTGGCCCAGGTGCCCGCGCTGTTGATCTCGATTGCCGCCGGCCTGATCGTCTCGCGGGTGGGCGAAGGCGAGGATCTGGGCACGGAAGTGGGCAAGCAGTTGCTCGGCACACCGCAGGCGCTGGCGATTACCGCCTTGATCATCGGCTCGCTGGGACTGGTGCCCGGCATGCCGAACCTGGTCTTCCTGATGCTGGCGGCCGCCTTCGGCAGCTTGGCGTACTGGGTGTTCCAGCAAAAGAAAAAAGCGCTGCTTGCGCCGGCACCGTCGGCGGCGCCGGTGGAGCCGGATTCGGCCCAGGAAGCCACCTGGGATGACGTCACACCCGTAGACACGCTTAGCCTTGAAGTTGGCTATCGCCTGATTCCCTTGGTGGATAAAACCAGCGATGGGGATTTGTTGAAGCGGATCAAGGCATTGCGGAAAAAGTTCGCGCAAGATGTGGGCTTTCTGCCTGCCGCCATTCATATCCGGGATAACCTCGAATTGCGGCCGGGCGGCTACCGCATTTTGTTGAAAGGGGTGACGATCGGAGAAGGGGAAGTGCAATCGGGCGGTTTTCTGGCCATCAATCCTGGCCGGGTGACGCGCGAAGTGCAGGGCACGCCCACGCGGGATCCGGCGTTCGGCTTGCCTGCCTTGTGGATTGATGCATCAACCCGGGAGCATGCCCAGGCGGCGGGCTATACGGTGGTGGATATTGGCACGGTGATTGCCACCCACCTGTCGCACCTGCTGCACAGCCATGCGGCGGACCTGCTGGGCCGTGTGGAGCTGCAAGCGCTGATTGACCACTTCAGCCGCCGTGCGCCGAAGCTGCTGGATGACCTGGTGCCGAAGCTGATTGCCTTGCCCACTTTGCAGCGCATTCTGCAAGCCTTGCTGGAAGAGGGGGTGCACATCCGGGATTTCGGCACGATAGTCGAAACCTTGTCGGAGCAGGCCGTGCATACCCAGGATCCGCTGGAGTTGACCAGTGCGGTGCGGGTGGCGTTGGGCCGGGCTATTTCGCAAGGTATCTTTGGCGCAACGGCCGAGGCCGATGTGCTGGCGCTGGACCCGGAACTGGAGCGCCTGTTGTTGAATAGTGGCGCAAAAAATGGCGAGCTGGGCGCCATTGAGCCCGGGCTGGCCGAGCGCTTGCTGACGGAAGCCAATAGCGCCGTTGATAAGATGGACGCGCTTGGCAAGCCCGCGGCCTTGCTGGTTCCGGATAAGCTGCGCACCGGTCTGGCCCGGCTCTTCCGCCGATCCGTTCCCCGTTTGAAAGTATTGGCCCACTCTGAAATTCCCGAGTCCCGTCTGATCAAGGTTGCGCTGACCTTGGGCGGAAGATCGTGAGTCATGAAATGAGCCTCAATGGATATGAACCATGACGTTTCGTAAATTCGTTGCCGGATCCACCCGGGACTGCTTGCGCATGATGCGCGATGCGCTGGGCGCCGACGCCATGATTGTTTCCACGCGCCGGACGGCCGAGGGCGTGGAGATTGTCGGCGTGCGCGCCGCTGACATGCCGAGCCTGACCGAGGCCGCGGATGCCGCGCCCGCCGAGCATGCCTTGTCGGCAATGGACTATCTCGGCGAGACGGACTGGGCTGATATGGGCGAAGAGTCGGTGCAGCTGTCCGCGGCGGCGCGCGTGTTGGCGCAACATCCGATGCGGCCCGAAGAACGGGTGGCGCCGGACGAGTTGCCGCTGGCCCGCTGGCCTCGGCTTGCGGAGCAGCAGATCCCCCATTTGATCCGGATCGAAGGCCG
>JBAYOI010000129.1:0-8277 GCA_041678365.1 Pigmentiphaga sp. | reverse complement strand
GCCTTTTGAGATGCACTCCACCTCGTCGGCATGCCAGCTGTAGACCTTCTCGCTGCCCTTGATCCGCGCACCTTTGCGGCTCTGGGCGGCAATCCTCTGTGCCCGTGCCAATAACGGATTCAGAGCGTCCTGGATACTCTGCGTCAATACCGACTTGCTGCGTTCGATGTCTCGTGCCAGACGCCCCAGAATCGTACGCTGGCGCTTGATCGCCTTGTGCATGCGCCGGTAAGCTCGCCTGTACAAATGTCCACCGCGCCTCAGTGGCGCGATCTGGCACGAGATCGACAAATTCACCAAATATGCAGCCCTGCGGGTAGAGGCTGACGACGCCACCCTCTATTACAGGTTAGCGGAACTCTTCAGTCTAGTAGATGTCAGAAAGTGGTATAGTAGTTCTCTCATAGAGGTGCCCCATGAATACATTGCCAGAAACCATCCTACGACAAGCGAAATCCCTCCCCGAGGGAGGCGTGCTGTCGCCCAAGGAGTTTCTGCATTTGGGTAGTCGTTCCGCCGTAGACCAGGCGTTCTCGCGGCTGGCCAAGGCCGGCAAGCTGTTGCGTGTGGCGCGTGGCACCTACGCGGCTCCGGTTTCCAGCCGATTCGGCTCACGCGCACCCGCTCCCGAGAAGGTTGTCGAGGCATTGGCCAAACAGAGCGGCGAAATTGTCGTGCCACATGGTGCCAGCGCGGCTAACGCGCTGGGCTTGACGCAGCAAGTGCCTATCCGCGAGGTTTATCTCACATCTGGCCGCACCCAGAAGCTGAAACTCGGACGGTCTGAAGTATTGGTGAAGCACGCACCACGCTGGATGCTGGCGCTAGGTACGCGACCGGCTGGCGCGGCCGTGCGCGCCCTGGCTTGGATTGGCCCGGCACATGCCAACGAATCGCTGGCATCGTTGCGTCGCATCCTTCCGCATTCCGAATGGCAGGCGCTGGCTTCGGCGCGTGCGACACTGCCCGGCTGGATGGCGCAGGCCATTGGCAGGGAAGCTGCGCGTGGCTGACTATTTCTTCGATCTGAGCCGCCAGGATCAACGCGAGGCGTTGGAGTACGGGCGTGCCGAAACTGGACGCCCCACCCATTTACTCGAAAAGGATGTGTGGGTAGTGTGGGCGCTGCGTGCCTTGTTCGAGTCGTCGCTGGCGGCAGACCTGACCTTCAAGGGTGGCACATCGCTATCCAAGGTTTACCGGGTCATCGACCGATTTTCCGAAGATCTCGACCTGACTTACGACATCCGCAAGTTGATTCCAGACTTGATCGGAGAAGGCGAAGATTTGCCGGCCAGCCGTAGCCAGGCAAGCAAGTGGACGCAAGCGGTGCGGCACCGACTTCCGGACTGGATCACGCAGCACGTGCAGCCGGTGATTCAGGCCGCCCTGGCGCGAGAGCGTTTGGATGCTCAGATCGAACTTGGCGGCCGAGAGCACGACAAACTGCTCCTGCGGTATCCCGCGCTGGCGCAGGGCACGGGGTATGTGGCAAAACGGGGGCTACCCTCTATGACCACCGATTCCGGCGATCATGACCGGTGCGTTTCAGTGGGGTTGAACAACAACGCGTTGTCATCAACCTTGCGGTAGTGTGATGGGCTTTTTGGAGCCCACATGCCGCCGCCTCTTCTGAGAACGCACATGATCAAATTAATCTTGCAAAACGTCTTGTCGCAGGGCCAGTCCCAGCGGCGCTGTGCCCAGGCGCTGGGCATCTCCAAGGGTGTCGTGGCCAAGTACGTCGCAGCCGCCCAAGCGGCAGGTCTGGGCTGGTCTGCCATCCCGTCACGCCCTTGCAATTTTTTGTTGAGACCGGTGTGTGCCGTGCAGCCCTGCACGAATAACCGCTTTACTCTTGATCTTCCCAAGGGTTGACGACGTTCACGCCGGCCGTCAAGAACGGGCTTACGTCCCTTGTTGCCACGCTGAAACCGCTCTCCAGGGCAATCGCCGCTATGACGGCATCAGCGGCCTCGATGCCGCTACCGGCCTTGCGGGCGGCTGCCAGCACATCGGCATAGGCGCGTGTGCAAGCCATATTAAACGACAACACTCGGCCCACAAATATCGGCAACACCTGGTGTTCGATGCTGTCACTGAGCACCGTCCGGCGCTTGCCAGCGGGCATCAGGGCTACACCGGCGCGCAGCTCGGCCACGGTCATGGATGCCAGATATAGCGTTTCCAGCGGCTGGCGATTCAACCAGCCGATCACCGTTTCATCGGGTACGGCTCGAAACTGCTCCGATATAACGTTTGTATCCAGCAAGATCATTCAAAACTCGCTGCGCGGGCAGGTGAATGGTCACGTTCAAAAACAGCCATTTCTTCGTCGGTCAATTTCACCTTGCGCCCGATACCTGCCAATAAGTCACCCAGCTTTACCCGGCCTTCCGGTTTCACAGCGGTAGCCAATATTTCGCACATCTCGGCTTGCAAGGTACGGCCGTTCTGCGCTGCCCTAACCCGGATGGCACGATGCACCTCTTCCGGTACATTCCTGATCGTTACTGCTCTCATGTCGGCAACCTCCTATTGATTGCTGTGAAATCAATTATACAAATTGCATTCAAGCATATCAAGGGCTACCGACCCCGCCCCTTGCGGTGTAACCGCCGCCACTACCCTCTCGATCTGCAACGCTTCGGCCTGGGCCAGTGACCTCAAGCAGCCCAAGCCCGCCGCCCGGCCGACACAGCATCCACCGGCACCAACTTCGCGGCGGGGCGGCCGTTGCGCGCCAGGATGATCTCGCGCTTGCGGCCAGTTGCAATATCATCCACCAGCCGCGACAGAGATGACTTGGCCTCCAGCATGTTCACAACTTTCATAGTAGCCTCCACGAAAAAATGGGCTGGTCTACTAGTCTGGCTAATGTAAGCGAAGCAACTCGACCGTGCAAGAAAGGGATAGGGGCCAGGTTCCAGCCTGAGAACCCCGGCCGTTTATTTGAGGTGGATCGCGATATCCGCTTTTCTGGCTGCCTTGGCAAGAGCCTTGTCGAGTGTCGCCAGAGGTATGTTTTTGCGTATGGCCAGCTCAAGATAAGCCGCATCGTAGCTGCTCAATCCATAAGCTCTTGCCAAAGACATGGTTTGCGTAAATGATTGCCGCACCGTCAGCGGATCGACATGCAAGGGCAAGTTTTCCAGTTGGGCAATAAATCGATGGACTTCTCCAAGCGAAGTCACACCCCGCTGTTCAGCGCCCAACAGTACGTTGGCCGCTTCCAGATGCCACAGATTGGGTACCCAGGCATTGCCATCGGCAAGGCTCTTCAATACAGATTCCGCATAGGCCTGATCGGACGCCCTCTCACTTTCCAGGTGCCAGCGCATCGCCACAGAATTATCCAGAACAAAAGCCGTCATTTACGACCTGCTTGTTTCAGTTGATCCAGAACATCATCACTCACCTTGTGTTTTCTGGACTCAAGAATAGTGGCGATGGCGGCTTTGGTCTTGAGCTTGTCGCTGGCACGGCTCGGAATCAGATCTGCAATCGCTTTGCCGCGATTGGTAATGGTGAAAGCTTCGCCCGCTTCCACGCGGCGAAGAATTTCAGGAAGCTTCGTTTTCGCTTCATACGAACCAATTTTTTCCGGCATGGGTACAACCTCGTTCTATGTATAGACCAGTGTACTGGTCTGAAGATAAAGGTCAAGCAAAACCGGCCAAATCGCCATAATTTCGACGCGTGCATGCTATCAAGAGGGCAGATGTGGTATGAGGACACCGCACCTACGTGACGCGCTCACGGTTGAAAAAATAAATATTCAACGCACTGGGCGGCTGTTGGAGCCCAGTTCTCTTTTCCCATCCAGCCACAGATTCAGGCCCAGCCAGGCACCGTGCTGCTGCTGTCCGCTGCCCATTTGGCCAGCGTAGCCCAGGTGCGCGGACATCTGGCTGGACAGCGGCACCTGCAGACCCAGGTCCACGCGCAGGACATGGCGCGCAAGCGGCAGGCTGGCGACGCTCGCGCCCTGGCTGGGATCAGCCTGCCAGGTCTGCTCGCTGTGCAGGCTGCCGGCGCCCCAAAGCTGGCGCCAGCCCAGTCGCAGGCTCAGCTGCAATGGACCCTGCGCGCCAGGCCACTGGCGCTGCAGATTCACAGCCGGCTCGACCATCCAGCGTCGGTCCGTCTGCGCCGGCAGGTGCACGGCGGCAAGGCTGTCCTGCGCGCGGGATTCTTCGGCGGCCCGACGGTGCAGGCGCAGCCCGGTGAGCTGCAGCTGCGGCCAGATACGCCAGCCGTGCCAACCGCGCCCGTCGCGCCTGTCGCGCCAATGGCCGCCGGCAGAGGGCGCACCCAGGATCCACGGGTCACGCGGCGCCACCCCGATCCAGGCCTGGGTGAGCCCGGCCTGCAGCGTGGTGTGCAGGCGCGGCTCGTCAGCCTCGGCCCGACGACTGGCCTGCGCGTAATGCCAGCCATGGGCCAGGCCGGCCGACCATTGCAGCGGCCCGGTGGCCACGCCGGCAGCGAGGCCCAGGTGCGCGGCTTGGTCGCTGACGGGCTGATCACCCTGCAGGCGCATGTGCTGCACGCCCGCGTAGGCGGCCACGTAAGCCCCTGGCCGCAAACGGTGGCTGTAGCCCAGCTGCAGGCCTTGTGTATGGCGACGATCTCCTGCGCGCTGCCAGGCACCGGCACGACGCGCCTGAGCGCCCCAGCCTTGCGCCCAGACGCCACCGCGCGCCGCATGCCACTGGGCAGCCTCGCGCAGAAAGCGGCTGTCGTCCAGCAACGCGCTGCGCCAGTCGGCCTCGCCGGTGAGCGTGGCCAGCCGGTTGTAGCGCAAGCGCAGGATGACGTTGTCCGCCCCATAGTGCAGCACAGGGTCCAGGTAACGGATGTTGCTGGTGACGTGTGCGTATTGGCCGCCCGCCGGCGCCGGCGCCGGTGCGGACGTGGACGTGGACGTGGACGTGGACGTGGACGTGGACGTAGGCGCGGGCGTAGACGCGGACGTGTCCGAGTCGTACAGTAGCCCGCCGTCGGCACGCACGATTTCCCAGCTCTGGCTCGGACTCCAGTCGCCTCGGGTCAAATCGACCTGCAGGGTGCCCGCGAGGCGCGCGGTGCCCATAGACCAGAGCTGATCGTTGTGGCCCTGGGCGTCCACCCGGATGAGGGTACGCGACTCTGGTTGCAGGCCCAGGTGATCGATGAAGCCCAAGGTGCCGACCTGCTCGGGCGTGCCGGGTTGCACGGTGCCATACACTTGGGCGCTGGCCATGGAGCCGGTGCCCGAGAGCAGAGTGCCGGGCGCGGTGGTCACGACGCCCCACCAGCTGGAATCCATCTGCAGGCCGCCCTCCAGCACGGCCAGATCGTTGAGTGTGGCGCCAAGGCCCGGGCCAGCCAGGCCGGCCAGGCGCAGAGTGCCCGCGCCGGTCTTGTAGAGCGGCGCCTGGGCATCGATGTCGCCCAGCCACTGGGCGGTGCCTTGCGCAACGCGCAGGGTGACGCCGTCGGCCATTGCGCCGGGCGCGATGGATTCGGCTGGCAACGGCCAGGCCCAGGGATCAGGGGCTTGACCGGGCGCCCAGGCGCGCAGCTTGATGGGCAGCACGAGGCCGTCGGCCAGATCCAGTCGGGTGCCGGCGGCCATATGCAGTTCATTGCCAGCAGGGCCGAGGTCGCCCTCGGGGCCGACGCCCAGGCTACCTTGACGCAGGTAGATGGTGGTACGCAGCCCGTTCTGGGCGTTCAGTTGCAGGTGCCCGGCACCGAGCTTCCAAAGGCTGAGGTCGATGAAGGGGTCGAGGGTATGGCCCAGGATGGGGGCGTTGACGTCGAGACCTGCGCCAGGGGCGACGTTGAAGCCGCTTTCTTGCTGCAGGTGCAAAACACGGCTGATGGTTCGATCCTGGGTGACGTCGATGAGTTCGCCCTGCAGAAGGTAGGGATCTGGGGATGGATCCCAAGGGGCAGCGTACAGGCCCATGGGTGCAAGTGCAGCGATGGCTGCGATGATGGCGACGGCTGCGGTGGTTGGGGCGGTTGGGGCGGTTGGGGTGGCCGAGGTAGCTGCGGTGGCTGCGGCGGCTGCGGCGGCGGCTGCGGCTGGAGTGGTTGAGGTGGCTGTGTAGATGTCAGCGCGGCCGCGCGGGGGATCGAGCCATGGCATAAATGTCTCCTGTAGAAAGTACGAGGTCTTTCTATTTATTACGGCTGATCGCGGGAATTCTTTAGGATTTAGCTGGGTGCGGGGGATGGGCGGCGCTGGCGATGTGTTTTTTGAAAAAAACGTAGTGACGGAATTCTCGACTATTTCAGCCGAAAAGCGTCACTACAAAAACTGAGAAAACACACTTGTGCCCTGCGGGGGCGGCAATTCGATCTTGAAAACAGCCCTTATCGTGATGCGTACCGTTGGCATGGCCCTGACGGCCAGGCGCGATGCCGCGGCGACTGACCGGACACATATCAATATGTCACAAGCCCTATGGGTGCCCGAGGGAAGCGCCCTCCCGCCTGCCCACACAGCCTAACAGCCGCGCCGGCGAACCATTACCGTAGCCAGTAACCTGCCTGCTGAAAGACAGCTGCTGCATGCTTTGCCGCCCATGTACAATGACCATTTGCCTGAAAGTAACGAATAAGTTACTATCTAACCATGGTGATCCGCGTCGAAGAGTACCTGCGCGAGGACGGCTCCAACCCTTACAAAACCTGGTTCGATGGGCTGGACGCTCAGGCGGCCATCAAGGTGACAACGGCCAAGCTGCGACTGGAGCTTGGCAACACATCGCGCGTGAAGTGGTTCGATGGTATTGGCGAGTACGTAATCGACTGGGGACCAGGTTACCGTATCTATCTCGCCAAAGACGGCGATCGGCTCATCGTCTTGTTTGGTGGCGGCACGAAGCGCGGCCAGCAGCGCGATATCGACCGCGCCAAAGCGCTTCATGCGGAATACAAGACCAGAAAGGCTGCTGGCGCACGAAAAGGGTAACGTTATGGCACTGACCCGTGATTTCAGACACACAGTAGTTGAACGCGTCGAACGCGATCCGGCATTCGCCCGTGCGCTTCTGGACGAGGCGGCCACGCTGTTTCTAAACGGCGAGTCCGAAACAGCGCGTCTCATCCTGCGCGACCTGGTCAATGCAACTTTGGGCTTCGAACAACTCGCTGCCCAGACTGATCGCCCCAGCAAGAGTCTGCACCGCATGCTCTCACCTAAAGGCAATCCCAACATGGACAATTTGGCGGCAATTTTCAGCGCCGTGCGCCAGCGACTGGGGGTAGAACTGAAGGTCGAGACAGTAGGATAGACGTACCGCCTGCGAGGCTGTTCAAGCTCAACAACGACTTCCACACTTTCTGCGTACAGAGATTCGATCGCGTGAATAGTGCGCGACGCTTCTACGCCTCGGCAATGACTCTGCTTCGGAAGACCCAAAGCGACGACACGAGCTACCTGGAATTGGCGCAGTTCATTCGGGCTCAGGGAGATGCCGAGCATGCGAATGCAGACTTGAAACAATTATTCCGACGAGTGGCGTTCAACGTCGCGGTTGGCAACCGCGATGACCACCTTCGCAATCACGGATTCGTGCTTGGCAAGACGGGATGGCGACTTGCACCTGCGTTTGACGTCAATCCGAATATCGACAAGGCGAAACATGTCTTGAATATTGACGATGTCGACAATCGACCTAGCCTGGAGACTGCCCTCGGTACGGCCGCTTTTTATGGGCTGGACAACGAGCAAGCCCGGCAAATTGTGGATGAGGTAGTCATGGTTGTCGATCATTGGCAGGACGCTGATCGCGGGAATTCTTTAGGATTTAGTTGGGTACGGGGGGACGGGCGGCGCTGGCGATGTGTTTTTTGAAAAAAACGTAGTGACGGAATTTTCGACTATTTCAGCCGAAAAGCGTCACTACAAAAAACTGAAAAAACATATTCGAGGCCCTGCCGCCGCTCTGCCCCGCGCCGCCGCCAGCCCGTCGCCGCCCTGCCCCCGCTCCGCCATCCCCCTCAAGTTTTGATGGGCTCGGGAAACACCAAACCGTAGGATGTCGCGCAGGGGGCAAGTGCAGGCGCGATCGTCGGATGCAGCGCAACACCGTTTTCCAGTTGCTCGATCCGGTTCTGCAATCCCCGGTCGCCGGGCATGCGCACGGCGTCGACGCCCGGCCTGGGCGGGTTGCGGCGACAGGCATCCGCCAGGAATGTCGTTTCCTGCAGGAACGCCTGCTCGCCACCAAAGCGACGCGTGTCGAACAACATCAGGTTCACCGAGGCGCCCCACCCCTG
>JBAYOI010000128.1:0-8294 GCA_041678365.1 Pigmentiphaga sp. | reverse complement strand
GGATCCGCTATTGGCCGCGCAGCGGCTGCAACAGGCCGTCAGCCAGACAGGGCTGTTTTACGAATCCCACCTCCAGGAGTGGACGGACGGCCGCCGCAGCACAACCGCTTTACAACGCGAACCCCAGGCGGCGCTGTCTCCGGGACAGAATCGTCCTCAAGCCGAAGAAGCCGGTGAAGGCGCCAACCGGCCCGCCGTCACGCCGGAACAAAGCGCCACGCGCGGGCTGCAAGCTGCCTTGAACGCGATCCCCGATACCTTGCGGTCCTTGGTCCATGAACAGATTTCCGTGCTGGTCACAGGAAAAATGATGGTGGAGGGGGACTGGGCCAATCAACCTTTCGAGCTTGAAGTGGAGCCGGATGAGGCGTCCGGTCACGATGCGGATCTACCGCTGGCCTGGCGCGCCTCAATCACCCTGCACACGCCGACTCTGGGCAAGCTCGTCTTGAAGCTGGCCCTGCATGGCACGCAGACCCAGCTGCACATCCTGCCGGATACGCAGCAAACGCGCGGGCAGGCGCTGCGCGATTTGCAACAGCACCTTCAGCAAGGGGTAATGGCACTGCATGAAGCCTTGTCCAACCGGGGCATCCAATTGGCCGAGTTCCAGGTCCCGATCAAATCCAGGCTGTCGGGGGGCACGTCATGATCCCCGTCACGCCGCCGTCTGCGCCTCCCTCCGCTTCCACCCCTCATGACCCGCTGCAAGATGCGTTCCAGCGCAGCTTGGCCGTGGCATTACGTTATGAGAAGGAAAGAAAAGCCCCCGTGGTGGTGGCCAAGGGCAGCGGACTGATTGCCGAAGAAATCCTGCGGCGCGCCAAAGAGGCGGGGGTGTTCGTGCATTCGTCCAAGGAGCTGATTGATCTGCTGATGCAGGTTGACCTGGACGCCCGCATCCCCCCTTCCCTGTATGTGGCCGTGGCGGAAATTCTGGCCTGGGTGGTCAAACAGGATGAGGAAGCGGCGCGGAAAAAAGGTCTGTTACCTTAGGAGCGAGCTCTGCTCGCGAATTTCACGTAATAACGGTTCGCGAGCAGAGCTCGCTCCTACGAAAACTTCATTGGCCCCGGCGGATCAGACCTGCATGTTCATGACTTCGTTGTACGCCGCCACCACGCGGTTGCGCGCTTGCGCCAGCATCTGAAAGGACAGGCTGGCCTTGTTCATGGCGATCATGGTTTCTTCCAGGCCCACGTCAGGACTGCCCTGCTGGTAAGCCTGCTGCATCACCTTGGCTTCCTGTTGCACCTGGTGCACGCTTTGCAGCGCATCGGACAGGATATTGGAGAAGTCCGAGGCGCCCTTGGACGGGTTGGCCACCAGTCCGTCCGGGTTGCCGAGCATCTCCGCGGCGCGCGACATGCCAGGCCGTTGCAAGGCGGCGGACTCGGTCGCCCCCAGGGCGGCAGTTATGCGTTCCATAAAACATCCTTTTTCACTGACTGCCCATCATAAGCGTTTTTCGGCAAATCTCAGCCCGGAGAAACGCGATCAAACCCCATTTATTCAACGCTTAAATTTGCGTCATCTGGCAAATAATACGAGTCTTCAGAATTGGGCATTCACTTCGCGCAATGCCAAGCAACCAGGATTTTTCCGGACCTCATGGCCGACGCAACGCAAAGCACTCTCGATCTTCCGGACGCCCCGTCGCGTCCTGCACAACGGCTTCAACAAGCCTTCGAGCGCCTGCCCAGCCAACAGCGGATTGCTTTGCTGGGAGGTGTTGCGCTGTTGATCGCCATTGTGGTGGCCACGCTGCTCTGGACCCGTTCCCCCCAATACAATGTGCTGTTCAGCGGCTTGAACGATCAGGACGCCGGCGCGGTGCTGGCCGCCTTGCAGCAACAGAACATTCCGTACAAGCTTGAACAGGGCGGCTCCACCATCAAGATTCCGCCCGCCCAGGTCCATGAGGTGCGCCTGAGCCTGGCCTCGCAAGGCTTGCCGCGCGCAGGCAATGTCGGCTTTGAACTGCTGGACCAATCGCGCATGGGCCAGACCCAGTTCCAGGAACAGGTCAACTACCAGCGGGCGCTGGAAGGCGAGCTCGGGCGCTCGGTCCAGGCGCTGGCCGCGGTGCGCAGCGCCCGCGTGCATCTGGCCATCCCGAAACCCAGCATTTTCCTGCGTGACAAGCAACGGCCCACCGCTTCCGTGCTGGTTGATCTGTATGGCGGCCGCCAGTTGGACCGCAGCCAGGTGGCGGGCATCATTCACCTGGTGTCGTCATCGGTGCCGGATCTCTCGCCCAGCGCAGTCAGCATCATCGATCAAAACGGTTCGCTGCTGTCTTCACAGGAAAACACCCTCGGCCTGGACGCTTCGCAGCTGGATTACCTGCGCACCCTGGAAACGCAATACACGCACCGCATCATTTCTTTGTTGAGCCCCATCGTCGGCCAACCCAATCTGCGCGCCCAAGTGACCATTGATCTGGACTTCAGCCGCGAAGAACGCACGGACGAAATCTACCGGCCCAACGCAACGCCTGAAGAAGCCTCGGTGCGCAGCCGCCAGACGTCCTCTTCCCGTGAACCGGCACCGCTGACCCAGGGCGGCGTACCGGGCTCGCTCAGCAATACTCCGCCCGGACAAGCCACGGCGCCCATCCTCGGCAACGCGGCCACCAATCCGCTGACGCCCGCCCAACAGGCTGAAGAACTGCTGCGCAACCAGTTCAGCACCCGTGACGCGGACACCGTCAACTACGAGCTCGACAAAACCGTTCGCTATACCCGTGAGCCGGTTGGCCGCATCAAGCGCGTGTCCGCCGCCGTCGTCGTCAACCATCGCGTGACGGAAGTGGATGGCCGCCAGCAGCTGGTGCCGCTCAGCGAAGCGGAAATGGCGCAGATTCGCGCCTTGGTCACGGAATCCATCGGCCTGGATACGGACCGCCGCGATTCGGTCTCCGTCATCAACATTCCGTTCAACGACGTGGACCTGGGCGGAGAAGACCTCGCGTTCTATAAAGACCCCGAGTTTGTCTCGCTGGCCAAAGACATCGGGCTCTGGCTGCTGCTGGCCCTGATCGTGCTGTACTTGATCATTGGCGTGATCCGCCCCGCAGTCAAGCAGCTGACGGCGCCGCCGCCCCCGCAGCCCGAGTTCGACCCGCTGATGCCTCGCGCGGAGTCATCCGAAGACACCGGCAAACCCGCCACGGAACCCCTGGTTGACGTGAAGCAGTTTGCCGCCGAGAAACCCCAGATTGTTGCTGATGTGATTCGACGCTGGATGAATGACACTGACCCGAGCACGCCGTGAACACGCCTCGCATGCCCTCGCTAACCAACGCTTCTTCCGTCAATATTGCCGATCGCGGCATCCATGATGGCGCGGTTCTGCTGCTGGCGCTCGGTGAAGAACAAGCGGCTGAAGTCCTGAAACACATGTCGCCGCGCGAAGTGCAGAAACTCGGCACCTCCATGGCCGCCATGCAGGGGATAGACCGGGAGACCATGGAACGCGTGCTGGCGCGCTTCCAGGGCGACGTCCACCTGCATACCGGACTGGGCAACGACACGGATGAATACCTGCGCAGCGTGCTGACGCGCGCGCTCGGCGTTGACAAGGCGGGCTTCCTGCTGGACCGCATCATGAACACCGGCGACACCACCGGCATTGAAAGCCTGAAGTGGATGGATCCGGCCAGCGTGTCCGAACTGATCCGCAACGAGCATCCGCAGGTCATTGCCACCATTCTGGTGCACCTGGAGTCCGACATGAGCGCGGCCGTGCTGAACCATCTGCCCGACCGTGTCCGCGCCGACGTGGTGCTGCGGATCTCCACCCTTGACGGCATCCAGCCTTCCGCGCTGCGTGAACTGAACGATGTGCTGCTGAAGATGCTGTCCGGCAATGAGCAGATCAAACGGCGCAAGATCGGCGGCATCAAGATGGCCGCGGACATTCTCAACTACGTTGGCACATCGTCGGAAAACAGTATTCTGGAGTCAATCAAAGACGTTGACTCGGATCTGGCCCAGCGCATCATCGATGAAATGTTCACCTTCGACAACCTCATCGACGCCGACAGCCGCGGCATGCAGATGCTGCTGCGCGAGATCTCTTCCGAGTCGCTGGTCGTGGCGCTGAAGGGATCGAGCAACGAAATGAAGGAAAAAATCCTGGGCAGCATGCCGTCACGGGCCGCCACGCAGCTGCGCGAAGACCTGGAGCTGATGGGCCCGGTCAAGATTTCCGAGGTCGAGCTGCAGCAGAAGGAAATCCTCAAGGTGGCGCGCCGCTTGATCGAGGCCGGCGAACTCGCCATCGAAGGCATGGGCGAAGATCAATATGTCTGACGAAGCCAAGGTGAAAATGGCGGCGCGGATCATTCCCGCCGAGGAAGCCAAGGAGTTGCCCCGCTGGGAGCTGGGCAACTTCTCTCGCCTACGCTCGTCCTCCTCGCTGGCCCGGCCCCAATCGCAGCAGGATCAGTTGGAACGCGCGCGCAGCATGATGCGCGCGCAACAACAGCGCGAAGCGGCCGAGCAAGCGGAACAAGCCCGCCTGGAGGCGGCGCGGCGGGCCGCCGAAGCCGCGGAGAAAGAACAGCGCGCCCGCGAAGAATCAGCCCGCAAGATCCAGGAGCTGGCCTTTGAGGAAGGCTATCAGAAGGGCCATGAACAAGGCTTGCAGGAAGCCCGGCAAGATCTGTCGCACCTGGCCGAGCTGGCTCGGCAGTTGAGCCAGACCCAGCAAGCGCTGGAAGCCGGGCTCGCGCCTCGTGTCGTGGATCTGGCCCTACTGATCGCCCGCCAGGTGGTGGCGCGTGAACTGGCACAGGATCCCGCGCTGATTCTTGAGGTTGCGCGCCAGGCCATGGCGCAATTGAGCGGCCATTCATCGCAACGCGTGCTGAAACTGCACCCGCAAGACTTTGCGCTGCTGCATCAGCAGTTGGGCAACGAGCTGGGCCAGGCGGGATGGCAATTGCAAGCCGACCCCAGCCTGACGCGCGGCGGTTGCCGCATTCACTCCACGGATACCGAAGTCGACGCCACACTGGAAACACGCTGGCAGCGCACCCTGGCCACCGTCGGCAGCGCCCTGAGCTGGACGCAAGCCGGAACGGCCACGCAGCCGGATTCGCGAGCAGAGCTCGCTCCTACAACGCCTCCCCCCGTAGGAGCGAGCTCTGCTCGCGAATCCACCACCTCCGTAGGCGCGAACCCCGTTCGCGAACCCACCCACCATGACGGCCAGCACTGACCGCCTGTCCGGCCTGCTGCAACGCTGCCTGGCGCGCGTCGCCCAGGCACGCCCGATCGCCGCCGAAGGCCAACTGACCCGCGTGGCGGGCCTGGTGATGGAAGCGGCGGGACTGCGCCTGCCGGTGGGCAGCGCCTGCCAGATCCAGCAGGATGACGGCCACTGGGCCGAAGCGGAAGTGGTGGGCTTCCATGAAGAACGCATGTTCCTGATGCCAACCTCGGCCGCGCACGGACTGACGCCAGGCGCCCGGGTCATCCCGATGGTCCCCGATCAGCCGCTGCCGCCCTATCAGCCCTTTGGTCCGCCCATTACGGAAGAATCGCTGGACCCGGAAGGCATCAGCCATTTGCTGCCGGTGGGCGAGGCCATGCTGGGCCGGGTGGTGGACGGCATTGGACGTCCGCTTGACCGCCTGGGTCCGATCAACGGCGCGGAGCGTGCCTCGCTGGCCGCCAAACCGATCAACCCGATCGAGCGCCATCCCATTGACCGCCCGCTGGATGTGGGCGTGCGAGCCATCAACGCCATGCTGACCGTGGGCCGCGGCCAGCGCATGGGCCTGTTCGCCGGTTCGGGCGTGGGCAAAAGCGTGCTGCTGGGCATGATGGCGCGCTACACCGAGGCGGACGTGACCGTCGTGGGGCTGATTGGCGAACGCGGCCGCGAGGTCAAAGAGTTCATTGATCAGATCCTGGGGCCGGAGGGCCTGGCACGCTCCGTGGTGGTGGCCGCACCCGCCGACGCCGCGCCGCTGATGCGCTTGCGTGGCGCCGCCTATGCGACCGCGCTCGCGGAGAAATTCCGCGACGAAGGCAAAAACGTGTTGTTGATCATGGATTCCTTGACCCGCTATGCAATGGCGCAACGAGAAATCGCGCTGGCCATTGGTGAACCGCCCGCCACCAAGGGCTACCCGCCCTCCGTTTTCGCCAAGTTGCCCGCGCTGGTTGAACGGGCGGGCAATGGCACCAACAGCACCGGCTCCATCACCGCTTTTTATACGGTGCTGACCGAAGGCGACGATCAGCAGGATCCGATTGCCGATTCGGCCCGCGCCATTCTTGATGGTCACATTGTGCTGAACCGGGCGCTGGCTGACATCGGCCACTACCCGGCCATTGACATCGAACAATCCATTTCCCGTGCCATGCACAACATTGTGCCGTCCGCACACCTGCATCAGGCACGCCGCTTGAAGAAGCTGTTTTCGCGCTACCAACGCTCTCGCGACCTGATTCAAGTCGGCGCCTACATTCCCGGCAGCGATCCTGAACTCGATCAAGCCATTGCCGCCCACGACATCATCAGCCAGTTTTTGCAGCAGGACATTCAGGCCAGCGCCTCGTTTGAAGACAGCCACGCCCTGCTTCAGCAGATTGCCGACCACTTTGCGCCAACCACGCACAACGCCTTCCAGACGAGTCCGGCATGACCAATCCTGAAACGCTCAAAACGTTGATCGACCTGGCCGAACAGCAGCACGACAAGGCATCGAAAGTCTTTGCACAAGCGGCCAGCGCGCATCGCCACGCCCAGGAAAGGCTGGAGCTGATCGAGAACTATCGCGGCGAGTATGAAGACAAGATGCGTTCGCATACCTATCAGGGTATTGATGGCACACGCGTCAGCAACTATGCCCGCTTCATCCAGCAGCTCTCTGATGCCATCACCCAGCAGCTGCTTGAAGTCAAGCACTGCGAACAACAACTGGAACACACGCGCCGGCTGTTTCTTGACGCCCAGCGCAAATTGAAGTCGCTGCAGATCCTGCTGCAACGGAACCAGCAGCAACAAGCCTTGCTCGAAGCCAGGCAATCCCAAAAAATGATCGATGAATTCGCCGCCCGAGCACGCTCGTTCAACCGAGGTTTCATTTGATGACTGCCCTGACCGCCATGACGCTTCCCAGTTCCGCCCCCCCGCCCGCTTCCTCTCCGCGTGACGGGCAAGCGCACAGCCAAGCCGAGTCCGTCCGCGCCGATGACTTCGAATCCAAACTGAATCAGGCCACGCAACCCGCCACGCCCGAGCGCCGCGCCACGGAGGCTTCCCAGGAAGCCAACGCTGACCAGGCCGGGGCCCCCCAGACCGACGCAGACGCGGAGGCATCGTCGGCAAATACTGACAACTGGGCCGCGCAACTGGCCTATTTGCAGCCGCCCGCATCCGCAACGCCAGGTCACGCCGTCGCGGGTGATGCGCCCGAAATCGATGCCCTGAACCGCCTTGGCAAGGCGCTGACGCAGCAGACCGAGTCCGGACAGGCTGAAAACGCCGAACTGGATGTCACGCCGCCCGTGTTGCCTGATGCTCGCGCCACGGCGCCAGTGCTTGATGCCGCCGCGGTTTCCGCAGGCACGCAGGCCACCGAGGTCCTCTCCGCCGCAGACACCGCCAGCGCTGTACGCCCCGCCGAGCCCGCCGCGCCCGTCGTGAGCAACGTTGCCCTGACACCCACAGCCAGCCGTTCAACCGAACTGCTGCCGCAGGTCCCCGGCCCCGCCACCCCGCTTCAACCGCAAGCGCTGCAGCAGCGCATGGATGAGGCCTTGCGCTGGATGGCCGGACAAGGCGTGCAAGCCGCCCAGGTCCGCATTGCGCCGGAAGCGCTTGGCCCCATCACCATTCATCTCCATATGAGCGGCGATCAGGCCAGCGTCGCCTTCGTCAGCGCGGTGGACACCACGCGGCAAGCGCTGGAAGCCAATCTGGCCTCGTTGAAGGAAGCGTTGAGCCAGCAAGGATTCAGCCTGGACCAAACCTTTGTGGGCAGCCAGGAACAACACACAGCACAGCAATCCCAGCAGGAAGCGCTGGCAAAGCAAACCCCCGGTAGCCTTGGCACTGACGGCGCGAGCGCGTCAAGCACAGGCGCCGCCCAAGCGGCGGCTTCCCCCGCCGCCTCGCGTCAAGGCCTGGTTGATATCTTTGCCTAAGAATGTCTGCAAACTGCAATTTTCCCTGCTTATTTCAGCGATTGCACACTGCGCTTTACAGCGATAATCAGGCGTTTCGGGCGCTGCCGTCGCCCTTCCACGCATGAACTCCGGAGAAGTCCTTCATGG
>JBAYOI010000127.1:0-8323 GCA_041678365.1 Pigmentiphaga sp. | reverse complement strand
TATCGCGGCATGGACATTGGCACCGCCAAACCCAGCCCACAGGAACAGGCCCGGACCCCGCAGCATCTGCTCGACATCCTGGATCCCGCCGAGTCCTACTCGGTCAACGCCTTCTGCGACACCACGCGCGCGCTGATCAACACCATCACCGAGCGCGGCCGGATCCCCATTCTGGCGGGCGGCACAATGATGTATTTCAAGGCCCTGCGGGACGGGCTTGATGCACTGCCGCGCGCGGATGCGGCCTTGCGCGCCGACCTGTCGGCGCGCGCCGAACGCCTCGGCTGGCCAGCCCTGCATGCCGAACTGGCCCGGCTCGACCCGGTCACTGCGGCGCGCCTGTCCATCAACGACTCGCAACGCATTCAGCGCGCCCTTGAGGTCTGCCTGCTCAGCGGACAGCCGATGTCTGCGCTGCTGGGGCAAGCGCGCCGCGCGCCCGACCCGTTCAACTGGATGGCGGTCAGCCTGGAGCCAAGCGATCGCAGCGGCCTGCATGCCCGCATTGCCGAGCGCTTCGGGCTGATGCTGGAAGCCGGGCTGATCGACGAAGTCAGCACCCTGTACCAACGTGGCGATCTGCATCCGGCCCTGCCGTCGATCCGCTGCGTCGGCTATCGCCAGGCCTGGGCCTACCTGGACCAGCACCTTGATTTTCAGCAAATGCGCGAACAGGCCATTGCCGCCACCCGCCAATTGGCCAAGCGCCAGATTACCTGGCTGCGCGCCACGCCGCAGCGCCAGCCCATAGACTGCCTGGCGCCCGATGCGCTGGGCCAACTGATCGATACCGTTGCACCGCTGATGCACCCCGCCTGACGTTGATGGTCCGCCCCGCCGACTCCTGCTATGCTGCTCCAAGTAGGCGGATCCGCCATGATTAGCTAGTGAAGAAGAATCTCATGCAACGGTATTGGAGCCGCGTCACTCAACAACTGACGCCTTACGTTCCCGGCGAACAGCCCAAAATCGACGGGCTCGTCAAACTCAACACCAACGAAAACCCATACGGCCCGTCTCCCAAGGCGCTGGAAGCCATTCGCCAGGCAACCGGCGACGGCCTGCGCCGCTACCCCGACCCAGACGCCAGCGCCTTCAAGGCGGCACTGGCGCGCCACCATGAGCTGGCGCTTGAGCAAGTGTTCGTTGGCAA
Source organism: Pigmentiphaga sp. (assembly GCA_041678365.1). Taxonomy (GTDB): domain Bacteria; phylum Pseudomonadota; class Gammaproteobacteria; order Burkholderiales; family Burkholderiaceae_B; genus Pigmentiphaga. Next base: position 7,170 of record JBAYOI010000127.1, on the reverse strand, counting down.
CAGCTCGGACGAAGTCCTGGCCCATACGTTTGTTGGCCTGCTCAAGCATGATCTGCCCCTGCTGTTCCCGGACATCACCTACAGCTTCTATCCGGTGTATTGCGGCCTGTACGGCATCCAGTACCAGGAAGTGCCGTTGACCCATGACCTCTCCATTCAGGTTGAGGATTACCTGCGGCCCAACGGCGGCATCATCTTCCCGAACCCGAACGCGCCCACCGGCCGCCTGCTCTCCCTGGAACAGATCGAGCGCGTGGTGGCGGGCAACCCGGACTCCGTGGTGGTGGTGGATGAAGCCTATATTGATTTCGGCGGCCAATCGGCCAGCACCTTGATCAACCACTATCCGAACCTGCTGGTGGTCCAGACGCTGTCCAAGTCTCGCGCCCTGGCGGGCTTGCGGGTGGGTTATGCCCTGGGCCAGGCGCACTTGATTGAAGGCCTGGAACGCGTCAAAAGCAGCTTCAACTCCTACCCGCTGGATAGCCTGGCCATTGCCGGCGCCACCGCCGCCATTGAAGACACGGCCCACTTCCAGCAAACCTGCAAAGCCATCATGCAGTCGCGCGAGCGGCTGACGCTGGCGCTGCAAGGACTGGGGTTCGAGGTGATCCCGTCCGCCGCCAACTTCGTGTTCGCCCGCAAACCCGGCCATGCCGGGGCGGACCTGTTGGCCGCGCTGCGCGAGCGCAAAGTCATCGTGCGCCACTTCAGCCACGCGCGCATTGCGGACTATTTGCGCATCACGGTTGGCACGGAGTCCGAGTGCCAGGCCTTGGTTGAGGCGTTGAAAGCCATCCTGTCAGCCTGACCCAACGCGCAAAAAAACAGGCCCGGTGACGGGCCTTTTGTCTACTCCTTCAATCGAAGCTGCTGAATGGCAAGCTCCGCCGTCCGCTCGAAGTGCTGCACGCAAAGACGGACGGCCTCCTCCACCCGCCGTTCAAGCACGGCCTCCAGGATGAGCTTGTGTTCATCCTCACGCGGGACGGGAACCAGGCTTCTGGATAGACTCCGATAGCGGTCGGCCTGATCGAACAGGTCTTCACTGATGTCAACCATCTTCCGAGAGCCGCAGCCCGCAATCAGGGCGGAATGAAAATCGCGATGGATCCGGTCATAGTCCGGGTTCAGCCGCGCCTGGTCCGGCCCCGTATAACGCGACACTTTTGAGAGCCGGTAGTAACTCAACATCACCTGCTCCTCCCACTTTTCATCACCAAGCTGCATCGCTTTTTCCATGGCGAGCGCCACGATCCAGCTTCGGGCCTGGGTAATGTCAATCAGCTCCTCCGCACTGATCGGCGCCACGGAAAACCCGCGCTGGTTTGAATACGTCACCAAGGATTCCGCCGTCAGGCGGTTCAGCGCCTCCCGCACCGGAAACGATCCACAGCCGTAGCGCTCGACCAGTTCCTTGATCCGCAACTTCTCTCCGGGCTGGTAGCTTGCGTCCAGCAGATGGGCGCGGAGTTGCTCATAGACCTGCTGCGCGGCGGTGGGCGGCGGCGCCTGCTTGGCGGCCACGCCATGACCCGTTTTCAGATTCAAACTGTCCATTGCTGATTCCCTGTCATGCGGGCGTTCGCATCGCGTTGATCGTGGCCCGATTTTACTATAGACAAAGCGTTGACTTTGTACTTTTTATCTATAAACTCTATTCAAACAATAATTTTGTAGATATTTTTCATCTCCCCTTGTCCACCTCATCAAGGAGTCGTCATGGCCAAAACCACGATTTACAGCCCGCGCGTCACCCGCACCAAAGCACCGCATGCGCACGCGGTCAAAACGAACGGATTGATCTTTGTATCGGGCTGCCCCGCTTACTTTGACGACATGCAGATCGCCCACAACGATTTCCCCGCTCAACTGCGCCAATCCCTCACCAACGTGAAACACATCCTGGAAGATGCGGGCAGTTCGCTTGAAAAGGTGGTCAAGGTCAACGTTTTTCTGGCCCGCATCTCGGACTTCGATGAAATGAACGGGATTTACCAAGAATTTTTTGGCACTGACCCGGAAAACTGGCCCGCCAGAACCACGGTTCAAGCCGCCATGCCCCGCGACAAGTTCCTGCTGGAAATCGAATGCGTGGCTGAAGCCTGACACCGCACGCGGATAGCGCCGCCTATCAGGCTTGCACCGCCTCTTCCATGGAGACAGGAAGAAGAACCTTGATCCCCCTCAATGGGAGCCATAAGAATGAAAGCAAAGCTCAAGCTGTTTGCCGTTGCCGCCGCCGGTCTCGTTACTGGCTTTTCAGCGGCTGCGGCCTCGGCGCAACCCGCCTCGGAGGCCTCAACGTATCCGAGCCGGGCGATCCGCATGATTGTTCCCTATCCGCCGGGCGGCGGCGCCGACAACGTGGCGCGCGTGATTGCTTCAAAACTCTCCGCCAACCTGAAGCAGACCATCGTCGTTGACAACCGCGCCGGCGCCAGCGGCGTCATCGGCACCGCCGCCGTCGTCAACGCGCCCAATGACGGCTATACACTCTTGTTCACCGTCAGCTCTCTGATCCAATCCGCCGCCCTCGGTACACCCCCGCCTTACAACGCGCTGAAGGATCTGTCTCCCATTTCCGAAGTCGCGCAAACCAACTTCGTCCTGCTCGCCAACACGTCGGTGCCAGCGAACACGCTGAAGGCGTTCATTGAATTGGCCAAGGCGAATCCGGGGAAATTCAATAATGGCTCATTCGGAAACGGCACGTCGGCCCACTTGTTCGGCGAAGTGCTGAAAACCATGGCCGGGATAGACATGACGCACGTCCCCTACAAGGGAACCGCTCCGATGATGCTGGCCCTGGCGGGCGGACAGATCCCGGTCGGTTTTTCCGACGTCGGCGCGGCCCGTTCCTTTCTGTATTCGGGCAAGCTCAAGGCCTTTGCCGCCACCGGCACCACGCGCTTTCCTATTCTCCCCGACGTACCCACCTTCCAGGAGCTCGGCATTGAAGGCATGGATCTGAACGGCTGGTACGGCCTGTTTGCCCCCGCCAACACCAACCCGGAAATCGTGCGGAAACTGTCCCGCGAAGTGGCTGGCATCGTCCGCCTGCCTGAGGTGGCCGCCACCTTCAATAACGCGGGGATCAAGGCGGTGGGCGGAACCCCGGAAGCTTTCGCCGCCTCATTGCAGCAGGATGAACCCCGGTGGACGCAGCTCATCCGGCAAACCGGGGTAACCGCCAACTGATCCAGCCCCATTGATCAGCGCCAATTGAAACAGGGGCTTGCGCCCCTGTTTTCGTGCTTTTCAGTGCCGTGGAACGATCACACCACCACCGTCTGCGGCGCGCCCGCGGGCTGCTCGGCAATCTCACCCAGACGGTACACGGTTTCACCGTGCGCTTGAAAACGCGCCGCCACGGCATCCGCTTCCTGGGCGGACACCACCAGCACCATGCCGATGCCGCAGTTGAACACGCGGTACATTTCATTGTCTTCCACGCCGCCTTGCGCTTGCAGCCATTGGAACAGCTTCGGCATGTCCCAGGCGTCGCGGCGCAGCCGCGCCTGCAAGCCGTCGCGCAGGATACGCGGCACGTTTTCCAGCAAACCGCCGCCGGTGATGTGGGCCAGGCCCTTGATCTCATGCTTGGCAATCACATCAAGCACGGATTTCACGTAAATGCGGGTGGGCGCCATGACCACGTCTTTCAGCGGCTGGCCGTCAAAGTCCTGGTCCGGCGTTGCCCCGGCGCGCTCAATGATTTTACGGATCAGCGAGTAGCCATTCGAGTGGGCACCACTGGAAGCCAGACCCAGCACCACGTCGCCGGGCTGAATGGTGCCGCCATTGATGATCTTGCTCTTTTCAACCGCGCCCACCGCAAAACCGGCCAGGTCATACTCCCCATCCGGGTACATGCCCGGCATTTCAGCGGTCTCACCGCCGATCAACGCGCAACCCGCCTGCTCGCAGCCCTGCGCGATGCCGCCGACCACGGTGGCCGCGGTATCGACCGACAAGCGGCCGCAGGCAAAATAGTCGAGGAAAAACAACGGCTCAGCGCCCTGGACCAAGATATCATTCACACTCATGGCAACCAGATCGATGCCGACGGTGTCATGCTTGTCCCACTCAAAGGCCAGGCGGAGCTTGGTGCCGACGCCGTCCGTGCCGGACACCAGCACCGGCTCCTGGTAGCGCTTGGGAATCTCAAAGAGGGCGCCAAACCCGCCAATACTGGTCAATACGCCTTCGCGCATCGTCCGTTTGGCAAGCGGTTTGATACGCTCGACCAGGGCATCGCCGGCATCGATATCAACACCGGCGTCGCGGTAAGTAAGGGGAGAGGCGCTAGGCTGTTGTGCGGACATGGAAAAGGACCGAAAAAAAGTAGAAGTGATGCAATGACGCTGACACCCTGCCAGCTTGCCGCGAAGCAAGGAAACAGGCGGCGACGCGCAGTGAAAGCTATAATTTTACGATGATTGATACCCGTACGTGCTGCAAACACGATTTTGGCCCCTATTTGCCACACTGCTTGCAGTCGGTCACCCTGCTGACCGCGCTGGTTCATTTACCGTTGCCGCCCGGTTTTCATGCCGCCCGCGCCGCGCCGCGCGTTCGCCCGGTTCCTGAAGGCCTATGAGCTCCGCCAGCCCCCGCCCGCCCAAACAACTGGTGCTTGACGTCCTGCCAGCGCCCGAGCCCTCCTTTGACAACTATGTGGTGGGGCCGAACACAGTCATTGTCGAAACCCTGCGCGACCTGCCCGTGGGCCGGACCGTCTACCTGTGGGGACAGCCGGGCAGCGGGCGCTCTCATCTGCTGCGGGCCATGAGCATCGGCCCGGACCGCCATTACATCAACGCGGACACCTCGCTGGAAGCCTTGCAGGAAATCGCCGACGTCGATTCCAGCAAGCCGCTGCCGCTGCTGCTGGCCGTCGATGACCTGCATCTGATGAATGAGGCTAAACTGGGCGCGCTGTTCGGCATCTACAATCGCTGGCGGGAGAGTTCCGCCAGCACGCACGCCATGTCCCTGGTGGTGGCGGCCAACCAGCCGCCACACCTGATGCCGATCCGCGAGGATCTGCGCACCCGCCTGGGCTGGGACCTGGTGTTCCGCCTCGATGCGCTGACCGACGCGGACAAAATGGATGCGCTGGCCCGGCAGGCCGCCGAAAGAAGCCTGCCGTTGGGGCCGGACATCCTGAACTGGATTCTGATCCATTACGACCGGGACATGCGGCGGCTGGTGTCGCTGCTCGATGCCCTGGACCGCTATTCCCTGGCTGAGAAACGTCCGATCACCCTGCCGCTGCTGCGGGAGATGCTGGCCGAACGGACTCAACAGACTGACCCTTATTTAGAGTAGGTATGACTGCTTCCGCCGCACCTCGTCAATTGGTCTTGTTCGACCTCGACCACACCCTGATTCCGCTCGACAGCGACTATGAGTGGGCCAGTTTTCTTGCCCGGCGCGGCCACGTGGGCGATCCCGCCGAGGCGCTGGCCAAGAACGAGCTGCTGATGCAGCGCTACGACGCAGGCACACTGACCGCGGAGGAGTCCGCCGAATTCATGCTGGGCCTGCTGGCCCGCAATGACGTGGCCGATCTGGCCGCCTGGTATGAAATCTTCATGGCCGAAGTCGTTCGCCCCGCCATCGCGCCGCAAGCACTGCAACTGGTGCGCGGCCACCTGCAAGCCGGGGACCTGGTCGTGCTGGCTTCGTCCACCAACACCTTCGTTATCAGCCCGATTGCCCGCGCTTTTGGCATCCGTCACGTACTCGGCACCGAGCCGGAAGAAATCAACGGCCGCTACACGGGCAAGTTCATCGGCACACCGTGCTTTCAGGCCGGGAAGATCACCCGTGTTGATCAATGGCTGGCCGAGCGCGGATGGAAACGCGCTGATTTCGAGGCCATTCATTTCTACAGCGACTCGACCAACGACCTTCCGCTGCTTGAAGTCTCCAGCCACCCCGTCGCCACCAACCCGTCCGATGCCTTGCGCCAGATTGCCGAGGCCCGGCAATGGCGCATCCTGGACTTATTTGCATGATCAAAAAATTCATCAATCGGCTGTTCCAGCCCAAGACTGACCGTCCCACGCTGACACTGAAGAAGAAAGCGCGCCAGGAAGTGCCCGTGTCCGAACACGGCATTGACCGGCGTCTGGTTTCCCGCCAGGCCATCAAGGTCTGCGAAGTGCTGCAACAGCACGGCTATGAAGCCTATATTGTCGGCGGCGCCGTACGAGACCTGATTGCGGGCGCCCAGCCGAAAGATTTTGATGTGGCAACCAATGCCACGCCCGAGCAGATCCAGCCGCTGTTCCGGCGCGCGCGCATCATTGGGCGGCGCTTCCGCCTGGTGCACGTGGTGTTCGGCTCGGAAATCATTGAGACCTCGACCTTCCGCTCGCCCGGCAACGGCTCTCAGACCACTGATGAACATGGCCGGATCCTGCGTGACAATGTCTTCGGCACACTGGAAGAAGATGCCGCGCGCCGCGACTTCACCATCAACGCGCTGTATTACGATCCCACCACGGAAACGGTGATTGACTATCACAACGGGGTCAACGATCTGAAGAACAAGCAGATCAGCATGATCGGAGACCCTGTCACGCGCTACCGCGAGGATCCGGTCCGAATGCTGCGCGCGGTGCGCTTCGCCGCCAAACTTGATTACCAGATCAAGCCCGCCACGGCGGCGCCGATCAAGGAGCTGGCGCCGCTCATTGAGAACGTGCCCGCCTCGCGGCTGTTCGATGAAATGCTGAAGCTGCTGACTTGCGGCCGCTCATTGGACTGCCTGCGCCGCCTGCGCGAACAGGGGCTGGATAAAGGCCTGCTGCCGCTGCTGGACGTCATCCTTGAGCAACCCGCCGGACAGCGTTTCGTCCAATTGGCGCTGGAACGCACCGACGTTCGCGTCCGTTCGGGCAAGTCCGTCAGTCCCAGCTTTCTGTTTGCGGCCTTGCTGTGGCAGCAGGTTGAACAGCGCTGGGCCGCCAATCTGGCGGCGGGCGAACACCGCATCCCGGCTTTGTCGGCGGCAGCCGACTCCGTGCTTGACGATCAAACTGAGAAGCTCGCCATCCAGCGCCGCTTCGTTTCCGACATGCGCGAGATCTGGTTCATGCAGCCGCGCTTCGAGCGGCGCCAGGGCAAAACCATCTGGCGCATGATGGAACAACCGCG
>JBAYOI010000126.1:0-8450 GCA_041678365.1 Pigmentiphaga sp. | reverse complement strand
TCGTCATTGGCGTTGCCAATGACCACCTGATCAATACGCCGCTGAGCCATGTGCCGGACTTTCTGGTGGGCACCGGCGCGCATTGGCAAGGACCGGCGCCGTGGTTCCGGGACTGGCTGAACGTGCCTGACTACGAAATTACCGGCCACCCCGACCTGGCCAAGGCTATCGTCCGGGAATCCGCCAAGGCAGGCATCAACCATGCCTTCACCGATACGCTGCTGTTCGACGACAACTGGTCCGTCCCGCTGAAGTTCCTGTTTCCGCGCTACGACGTCAAATTCGTCCCGATGCACATGAACTGCATCGTCCCACCACTGCCTTCCGCCCAGCACTGCCTGCGCGTTGGACAAACGCTCGCGCAGCTCATCGAACGCTTTCCGGGCAATGAGCGGGTGGTGCTGATGGCAACCGGCGGTCTCTCCCATGATCCGGGCGGCAAGGATTACTTCGAAGTCCACGAAGCGTTCGACCGCTGGTTTCTGGAGCTGCTGGAAGAAGGCGACCTGAGCAAGATCGAGCGCGAACTGACGTTTGAAAAACTGTTGACGGGTGGAGACGGCGGCGCGGGCGAATTGCTGGCCTGGCTGGTAGCGCTCGGCGCGGCCGCTCACCATGGCAAACAGCAGGCGGAAACCGTGTTTTACGTGCCTTCCGTCCCGATGCGCTGCGGCATGGGCGGCAGTTATTGGGAACTGGCTAAGGCCTGATGGCGGCCAGCAAATCCTGACGTGCCGCGCCTAGCGCGGCACGTAGGAGACCGTGTCCGGGGCCAAGGCCGGGTCCAGCTCCGGTTCCGCCAGCACCTCCGCCAGGCTGCGGCTTCGGTCTTCGCACGCGGCCTCCACCGCTTGCCTCAGATGCTCGTCAGCCAATGAAGCCAAATACGAGCGATCCAGCAACAGTTTGTCCATGATCGGGCCCAGCGGCGCGGTTTGCGGATCGCAGACCAGCGCCCAACGCTCGGTCGCGCTGCCCTCTTCGCCGATGCGGGCCACATAGCCCAGCTCGGCCAGCGCGTCGAACACATCCATCAACTCGTCATAGTCCAGATTCAGCGACTGGTGCAGCGCTTTCAGGCTGAGGCCCGGCGATGGCGCGCCCTGCACCTCATAGAGCGCCCGTAGAATGGCCAGCGCATCGATGAAGGCATCGCCCGCCCTTTTGTTCGGGACCCAGCGCCCCATCCGGATCAGCGGCAGGCTGGCCGCCAGGATGGCCCCAAGCAAAATGACCAGCCAGGACACATACACCCACACCAGGAAGATGGGAATGGCGGCAAACGCGCCGTAAATCAACGTGTAGGTGGGCACCTGGGTCAAGTAGAAGGCAAACCCCGCCTTCATGATCTCAAGAATGATGGCCGAGGCGAAGCCGCCCACCGCGGCGTCCTTGATTTCAACGTGGCGGTTCGGCACCACCATGAAGAGGAAGGTGAACCCGACGCCGCTCAGTACCATCGGCAAAAAGGACAGCAGGAACTCAAGCACCCAGGACATGCTGCCGGCCAAACCCATGGAGGTGCGCACCGCCATCGTGGTTGCCCACAAGCTGGCCCCGAGCAGTACCGGACCCAAGGTCAGCATGGCCCAATAGATCAGGATTTTCTGTGAAAGACGGCGCGGACGGCGGACGTGCCAGATTTCATTCAGCGCCTTGTCAATGGTCAACATCAACAAGACCGCCGTCACCAGCAAAAAGCCGCCGCCGACAGCGGTCAGGCCGCCCGCCTTCGCCGCGAACACATTCAGATACTGAACAATGTTGTCTGAAATATTGGCCGGCATCAGGTTCGACATCAGAAACTCTTCCAGGGCCGCCTGAAAATCCTGGAACAGCGGAAAAGCGGTGAATAAAGCCAGACCCACCGTCAACAGCGGCACCATAGACAGGACCGAGGTGTAGGTCAGGCTTGAGGCCACCTGCGTCACGCGTTCATTGGTGGCGCGGGCCAGGGCGAACTGGATCAGGCGCCAGGCTTTGCCAAGAAAGCTTTCCTCATCGTTCAAACGCTGCCGCAGCGCCGCCGTACGCGATAAATGGGGGCTTTCCGCCAACTCCGCTTCCACTGAAGCCTCTGAAGAATCTTGCATGCGATCATCCATGACGATAGATAATACAGTTTATGGACATTCTTATCGTTTACTACAGTCGCCATGGTGCGACAAAACAGTTGGCCGAACAACTGGCCCGGGGCGTCGAAAGTGTATCCGGCATGCACGCAAGGCTGCGTACCGTGCCGCCGGTTTCCACCGTTTGTGAAAGCGTTGCGCCGCCCATCCCCGATGACGGCCCGCCCTACGTGGAGGCCGCCGACCTGGAGGAATGCGTCGGCATGGCGCTGGGCTCGCCCACCCGCTTCGGCAATATGGCCGCCGCCTTGAAATACTTTCTGGATGGCACCAGCACCGCCTGGGTCTCCGGCTCGCTGTCAGGCAAGCCCGCTTGCGTCTTCACCGCTTCCGGCTCGTTCCACGGCGGCCAGGAAAGCACGCTGCTCAGCATGATGCTGCCCTTGCTGCACCACGGCATGCTGATCGTGGGCCTGCCGTTCACCGAACCCGAACTGATGAGCACCACGACGGGCGGCACCCCTTATGGGGCATCGCACGTGGCCGGGGCGGATCATCAGCGTACTCTCAGCGCCGATGAACTCCGCCTGACTCAGGCGCTGGGCAAGCGGCTTGCCGAAACCGCCCGCGCACTCCACCTGGACCGTTTGAACCTTTCCGCATCATGATGACACCCGCTACGCTCAACCCTTTTTGGCGCCACCTGGCCTCGGCCAGCCTGGGTTTGCTGATCCTGTTGTGTCTGGCCTGGGAAATCTTTCTCGCGCCGCTGCGCCCGGGCGGTTCGCTGCTGTTCCTGAAAGCGCTGCCGCTCGCCTTCGCGTTCCGCGGCATTCTGAAAGGGCGCCTTTATACGTATCAATGGGCCTCGATGCTGGTGTTGCTCTACTTCATGGAAGGCATCATGCGGGGCATGGGAGACGCGGGCCTGTCCGGCTACCTGGGCTGGCTTGAAGTCCTGCTCTCCACCCTCTTCTTCCTCGCCGCTGTCTGCTATGTCCGGCCCGCGAAAAAAGTGGCAAAGGCGCGCAAACACAGCGAACCATCATGACGGAAGCGCTGCTGGCCCGCTGGCGGCGCACACTCGGCGCGGCGCACGTGCTGAACGGTGAGGACGCCGAGCCTTATCTGCTTGACCACCGCGGCCGCTATCATGGACGCGCGCTGGCGGTTGTCTTTCCCGACAGCACGGAAACGGTGGCGCAGGTGGTCAGGGATTGCGTCGCGCAGCGCCTGCCCATGGTGCCGCAAGGCGGCAACACCGGCCTGGTTGGCGGCGGCATCCCGGATCCACGGGCGCCCGCCGTGGTCATCAACCTGAGGCGCTGCCAGCGGATCCGGAAGCTTGACCCCGCCAACAACACGCTGACCCTTGAAGCGGGCTGTACGCTTGCCCGCGCCCAGCAGGCCGCCCGAGAAATTGACCGGCTGTATCCGCTGAGCCTGGCCTCGGAAGGCAGCGCCACAATCGGCGGCAACCTGGCCACCAATGCGGGCGGCACGCAAGTTCTACGCTACGGCAATACACGTGAACTCGTGCTGGGCCTGGAAGTGGTCACGGCACAAGGAGATATCTGGAACGGCTTGCGCGGTCTGAGAAAGGACAATACCGGCTACGATCTGAAACAGCTCTATATTGGCAGCGAAGGCACGCTCGGCATCATTACCGCGGCGTGCCTGAAGCTGTTCGCCCCAACCCCGACTCAACACGCGGCCCTGCTCGCGGTACCCGATATGGCGGGGTGCATTGCACTGCTTGAGCGGCTTGAGCAGGTGTTCGGGCCGCAGCTGACCGCCTTTGAAGTCATGTCCGCCGCCAGTCTGGACGTGGTCAGGCAGAGCTTCCCGGACTTGCGCCCGCCTTTGGCGCAGGCGCCCTGGCAGTGCCTGATCGAAGTCTCCAGCGCCCTGGACCCGGCCCAGCAAGGCGCCGCTCTGGAAGCGGCGCTGGCCACGCTGCTTGAACAAGGACGAATTCAAGACGCCGTGATTGCGCAAAACGTGGCTGAATTTGAGCGGCTCTGGGCCATTCGGGAAAGCATTTCCGATGCCCAGAGAAAACAGGGGAAAAACCTCAAGCATGACATTTCCCTGCCCCGCTCGGAAATGGTCCGCTTTATTGAACACTGCCAGCAGCGTCTGCGGGAGCGTCTGCCAGGCTTGATCTTCATCACCTTCGGCCATCTTGGGGATGGCAACCTGCACTACAACCTGACCCGCCCGGCCCACCTCAGCGAGGCGGACTTCCTGGCGCAACAAGCGGCGCTGGCGGAGATTGTTCACGACGAAGTGCATGCGCACCAGGGCTCGATCAGCGCCGAACATGGTATTGGCCAGCTCAAGCGCGACGTGCTGCCGCGCTATAAATCAGACGTGGAGCTTGGCCTGATGAAGCAGATCAAGCAGGCACTGGACCCGTTGAATCTGATGAATCCAGGGAAAGTGCTTCCGTGATCTGTTCCCGGTTCTCCGGCGTCATTTGGGACAGCTCGGCCGGATCCAGTTCGCTTTCAAATTCAATATCGAGCTTTTCCAGGATTTCCATGGCCAGCACACGGCAGACCGAATTGAGCTGCGGCGGCAGCTGTTCGGGCACCTTGCCCTGCAGCAGCAGTTTGCTGATGGGCAGGAAAGGGATGGGGTCCAGCACGCGATGCGTAAAGCCCGGCATCATCCGCTCCATGGAGGCGTTGGATACCGCCCTGCCTTGCTCGGTGACCGGCCACTGCGTGGGCAGCCCCCAGGCGCGCGGCATCCACTCCAGGTCACGCACCACGGTCCGCATGTCTTCGTGGGAATCCCGGAACGGCAACAGCACCAGATCCGCCTGATTGGCCAGATAGCTGTCAAAGTCCGAACGGTTGCCGCCCCCATCTATCACGCCGAACCAGTCAGGCACATTGTTGAGCGTGGTCATCAGCTTGCTGAGATTGGCCGTTTCACGGGCATCAAAGGGCAGATATTTACGCCCTTCCTTTTGCAGCTTCTCACGCTCCAGATCCGTCAACACACAGACGACCCGCTTGCCCAACAAGGCCATGCCATGCGCAATCATGTGAGAAAGGGTTGTTTTGCCGGTGCCGCCCTTGTTACCGAGCACACAAATGATCTGGGCCACTCTATTTCCCTGACGATTGAACGAAAAAAGTTATGCCTCAAGCCGGGACAAACTTGAACCGCTTAGTTGTACCTGAAAAACGAATTTTCTAAAGACGGAAAAAGCCAGCAAAGGCACGGCAAATCAAGTCTCCTGCTCTTCAAGCCGCCGTTCCCATTCACCGCGCACCCCCTCGTACGCTTGATAGAGCAGGCCGACGTCATGGCGGGACAATTCGTTGGAATCCGAAAGCAGTTGGCGCCAACGGCGCGCCCCCGGCAGCCCGGTGAACAGACCCAACAAGGGCTTGGTCAGCACCCGCATTGGCACGCCCGCGCTGAGCTGAGCCTCCATATAGATCGCCATCGCGTCCACGACTTCCCGGTCGCTCAACAGCGTTTGCGCCGGATAGCGGGCATGCTCCAGTTCCGATAGAAAACGTGGACGGTGATAGGCTTCACGCCCGATCATCACACCATCCAGCGCTTGTGCGCCGTCCAGATGCGTCAGGCAATCGGCCAGCTTCGTCAGGCCGCCATTGAGCACGATGACCGCATCCGGGAAATCCTGCTTCAGCTGATGCGCCCGCTCATAGCGCAAGGGCGGAATCTCCCGGTTTTCCTTCGGGGAGAGCCCTTTCAGAATGGCATTGCGCGCATGAACGATGAAGACCCGGCACCCTTGCTCATAACTGGCCCCGACGAAATCCCGGACGAAATCATAGGAGTCAATCTCGTCCAGCCCGATCCGGTGCTTGACGGTTACGGGTACGGAGACCGCGTCCTGCATCGCCTTCAGCGCATCGGCCACGAGGCCCGGGCTTGCCATCAGACAAGCGCCGAAGGCGCCCTTTTGCACCCGGTCCGACGGGCAACCGCAATTCAGATTGATTTCGTCATAGCCCCAGCGCTCCCCCGCTCTGGCGGCCGCCGCCAGCGCATCGCGCTCACTGCCGCCCAATTGCAGGGCAAGCGGATGTTCGGACGGATCGAAGTCCAGATGGCGCGCGGCGTCTCCATGGATAATGGCGCCGGTTGCGATCATTTCAGTGTAGAGACGGGCATGCGGCGCCAATAAACGGTGAAAGACGCGGCAATGCCGGTCCGTCCAATCAATCATCGGGGCGACGCAGAAGGTCCAATCGTTGCGGTTCAAGGGGTTCACTCGGTGCTCAACATCGTGCAAAAAGCCATGGCTCCCATTATCTCATAGGGTCAAAACGTCGCGTCCTGCCGCCATGGGTACGTTTATTGCTGCGACGGTATTGGCGGTCACCCGCGTTCAGCCGGTGGCCTTTGAACGACGCAACCCAAGGAGCTCGACCATGGACAACGATAAAAACGTTCAAACCGAAGACCTGCAAAAAGACGACACGCCGCGTGAGGAACAGCGCAGCCACGGCGACCAGCAAAACCGCAGCAAAAAAGACGGTCACACCAGCCAGATCGGCACCAGTCAGGACCAGACCAGCCAGCGGCATCGGGGCGGGGGCGCGAGACGGCAGGAGTAGAAAGAAAGGAATATCCGCCAGATATCAAAACACTTTTCGGGTTTACCCGACACTCACTGTTAAACGACGGCTCTGCATAACCGTTACACTTCAGAAAAACCTCACTCCCTGCGGAAAGTGCTGCGTCTAGAAACAGCGTAAAGCCAAGGAGACCGATTATGCTCGCCGCTCGCCCCTTCCGGTGCGCGCTGCTCGTCGTGGCAGCGCTGGCACCGAGTCTTATTTCCTCTCCCGCTTCAGCACACGTTGTTGACGCCGTCCATGCGGAAACCGCGATCCAAGTCACGGTTCACGCTGCACCATCCAAGGATGCAAGTCCGATAGCCATTCTGCCCCCCGGCACCCTTTTGCGGCAACTCGAGGTTTCCACGGGGAACGATGGACGCATCTGGTGGCGAGTTGCCGGAACCGACCAGCGCGAACTGGGCGCCGTCCAACAAAACATCCAACAAACCACCGGTCAGTTGATGGCCAATCAACAGCAGACCCACCGACTGCTGGCCCAACAACGCGAACAGCAGCAGCGCGAACAACGCCGGACCGTGCTGCCCCCTCCCCAAACAAGCGCACCACCATCCCGGCAAGCTGCCTCCTCCCCAGCGCCGTCGACGCCGACCCGCCTCGCCACCGCCCCAACCTCGTCCACGCCACCGCCACCCGCCGCCCCTGCGCCGAGCCTGAGCAACCCGGGCAAAGAAGCGATCCAGTGCATCCATTTTTCGCACGACGTGTCCAATCGGGAAGATGGCTCCTACTACGCCATTTTCAGCAATCGTTGCGACGTCCCCGTGTTCGTCATCTGGTGCGGCAAAGCGCCCTACACGAGCGACTGCGGGCGGAACGTGAAAACCTTCTACGCCAGCTCGGAGAACATCCCGCCAGGCCAATCCCGTCAAGCGCTGATGCAAGGCCGCATCTGGTATGGCGCGTGCGAAGGCACGATCGGTTTCGGCTTCCCAGGCTTTGAAGACACCGCCTCCGGCGATTACCGCTGCCTGCCAACGGGGGACTTCGCTAGAACATCCGCCAGGAATATCCCTTCACACCGCCCGCGCATCGAAAGCGACCCCACCTCCACCTCTCCTTAACGCTTGCATGATCAGGAGTCCTGCCATGCCGCCCGCCCAACGCCTTTCACTCGCTCTGCTCGTTGCCGCTTGTCTGGCGCCGCTCGGCGTCAGCGCCCAACTGTCTCCGCAGGCGCAACGCGATCTGCTTGAGGTCCGCCTGCTTGACCGCATCAAGGCCGAAGATCACGGCAACTACCTGACCTTGCTCAGCGAATACCGCCAAGTCGGCGGTCTGCCCGGCCTGGAAATGCGTTATTACGAAGCCGTAGCGCTGTTCAATACCAAACAGGCGATACCGGCCCATCACGTCTTGAGCACTTTCATCAACGCGGCCGGATCGTCCCATCCGCTGTATGTTGAAGCGCTGTCCCTGTTCACCAAAGTCGAAACCGCCGCCAACCAAGCGCGGCAAAAACAGGCCGATATTGAACAATTCCTGACTCAGGCGCCCAAACAATGTGCCGAGTCTGCTGCACAAGCCAAGCTCGCGCTACAAGCCCGGGGAGCGGGCGCCGCCTTCCGGGAATGCCCGTTTGCCCCGGAAATGGTGATTATTCCTGGCGGCACGTTTCGAATGGCGCAAGATGGCAATTCCATCGCTACGCTCGTTCCTCCCACGCCTTTCCCCGTCACGGTCCGCGGCTTTGCCATGGGAAAACACGAAGTCACGCATGAAGAATGGGAGGCCTGCATTGCCGGCG
>JBAYOI010000125.1:0-8474 GCA_041678365.1 Pigmentiphaga sp. | reverse complement strand
TGCCTCCTACAGCCCGATCCGCCGCGTCAGCTACACGGTTGAAAGCGCCCGCGTCGAGCAGCGTACTGACCTTGACAAGCTGGTGCTGGACATTGAAACCAACGGTGTCATGACGCCGGAAGAGGCGGTGCGTCAATCCGCGCGCATCCTGATGGACCAGCTCTCGGTGTTTGCCGCGCTGGAAGGTTCGACCGAAACCATTGAAGCGCCGTCGCGCGGCACGCCGCAGATCGATCCGATCCTGCTGCGTCCGGTGGATGACCTTGAATTGACCGTTCGTTCGGCCAACTGCCTGAAAGCCGAGAACATCTACTACATCGGCGATCTGATCCAGCGCACCGAAAATGAACTGCTGAAGACCCCGAACCTGGGCCGCAAATCCTTGAACGAAATCAAGGAAGTCCTGGCTGCCCGCGGTCTGACGCTGGGCATGAAGCTGGAAAACTGGCCCCCCCTGGGCCTTGAGCGTCCCTGACGCTCAAGGAAGCTGAGCGCCGGTAGGCGCCCAGCTTGGGGCCAGTTTCGGTGAAGGCTAACTTTGCGCAGCAAAGTTAAGGGGCGAGAGCCCCGGCCGGAACCAAAATTGGCTAGGAGAGCGGCTCGGGCATTTCAGCAGGGCCAGTTTCGGTGAAGGCTAACTTTGCGCAGCAAAGTTAAGGGGCGAAAGCCCCGGCCGGAACCTGGTGCTACTTAAGGCACCGTCAGTCTCGAACAACAAGCGGGTATGAAAATATCAGCTTGTTCTGCGCAGTAACGCTATAATTTATGGCTTGCCTTTTTGGCAAGCTGATTCCCGGCCCGCGGCATTGTGCCGATAGAAGAGCTGGATTTTGCGGAATGTTCCGCAAGCTAGATTCGAAAATAAGGAACTATCATGCGTCATCGTCACGGACTTCGTAAACTCAACCGTACCAGCAGCCATCGCCAAGCGATGTTTCGCAACATGGCCGTTGCCCTGTTGACCCACGAAGCCATCAAAACCACGCTGCCCAAAGCCAAAGAACTGCGTCGCGTGGTTGAGCCGCTGATCACCCTGGCCAAGGAGCCGACGCTCGCCAACCGCCGTCTGGCTTTTGCGCGTTTGCGTGACCGCGATGTTGTTGTCAAACTGTTCAACGAAATCGGTCCCCGCTTTGCCGAGCGTAACGGCGGCTACACTCGCGTCCTGAAAATGGGCTTCCGTCAGGGCGACAACGCCCCGATGGCCTATATGGAGCTGGTTGACCGCGCTGAAGACAAAGAAGCGGTTGACGCTGAATAAATGTCAGCGCTGTAAAGCAAAAAAGCCCTCAACCACAAGTTGAGGGCTTTTTTCTGGGCCATGCTCGGGGCTGCTCCAGGGCAAGTGCGTGTGCTGGTGAGCGGTCAGCGGAGGGTGATGTTGAACTGGTGAATCCCGCGCAGGCGTTCATATTCTCTTTTCAAGAGCGCACCGAACGCTTCCCTGCTCATCGACATACCGATTGATCCGCGTTCGAAGGCATGGCTGCGCGTCGGCCGAGCTTGGACTGTCGTTTTTTTGCGTGCTCAACAGGACCATGAAGATGTCTTGACGGAGATCCAGCAAGGGGAAGGCTCCCGCGCGGAAACTGACGCGGGAGCACGCTTGACGTAGCTGCGACAATAAATGCTGTTTTTTTGAAAACCATGGGCTCTGCCAAACGGAGGCGAGCTGAGCTAGCCTTCCTCCGTATCGATCAGCGGTTGTGCAAAGCTTGCACGCCGATGGCACCCCCATTAATCCAGTTGGAGATCAAGCTGCTTGAGCAACGGACCCAAAATACGTTTGTCCTGAGCCAGAGCACCCATGTATTCTTTCCTTGAGCTTCCAACGGGCTCTACTCCTGCATTGATTAGTTTATTGCGGACTTCTGCGCTGGCAATAGCCTGCATGAATTCACGCTCCCAAAAATTCAAGACATTTTGAGCTGTTTTTGAAGGAACAACGATTCCGACATCAGCGGCGGCAATCATATCGTTGAGCCCTAGCTCCGAAAATGTCGGCACTGATTCCAACTGCGTCAATCGTTCCTGGTTTGCAACCGCAATCGGCCGAATTCTTCCAGCCTGCAGCATTGCCCTCGCGGCTGCGTAATCAACCATCATTCCATCTATTTGAGACGACGCAACATCTTGAACCGCTGGAGCCGCGCCCTTGTACGGAATATGTAGGACGGTCATGCCTGATAGCTTGGCAAATAGCTCCATCGCAAGATGTGGGGGGCTGCCAGGGCCTGGGCTACCGAAAGTAAAAGGCCGATCTTTAGTAAACGCGCGTGTTATTTCTGATAATGAAGACTCGGTAACGCGCGGCCCGCAGACCAGAATCATCGGAAATTTTGCAAGAAGGGAGACTGCTTCAAAGTCTTGATCGGGATTGTAAGGAAGCTGCTTGTAGATTAAGGGATTGATAGTCAGGGTGCCGTTACTTGCTATGAGTAATGTAAATCCATCTGCAGCGGATCGTGCTGCGGCACTTGCTCCAATCGAAGTCGCGGCACCCGGACGGTTCTCAACAATAATGGTTTGGCCGATGGAGCTGGACACGCTATCGCAAATCACTCTTGCAAGGATATCCATCCCTCCGCCCGCTGCGTTGGGTACGATGACACGTACCGCTCTATCCGGCGAAAAAGCGCGAACTTGCAGCGACATCAGGCCCGCCAATGGCAGTGCTGCGCACTGTAAAACTTGTCTTCTGTTCAGCATGTTTTTGTTGGGCCGCTTTCTGGTTCCGCTGAAGCGCATAAGAAAGGTTGAGCCCCTTGGCGGGAGATGCTCTTTTTCTTCGCTTTACCTACGCAACCATCAGCGATCCGCCTCCTTTCGTTATTGGTGGGCGCAGGTCTCTGCGCAATCCTCGGCCTTCAACAGCGATGTAGTGAATTCTATATAAGTAAATTTAGTTTCTCAATAGGTAATTTTATGAAGTGAATAGAGAGTCACCTTCTAGTTTGTTGGAGTGCAAGCAGCACTAAAGAGGCCCGTTCGCCGTCAAGGAATGACTACACCTACTTCATGTGCATATTCAAACCATGCTTGAACCAAGTTTTGCAGCACATCAGGCTCACGTGCGGCTAGATCATGGTTCTCGCCTGGATCTTCCTTGGTGTTGAACAGCAACCACTGCTCTACTGGAAGGTCATCCGAAATAGCTCTTGCCGCAGCGGGCAGATAGACAGCCTTCCAACCATCTTTGAAGATCGCTCGGCCATAGCCGAGCTCCCACCCGATTGGTTCCCTGGAAACAGATCTGCCGTCTTCGTTTCCGCGCAATGGTTCTGAGGCTGATTTTCCCCGCATCGGCAGCTTCCCCTTGGAGGGCGTTGCATCAACTTGGGCAAATTCCAATAAAGTGGGGACCAAGTCCATGACATGTATAAACTCTCGGCACTCGGCACGTTGCTTGATTTCCGGCCCCGCCGCGATTGCGCAAGTGCGAATGCCCCCTTCCGTAGTGAAGCGCTTGAAAAGGAAATAGGGGGCGGCTTGTGCCTGAGCCCATGATGGGCCAATAGACACATAGCTATTCGGGTTGCCGATATTATCGATATTGTTGTTCGCATGACTGGCAATCCAGTCTTCCCAACCGGGCAATGTCTCTCGTAGAACCCCAGAGGGACCGTTGTCTGATATGAAAACCACAATACAATTGTCCGCTCTGCCAGTATCGGCAAGCGTGTCCATCACGCGGCCAATGGCGGCGTCCATGGCTTCGACCATCGCCGCGTAGACTTCCATTTTTCGAGCCTCTTTTCGTTTTTTCATCTCATCGAGCTCTTCCCACAGGGCCACGTCCAGCATGACGGCCGGGGATGCCTCGCCGGCGTGCAGTTCAAGCTCGCGCATACGCGCTTGTCGTCGTTGTCGCAGCGCTATTGGGCCATCGTCGTAACGACCTTTATATTTTTCCGTGAGCGCTTTTGGTGCTTGTAAAGGACAGTGTGGGGCTGTAAATGCGAGGTAGGAAAAAATAGGACGTTCATCGTCTTTGGCCTCCTCCATGAAATTACAAAGATAGTCAGCAAATACGTCTGACGAATAGGAACCTTCTGGATACGATGTTTTTGATCCATCAAGCATGTAGCTGGAGGTGCCAAGAAACCCTGACGTTTCGGGCGTCTGATCCAGGCCGAAGTGATTATGTTCACCCTGCATCAACGCAAACGACCGCTCAAATCCACGCGAAGCAGGTGGGGACTCTCCTTCTATACCTAGATGCCACTTGCCTGACATCAAAGTGAGATAGCCGCCGTCACGCAATAGTTCTGGCAACGTTGACGCACGCTCGTTCAGATAGCCTTCATATCCGGGTTTGTTCCGCTGCAGAGGCGTCATGAGCTCAGCAAGGTTGCCCAATCCTACTTCGTGATGATCGCATCCCGTCATTAACATCGCGCGCGTAGTCGAACAAACAGGCGACGCGTGAAAATTGGTCATCCGGACGCCCTTGCTTACGATCTCATCGAGATGTGGTGTATTGATTTCCCCACCGAATGCGCCGATATCTGACCACCCGAGGTCATCGGCGACGATTAGCAGAATATTGGGTTGTTTGCTATTCAACGTTGGCATCATCAGTCTCACTTAGAAATCAGAAGACCCTTGCGGCAATCGCGCGGGGTTAGCGGATCAGTCGGCATCAAACGCTATACAGAAACGATGTCTTAGGTAGAGCTTGAGGCACGCTTTCGCTTGTGAATGCGGAGTCGCGTCTTGCTGTTAGAGGCTGGGCGAGCGGTTGATCTAAGCCAGTACCAACCGCTTGCCTATTCACTTCACATTTGGCATGGAAAATTCCGCAGCTACCGCGGTTTTTGTGGAGGGCCAGCGCTGCATGATGCTTTTCTGGCGGGTATAGAACCGAACGCCTTCTTCACCGTAGGCATGTGTGTCCCCAAACAATGAGCGTTTCCAGCCGCCGAAACCATGCCAGGCCATGGGCACCGGAATCGGTACATTGATGCCGACCATACCGACCTCAATACGTTTCCCAAAGCTATCAGCAGTGCGTCCGTCTGCGGTGAAGCAGCTGACCCCATTGGCAAACTCATGGGCGTTGATCAGTGCAATGGCTTCATCCAGGTTGGCTACGCGGACGCACGACAGTACTGGTCCAAAGATTTCCTCCTGATAAATACGCATGTCCTGTTTAACCTGGTCAAACAATGTTGCGCCAATCCAGAAACCGTCTTCGGTTCCCGCGCCTGCCGCTCCAGGATTGAATCCACGCCCATCTACCAGGAGCTGAGCCCCTTCCTTGACACCTGTTTCGATGTAGCCCTGGATCCGCTGCAATGCGGCTTGCGTCACAATCGGGCCCATTTCCGCATCGTCATAGATGCCATGGCGCACTTTCAGTGTTTTGCTTCGCTCGATCAACAGGGGCATGATCCGCTCCGCAGCCGAGCCCACAAGGACGGCCACTGAAGTAGCCATGCAACGCTCCCCTGCTGAGCCGTAAGCGGCCCCAATCAGCGCGTTAACGCTTTGCTCAAGATCTGCGTCCGGCATGATGACCATATGGTTCTTCGCGCCACCCAGCGCCTGGACGCGCTTGCCGTGATGTGCGCCTTTTTCATAAATTTGGCTGGCAATTGGCGTGGATCCAACAAATGAAACGGCCTTGACTAGCTCGTGTTCCAATAAGGCGTCAACAGCGTCTTTATCTCCTTGCACCACATTGAGTACGCCATCCGGCAGGCCGGCCTCTTTCAGCAAGCGGGCAAGATGCAAAGAGGGGCTCGGGTCAATCGGGCTCGGCTTCAGGATGAAGCAGTTGCCTGTGGCAATTGCCATTGGGAACATCCACATGGGTACCATGATCGGAAAGTTGAAGGGGGTCACGCCCGCAACAACTCCCAATGGTTCCCGGACTGTCCAGTTATCCATGCCGCCAGCAACTTGGCTGGTGTAGTCGCCTTTCAATAACTGAGGAATTCCACACGCAAATTCAACAATCTCAATACCTCGCGCGACTTCGCCTCGGGCATCAGAGAATACCTTGCCGTGCTCGGCCGTGATCATTTCCGCGAGCAGGTCTGCGTCCCGATGCAGCAGCTCCAGGAAGCGAAACAGGACGCGTGCCCGCTTCAGCGGCGGCGTGTTGGCCCAAGTGGGAAAAGCTGCTTGCGCACTTTGAACGGCCTCGTCAACGCAAGTTTTATCTGCCAATGAGACATGGGCAATCACTTTGCCTAGGGCAGGGTTGTAAATAGCGGATTGACGCTCGGAAGAAGAGAAAACCTCTTTCCCTCCAATCCAATGCGCTCGCACTGGCTGAGCATTGGCATCTAAAAAAGCTGCGGACGTGTTCATGCATGACCTCGGATGAAAAATGGCTTCAACGACGCGGACTGAGAAAGTCCGCTTTTTTGTTCGTGGACTCAGTATAAGTATGTGGATTGGTCACGAAAAGACGGTAAATTCTGATAATATTGTTCGAAAAAATGAACAATAAGCACTTAAACTCAGCCAGCCAACAGCACAACATGTCTGACTTCCTCGCTAATAACTTGGGTAACCTGAAACTATTGAGCGTGTTGTTCCAAACCCGGAGCTACACGCAGACCGCCAGCCGTTTGGGGCTTTCCAAGGCCTCGGTCAGTAGTCGAATCAGTGAGCTGGAGCGGCAGGTTGGCGTTCCTCTGGTGCGCAGGACAACCCGATCTGTCAACTTCACTGAAGCGGGTGCGCAACTGGTCCTGGATAGTGAGGCAGCCCTGGTGCTTCTTGAGCAAAGTATTGCTCAAGTGAAGGACTTGTCCGGACATCCACGTGGCATTGTCCGAGTGAGTGCGCCGGTAGCGCTGGGGCGGCAGGTTTTAACACCAATGCTCGCTCCTTTCATTCGCCGCTATCCAGAGATCCAGCTTGAAGTCGAGTTGACAGACCGCTTCGTCAACTTGGCCAAAGAAGGTTTCGATTTGGCTATTCGTCATGCCGAAACCCTGCCGGATACTTATATTGCTTTGAAGCTCTGCCCAAGCCGTTCTTTATTGGTTGCGAGCTCAAGTTATCTGCGTCAACGGGACGTACTGAATCACCCCTCAGAGTTGGCTCAACATCCCTGTTTGCTTTACCGGCGTGATCAACGAAGCAGTTTCTGGTCGTTTGAGCGTGCTGTTGTTGCGGACGCCGCTTCTGACATACTCACCGTGCCGGTCAATGGCCCGCTCAAAGCGAACAACAGCGAGGTGCTGAGAGATGCGGCGCGTGAGGGACTGGGTATTGCGCTACTGCCGGACTTCAGTGCTTTGCAGGATGTCCAGCAAGGACGGCTTCACATCGTTTTGCCAGACTGGACGCCGAAAGGCTACTTTGCGGAAAGTTTGTATGCGATCCGGCCGTGGAGCGCCACCTTGCCACGCGCGGTCCAATGTTTTGTAGAACACCTGCGAGACAGTTTCGCTCAACCGCTCTTCAGTGCGGATATCGAGTAAGCGCTGAACAGAAGCGTCGGCCAACGGGGCGACGTGTTTCACAAGATCCTGCTTTTCTCCGTCTGGGATTCGTTGTTTCAACGGCTCTCGGCTTGCTTGCGCTTTTCGTTTCTTCGCTTGCTTGAGTGGGGCCTGTACCAGGTCGGCCCAGCGATGTGGCACGGGGCTGCTGACGTTCGGCAGGGTCTGGCCCCTCAAGCAATAGCAGGAAGACTACGCCTCTGACTATCTTTTCTAAAATTACGAATTGACGAGTCGAATTTCCCTATATAGAATTTCTACGGGTATTAGAAATGAGGAGACATGTGTGAACATAAGAAGACAACTACTCAAAAGCATGGCAGTGGCGCCTGTGGCCTTGAATTCGTCGGCGTTTGCTTTTTCGGCTTCAAAGCCTGTGCGAGTCATCGTGCCCAATGCAACCGGCGGCGGCATGGATATCCTGGCCAGAACGATCTGCCATGGAGTGGCGGCGGCAATAAAGGAAACTCTGATTGTTGAGAATAGGCCCGGGGCGGCAACGGCTATCGGCGCAGCGGAAGCCAGTCGGGCGGCGGGAGACGGCTACACATTGCTTATTGCTGATAACGGTACAATGACAATCAACCCGCTCATTTATAAGCAGCTCAATTACGCTCCTGCTCAGGATTTCACGCCCATTTCGCTACTGGCCAAGTTTCCGATGATCTTCGCTTGTGGGTCGCTGGTAAAGGAGACCAGCATCAAGGAAATCATCGCCTCTCGTTCGAAAGAAAAGCCCTTCACGTAC
Organism: Pigmentiphaga sp.; assembly: GCA_041678365.1. GTDB lineage: Bacteria > Pseudomonadota > Gammaproteobacteria > Burkholderiales > Burkholderiaceae_B > Pigmentiphaga. The sequence continues at coordinate 263 of JBAYOI010000125.1, read as the reverse complement.
GGCAGTCCAGGGCTGGGAAGCCCCCATCACCTGGCCATGGAGTTATTTTCCAAGCTGACGGGCATGCCTATTAAACATGTACCTTACAAAGGCGCCGCCCCTGCTGTGCAAGACGTGGCTTCCGGTCAAATCGACGGCATGATGGTCGACTACGCTGCTGGGAGAGCAATGCTGGCAACAGGAAAAGTGCGCCCGATAGCGGTTGCGAATGAAAAACGCTTGCATCAGTTGCCAGAGGTGCCGACATTTGAAGAGGTGGGATT
>JBAYOI010000124.1:0-8510 GCA_041678365.1 Pigmentiphaga sp. | reverse complement strand
CCCCTTGATGGTGTTGGAAACCGAGCGGCGCAAATTGCTGGGTTGATTGGGTGCGTCAATGCCTTCCATACCGTCACCTCAAAGAGAGTCCCGAATGCAGACACTCTACGCTGCGGCGGTGGGAATTTTCCAGGGATTTGTATCGACATTTGTCAACCCGGGGACGGCGCCCTGACCGCCAGCAGCGCCTCAACCGCCAGCGCTCAGATCGATGTGATGAAACTCGTGATACCGTTTTGTCACTGCCCTGAGAAACCTTGCTATACCCGGGTGCCGATCACCGGTCTTGCATCGGACTGCAAGGCCGCATAGTTGCCACGGAAGAAAACCAAGGGTCGGGCCGTTTCGAGTTGCTGATAATGGATGCGCATGACCTGCCCGATGAAAATCATGTGATCTCCGCCATCATGCTGCGCATAAGGCTTGCACTGAAATGACACGATCGCATCCGCCAGGGTGAACGGCAAACCTTCATGGCGGACAATTTCGGTGCCTGCCCACTTGTCGGATTTTGCCGTGGCAAAACGGTTCGAGATCGGCTGATGATGTTCACCCAGTATGTTGATGCTGTACTCGTCGGCATCGATCAGGAACGGCAGGCTGAGCGCCCGCTTCCCGATGGAAAACAGCACCAGCGGCGGATCGAGCGAAACGGAATTGAACGACGTAATCGTCATCCCAATCCGGTTTTCCGTATCCGCGTCTCCCGCCGTCACCACCGCAACGCCGGTCGGAAACCAGCCCAGCGCGGAACGAAACTCATCCTGGTTGACCGATGAAAGTGAAGAGGATCCTTGACTCACGGCTTTGCTCCAGAAGTAGTGGGGATAGCCGACGTGGAGGCCCTGCCGCGCTCAAGCGGCGGGCACGTCATAGCTCGCGAGCAGATGATCCACGACGCCCTCGAACGCGCTCCAGTCGGCATGCATGAAGTTGTAATTGCGCACGACGAACGAAGCCCCGGCATAGAATTTCTCGTACTGCTGGTGGCGGCCCGCGAATTCGGAGCCCGTCAAATCCCACGCCAACTTGTAAAGCTTCATCCGGTCAAGCGCCGCCAACTGCGGCGTTGCCCAATAACGTTCGAACGTATCGCGCAGTTCGGGGTCGGACATGACTGACACGTCCGCCGGCATCTGGAACACACTGCCGCCGCACAACTCACGCAATTCGTCGATGATGGTCGAGTAGTTTTCAGTACACCAGTTGAGCGCGGCGTAAACCAGGCGGCGATTGAAGCAGTAATACCCGTCGGACGGCCATGCTTCGGCACTTTGGATTTGGCCCATGATGACGCCTTGCAGCATGCCTTCCCAGCCCGCCAGCTTGCCCAAGGTTTCCCGCACGGCGGGGATTTTGTCGGCGCCGGACGCCTTGGTGATTTTGCTGGCCATGCCAACGATCAACTGCATTTTCGACAAGAAGCGCACGTTGGACTGGTGGTTGCCATAAGTATGGCCTGCCGTGTCAACGTAAATTTTGCGTGCCAGCAACGGGTCGTTATGGACGAATACCTTTTCCCACGGCACCTTCACCTCGTTGCAAAACAACATGGCGTCCGACTCGTCGAAACGGTGGGCCAGTGGATTTTCAAAGTCGCACCAGGTGTCTCGGCCCATCGGCTTGCGCGACCAGAGTTCCACCCCTGGCGCGTTGCAGGGCACGACGCAAGTAATGGCCTGGTCGGCTTGGTCGGGCGCCAGTGGGATCAAGTTGCCGATCCAGATTTCGTTGGCATAGGCGGCGCCCGTTGCCAACATCTTGATGCCCGAAATGACAATGCCGTCATCGTCTTCACGGACCACGCGCAGCGAGGGCATGGGCAGGTTGTTGGTCTGATAGAACTCGGGCGTGCGCGCCGACGCGGGCGGCACGACCGCATAAACGGCATAGCTGTCCGTTTTGCGCATGTGTTCGTAATAGGCCATCAAGTTGTCTGCGAACTTGCCGAAGACGTCCGGCTTCAGGCTCATGCCCGTGACAAAACTGGATACGTGATCAGGCGAACGGCCGAACATACCGTAAGTGCTGTCCGCAATGGCACGGTGCACCCCATAACGAAACTCCAGATCCGCCTTGCTCCGTGCACGCAAGTAGTAGCCACTGTAACGCTCGCCGTTTTCTTCAAAACTCATGCGATCGAGATTTTCGGGGGCGCGCTTGAGGTCGTAGATACGGGCGATGGATTGTGCGCCGTTGCAAAAGGCCGGATGGGTGGTGACGTCGGTCACCCGCTCGTTGCCTACATAGATGACGCGTCCGTCACGCAATGACTCCAGATGCTCTGAACCAGTCTTCAACATTTTCAAATACTCCAGAAATTTGCCGCATGATAGGTATGACCAGAAACGCCTCGCTGCCCCAAACCTTGATGAGACAAGCTCATTCCCCATGCGTTCATACTATCATGAAAGCTAATTTTATTAGCTATTTATCAAATATATTTAGGGTTATACCTAGGCGCTGCGCGAGCGAGCCAGGCCTACTTCACGTTATTGAATCTCTCCGCGTTCGATCTGGACCGTGTAGTCAGCCAGTTCTTCGAGCAGGGCGGGTGTGGACTCCGTGATCAGCATTGCCAGGTCAGGCCGCTCATGACGCAATTTGCCCAGCGTCCGCGCATACTCCAGCGCCAAAGCCGGGGCCAGGCCCTGGAACGGCTCATCGAGCACCAAGGCATATTGCGCCACCATCAAGGCCCGCCCCAATGCGACCATTTTTCCCTGTCCGCCCGATACCCCGCCTCCCGGACGCTTGCGCATGACTTCGAGCGAAGGCATCAGTTCGTAGACTTCTTCCAAACGGCGGGTACGCTCGGCAACCGGCAGATTCAAGGCAAGCGCAGGCAACAGAATGTTGTCTTCAACGGTAAACGTCGGCACCAGACGCCGATCCTCCGGCGCGTAGCCAATTCCTTGATGCGCCCGTCTATAAGCGGGTGTTGAACCAATCTCCTCACCCTTCAGCGTGATCATTCCGGACTGCATCGGGAGCAAGCCCATCAAGGCTCGCAAGGTGGTTGTTTTACCGGCGCCATTGCGACCGATCAAGGTCGTGGTCTTCCCCGCTTCGAGCGCGAGCGAGACACCCCGCAGAATAGGAATACCGTTAATGGCGACATGGATCGCTTCAATATTGACCATCGACATGATTACACCCCGACCACTTTACGTAGGACTTCTTCATTGCTGAACACCTCAGCGGGCGGTCCTTCGGTCAGTACACGCCCGCTGTCCCACACCGCGACACGGTCTGCGTAGCGTTGCACCACCTCCATGTCGTGCTCGACGAACAACGCCGTCACCTTGGCCTCCCGCAAGGCCTTCATCAAGGTTTCCATCAAGGAAAAACGCTCGATCGTGCTCACGCCGCTGGTTGGCTCATCCAACAGAATCAGCCGCGGCTTCAAGGCAAGCGCCAACACGATATCAAGCAGCTTGCGCTTCCCTTCCGGCAAGGCGCTCGCAAACTGGTCGGCCTCGTCCTGCAAACCGACCATTGTCAGCATCGCCATCGCCTCAGCGCGTCGGCGCGCCGTCCGGAGATTTTGAAACCACGACCAGATGCCCTGCTTGGCCGCCATCGCAATCAGCAGATTGTCCAGGACGGTTTGGTCGAGAAAGAGCTGGGGTATTTGAAAGGCCCTGGCAATGCCATGGTGCGCGATCTTGCGGGGCGCCATCGCCACAATGGGCGTTCCATCCAGATAGACCTCGCCCTTATTGGGCTTCAGGTAGCCCGTGCACAGGTTGAGAAATGTCGTTTTTCCCGAGCCGTTCGGCCCGATGATCGCCACAAACTCGCCTTCATGAATAGTCAGGTCGACCCCCGCCACCGCCGTCATGCCGGAAAAGGAAATGTGCAGATCTTTGGCTTCCAATAAGGGGCGCTTGCTCATGATCCGCTCCGACGACGTTTACGAAACAGCCCATACAGGCCGCTCGGCAAGAAAACAATCACGACGATCAGGGCGATGCCAGTGATCAGGTTCCAGGCATCGGTGATATTGACCGATGCCGAGTGCAGCATCTCCAGGAAAAAGGCGCCCAGAAAGGGGCCTGCGGCGCCACCGATCCCGCCCAGTACCGCAATCAATACGAACTGCGCCGATGACGTCCAATAACCAAAGTCGGGAAGAATATGGCCGATCGCGCTCCCTGCGATGACCCCGCCCAGGCCCGAGATGGCCGCGGAGACGACATAGGCGATCAACAAAACGGAACGGGCCGACACCCCCAGGTATTCCAGCCGAAGCTCGTTGCTTTCGATCGCCGACAGCGCATAGCCAAGCGGACTCTTCCAATAACGGTGCACCAGATAGCCGATAATGAGCATCAGCACTATCGCGAAGTAGTAAAGCGCCAGGTCAAACCCGGGCTTGTCCAGCAACACGCCAAAAAACGTGGGCGTATGCAAAGGCATGCCGTCGGTCCCGCCGGTGACGCCATGCATCTTGGCGATCAGCGAATACACGACCATGGAAATGGCCAGGTTGAGCATGGCAAAAAATATTGCCCGATAGCGCACGACGAAGGCGCCGACGATCAATCCCGCCACAGCGGAACCCGTCACGCCCAGCACCAATAGCGCCGCAAACTCATTGATCCCCATTCGAGACAAAAAGGCGATGCAGTAGGCGCCGATGGCAAAGAACATCGCGTGTCCAATGGAAATCAGTCCGGCGCGCAACAAAATGGCAACCCCTAGCGCGACCATCCCATTGGCAATACCCAGGGTCAGGACAAACTGCAGCCAGGGCGCGGTAAAAGGCACGGCCGCCATGCCCACGATTGCCAGGGCGGCCAGAAGATAGATGAAAGGACGCATAAGGCTTAAATCCTCCGCGCTTGGTCACTGCCAAACAACCCGTATGGACGGATCAACAGAACGACCAGCATGACGATATAGGGAGCAACGGCTTCCAACTGCGGCGCAAAATAAATGGCGAACACGCGCGCAAGCCCGACGATGACGGCGGCAAGTGCCGCGCCTTCAATCTGGCCCAAGCCCCCGATAGCCGCCACCGCAAAGGCGAGCACGATGGTCTCCGCCCCCAGGCCCGGCGCAGCGCCGGACGTTGGCGCGGCAAGCGCTCCGCCCAGCGCGGCAAGAAACACGCCCAGCGTGAAAGCGAACAGGAACAGGCGCTTGGTATTGATACCCACACTGAGCGCCATTTCGCGGTCGAACACCACCGCCGACAGCAGCTTTCCAATCCGGGACTTGACCAGCATCATGCGCAGAGCCACGACCACCACAATCGCCGCGAGGATCAACAGGAGCTGATAGTTCAGGTAGACCATGTCACCGATGGACGTGACGCCGAGCAAGAGCATCGGCGTGTCTTCCGCGATGGACGTCACCCCGAAGACGATGCGCTGGAGATCCTCAAGAATCAGGAACAGACCGAAGGTGGCCAGGATCTGCACCGATTCAGGCTTGCCGAATGTCCACTGTATCAAGGTAGCTTCGACCAAGGGGCCCAACGCCGCGGCCAGAATGACGGCACTTGCCAATAAAGCAACGAAAGTCAGCCAGGGATTCAGCCCCGCCGACACCACCCACAAGCACAGCGATGCGGCAATATACGCGCCGATTGAGTAAAAACTGCCATGGGCCACGTTAAGCACGCGCAACACGCTGAACACCAGCGTCAGGCCCACCGCCACAAAGAAAATGAGCGCGGCGTTCGTCAGGCCATCGACGACCAAAGGAATAATCATTCCGAGCATAGTTCGTTCCCGCGAAGTGAGTACGGCCGGAACCGCAGAGCGCTTTCCCGGCCGTCGCGTGGGTTATTACTTATAGCTGCCCGGCTTGGGAAGGGAGGCCAGCAGGTCCGCATTAATCGACTTCACCCACTGCATCGGATCCGACCCCTGGGGCGGTGTGAGCGCCTCACCGCTATAACGGACCATGTTGCCAATGACAGGGAAGTCATACTCGGACGAATTGACGGTCATGCCGATGACCTGGTCCACCACCCCCTCATTATCTTCACGAATGGTGCTGGTTCCCGTCAGGGTTTCGAACTTGCCGCTGGACATGGCCTTCGCCAACTCGTCACGCGTGGGCCACTTGCCGCCGTTGTCGGACATGGCTTTTTTATACGCTTCCGTCATATACGAAAACGCGCTTGCCATTTTCATGGAGGGGAAGACCGGATACTCGCCAAAGCGCGCTTTGTAGGCATCAACAAATCGTTTGGTTTCCGGTTTGGCCAGCGCATCGGGTGACATCCACCAGCCATCGCCCAGCACGCCAACGATGACGCCTTCGGGCAGGCTCTTCTGCTGCAGAACGGTTTCACCCAAGGCCAGGATGACCTGGCTCCGGGAAAACAGTCCGCGTGGCGACGCCTGCCTGACGAAGTTGGTCAGGTCCGCCCCCCAAAGCGCCGAGAATACGACATCGGGACGCGCTGACTGCAAACGAGAGATTTCCGTTTGGAAGTTTGCGGTACCCAGTTTGGGAAACAAGTCAGCCACGATTTCGATGTCCGGCCGAATGGCTTTCAGCGCCGCCGAGAAAATTTGCGCCGCATCGTGTCCCATGGCGTAATCCGGGTTCACCATGGCCACCCGCTTGACATCGGGCTTCTGCTGCAACAGATACAAGGCATACGCGGCAAACTCGCTTACCGTATTACCGCTGGGACGGAAGTAGTAGTTGCTTTTGCCGTCAGCCAGCAATTGATGCGCATCGCAGTTCCAGGCAACAGTCGGCACCTTCAATTGCTCGACGGCTGGTTTAAGCGCCAGGCAATTGGAGCTCGACAGCGCGGCAATCATGACCTGACTCTCCGCATTGGAAGCCAAGCGGCGGTATTCGGCGATCACGCCCTCCGTGCCCTGCCCTTCGTCAACAAAGGTTGCCTTGATCGGCACTCCTGCAATACCGCCGTCCTTATTTATTTGATCAATCATCAAATCCGCTGCGTTCTTGCCCGGCATACCGTATGCCGCAGCCGGACCCGACGTGAACGTAAACACGCCGACACCAACCGACGCGGGTTTTTCTTGTGCCTGCAACGGGCTCATCACAGCACCCAGCGATACAAGCAGCGCGGTCATCCAAGTCATCTTCATCAGTCTCTCTCCTCGACAAACCTTACATTTGGTGAGTTTTCATGGGCCATGAAACGTGGCGGCTTTCATTGCACAGAACAGCCAGCAAGCATTTAGCGAATGCATTAATCTTTTATTATTAGCTTTGCTTGAAAGGCAATTAAACACCTGGCGATCACTTTTTGCAATGTCGAAATCCCTGCATAAACGCTGAGGAAAACCCTAGTTCGTCATGCATTCGACACCTGTCTAGCATGCGTACATGCAAGCGCGCTTTCTATGAGACACTAGACAGGTAGAATGCAAACTTACGTTTTATCCAAAGGTATTAAACCAATGGCGCCCCCAAACACCAACCGGACGTTAACCATTACGCAACCGGCATTTTTAGTCAACGGCTCGGATGCTGAGTTTCGTTCTCTAATCAACAAGCTGTTGTACTTTTCGGCCCGACTGCTAGCTGTCAGAGATGGCTTCGGCACTCTTATCGGGCTATCCGGCGTCCAGTTTTCTATTCTGCTGTCGATCAAGCAACTGTCGGCCGAGGGGGAAGTCACCGTCAATCAATTGGCCGACCACCTGCACTTCAGTGGTTCATTCGTGACGGTAGAAACCGGCAAACTACAAAAACGCGGCTTGATCGCAAAACGACCGCATCTGCTTGATCGGCGCAAAATGGTACTGAGCATTACCGAAGAAGGCTTCAAGCTGCTGGACAGACTGGCTGAAACCCAATACGCCGTCAACGATATTTTGTTCGACAAACTCAGCGCACGCGATTTTGCGCAGCTGCATCATCTATTCAGCCAGATGGTCACGAACTCCGATGCCGCCATGCTCGAGCTGTCCCATCTGATCTCCAAACTGAATATCCAACAAGAAGCCGTGAAAAACGCGGAGAAGGCCTGAACCGTCACCGCGTCGCGTGAGGACCCTTCCCCGGGTGAAGAACGCCGGCCGTATCGGCCGGCGCCTCTCCGCCACCCTACGGGGGCACCTGCGGTGCCGTATTTAAAATTTGCCTCGCTTGACCTCGCCGTAAACGGCGAGGCTTGCGCATAGGCGCGTGGTCAAGCCTCGGCTTCGCGGCGCAGCAGTTCGCGTTTGCGCTCCACGCCCCAGCGGTAGCCAGCCATATCGCCGTCGCGCCGTACCACCCGGTGGCACGGAATGGCCACGGCAATGGCGTTCGCACCGCAAGCGCTGGCCACGGCCCGCACCGCCTTGGGCGCGCCGATGCGTTCGGCAATATCGGCATAGCTGACCGTGACGCCCGGCGGCACCTCGCGCAAGGCCTGCCAGACACGCTGCTGGAACGCGGTGCCGCGCACGTCCAGCGGCAAATACAGGCCCAGGGACGGCGCCTCAATGAACCCCACGACCTGGGCAAGCAACTGTTCAAAATCACCATCCCCGCCGATCAGTTGCGCCTTGGGGAACTGG
>JBAYOI010000123.1:0-8530 GCA_041678365.1 Pigmentiphaga sp. | reverse complement strand
TGCGTCCCGGGATGGGGCGGCGCCCGCGCTGACCGTGCGGCGCATCCAGGGCGTGCTGGCCTGGAGAAGCCTGTTGCGGCTGGAGCCGCGCTTCTCTCAACTGAAAATCGATGCGCCCGCGCTGCAACTGCGCCGCCTGGCGTCCGGACAATGGGAAGTGGCGGGGCAGGTGCTTGACGCCTCGGACCAGGGGGAGGCGCCGGTCTTGCAGTGGCTGGCCCGCCAAGGGCAATTGCAATTGAGCCAGGGCCGCCTGACGCTGATCGATGCGCGCCGGGAAGACGCCGTCCAGCAGGTGGAGGCGATCCAGGTTCAGGTTCGGAATGAAGGCAGGCGCCATCGCTTTCAGCTGACGGCGCGCCTGCCGTCCGAGCTGGGGGAGTCGGTGGCGCTGCGCGGTGATTTTCGCCGGGCGCGTTTCAGCCGCCATGAACATGCCTGGGGTGAGTGGTCGGGCACGCTGTTTGCCGAAGCGGGCGAGGCGGTGCTACCCGGCTTGGCGGCCTGGCTGCCCGTGCCGTTGGAAAACGCCACGATCCACGGTACGGCCTCGCTGCGCGCCTGGGCGGATTGGCAGCAAGGACGGTGGTCTTCCGGACAACTGGATGCGCACGGGGAGGCGCTGGCTTGGGTAGACGGCGCCGGGCAGGCCTTGCGGATCAAGGCCTTGCGGACCCGGCTCAACTATGCGCATGCGGATCAACACCATTACCTGACCTTCCAGCAACTGAGGCTCGAGCCGGAGCAGGGCGCCACGTTCGCGCCGGAGCAGGCCGCGCTGGACTGGACGGCTGACGCGTCGGGCGCGCCGTTGGCACTGACTGTGACCCTGCGGGATTTCCTGCTGGAGTCGGTGCAGCCGCTGTTTGAGGTCCTGCCGCTGGCGCCGGATGGGAAGCAGATCCTGCGGGACATGGCGCCCCGGGGACGGGTGCGGCAGTTGACGGCCAGCGCCCACCGGCACGGGGAGGACTGGCGGCCGAACGCGCTTGATCTGGGCTTTGAGCAATTGGCCTTGAATCCCGACAAACATGACCCAAAGGCCTCCGGCGAGGAGCCGGGGCGGCCCGGCGGCACGCAGTTGCGGGGCACGCTGCAATGGACGCCGCGCCAGAGTACGGTAGAGATCGATGCGCCCGGCGCAACGCTGGCCTTTCCGAGTCTGTTCGAAGATCCGTTGATCCAGCTTGATCAACTGCGCGGCAAGGCCGTCATCGAGACGCCGGAAGACGGACCGGTCCGGGTTCGTTTCGACCAGGTCAGTCTGGAAAATGCCGACGTTGCGGCCACGGCCGAGGGGGTCTGGACGCAGCAGGGGCAGAGCCCGTCGGGCACCTTGCGCTTGAGCGGTGCCGCCAGCCGGGGGCTGGCGCAACGGGTTCACCGTTACCTGCCCTTGGCCGTTGATGCCGACGCGCGGCGCTGGGTCAAGGAAGCGGTCCAGTCGGGACGCTTGGCTGAGGCGGCGTTTGAGGTAGACGGGGATCTGGACCGCTTCCCGTTTGCGGGTTCGAAGGAAGAAGTGTTCCGGATTTCGTCCCGTATTGACGCGGGCCGTCTGGTGCTCGTGCCCCCGTACCTGGCTGAGGGAGCAGTATGGCCGAACGCCAGGAGCCTGACTGGCACGCTGGTTTTTGATCAGGACCGGATTCTTGCCAACGTCAAGCAAGGACAGATTGGCCGGGATAAAACCGCATGGTTGCCGGTGGAGCCGACGCAGGTCCGCATCGAGGACCTGGAAAAGAAGCCGCTGTTGACCGTCAAGGGCGTGGTGGCGGCGGAAGCGGCCCAGGTGTTGCGCCTGGTCCAGAACACGTCCTTGAACGCCTTGACAGACGAACAGCTTGCCGAGAGTCAAGGGCAGGGCAAGGTCCGGATTCCGCTGGCCTTGACGATGCCGCTGGACGAGGTCGAGGCCAGCAAGGTCCAGGGGCGGGTGGTGCTGAAGCAGAACCGCTTCCAGTACCTGGCTGAGTTGCCCATGGTCGAGCAAATCAGCGGCGAACTGTCCTTCGATGAAAACGGCATTCAGTCCGAGGGGGTAACAGGACGTTTTCATGGCCAGCCGGTGACGATGCGCGCGCGCCGGGAGGGCGGCGGCAACAGCCGGATCGAGCTGGACGGGCGCATCAGCCAGGCGGGCCTGGCCAGTTGGCTGCCGTCGCCATTGTGGGATCGGGTGACGGGCGAAACCGCGTATCGTGTAGAGATAGACGCCACGCAGCATCAGCCTGCGCGGGTCCGTGTGCGCTCCTCGCTGCAAGGCTTGGGGCTGGATCTGCCCGCGCCGCTGCAAAAAAAGACTGAATCGTCCTTGCCGCTGCGGGTGGAGTGGTCCATGGGGGAGGCGCCGGGGCAGGCCGAGCGATGGACGGCGTCGCTGGGTACGTTGGCGGAGGGTATCTGGGAGCGCCATCACGGCGCGCCGAACCAGGACCGGGCGGTGGTCAGCCTCGGCGCGCCGGCGGTGCTGTCTGAACCCGGCCTGCACTTTCATGCCAAGGGACCGAGCCTGGACCTGGATCCTTGGCTGGCGCTGGTGGGGCGCTTGACTGGCAGCGGCACCGGAGAGGAAAAAGTGGACGCGGTGGCCGGACCGGTGGCGGGAGACGTGGCCGACCGGCTGCCGCCGATCAAGTCGGTGCAATTGCAGACCCCTCAATTGCGGCTGGACGGGCAAGCCTGGCACGGATTGGATTTACACGCTACTTACCATGAGGAAGCGGAAGGCGATTCCTGGTCGGTTTCGGTCAGCGCCGATGAGGCGGAAGGGATTTTGAGCTGGCAGACGGCGCAAGCTTTTGGCAGGCCCGCCCGCTTGTTTGCTCGGTTGGACCGGCTGCGGATCACTGAGGAAATGAGCAAGCGCGATACGGAAAAAGCGACGCAGGGCAAGATGGATGGCCTGGTGCCGGAAGTGGACGTCGTCGTGAAGCGCTTCTACTACCGTGACCATCATCTGGGGCGGCTGGAACTGCAAGCCAGGCATGATGCGCAGCAGCGCGCCTGGCAACTGCAGACGGTCAGCCTGCGCAACCCGGAAGGCGTACTGGAGGGCAAGGGGGTCTGGCGCAGTTCCGAGGACAGCGGGTCGCGGCTGCCGGAGATGTTTCTGGATGCCCAATACCGGCTGGAAGACAGCGGCGGCACCTTGAAGCGCTTCGGATTCGCCGACGCGATGGAGGGCGGAAAGGGGGCCATCAGCGCGCAACTGCGCTGGAACGGCCTGCCGTATTCGCTGGATCTGCCGAGCCTGTCGGGCAAGGTGGACCTGCAGCTAGATCAAGGTCGATTCCTGAAAGTGGAGCCGGGCGCCGCCAAGCTGTTGAACATGCTTTCCTTGCAGGCGCTGCCGCGCCGCGTGGCGCTGGATTTCAGCGACGTGTTCTCGCAAGGCTTCGCCTATGACTCGATTCGCGGGCAGGTCCGGATCGAAGGCGGGGTGGCTCACACGGATTCCTTTAAAATGGGTGGACCCAGCGCAACGGTGATGATGGCGGGCAAGGCCGATTTGCATCAGGAAACGCAGGACTTGCGGGTGGTCGTGATCCCGCAGCTTGATGCGGGCGCCGCGTCATTGCTGTATGGCGCCGTGGTGAATCCGGCCATTGGCCTGGGGGTGTTCCTGGCGCAATGGTTGATGCAGAACCAGCTTTCTTCGGTCCTGACCTATCAGTATGACGTCACGGGAAGCTGGCAAGAGCCCAACATCGTCAAAGTGTCCCGCGGCGCGGGGCCGAATCCGGAGGAAGCGTCTCCATGAGTCCCCTGAAGAATCAAGCGTCCACGCCGCTGCCTCGGGTGGCGGCGGTGCAACTGGTGTCCGGCATGAACCTGGACGACAACCTGGCGCAGGCGGAGCGCCTGATTGCCGAGGCGGTCGGCCTGGGCGCGGAGCTGGTTGCCTTGCCCGAGTACTTCTGCCTGATGGGCAAACGCGATGAAGACAAGCTGCTGATCAAGGAGCAGGAAGGCAGCGGGCCGATCCAGGCTTTCTTGTCGGCGCAGGCCAGGCGCCACCAGATCGTCTTGCTGGGCGGCACTTTGCCGCTGGACAGCAATGATCCGGGCCGGGTGTTCAACACCTCGATGGCTTATGGGCCGGACGGAACGCTGCTGGCGCGCTATGACAAAATCCACCTGTTCAACTTCACGCGGGGCATGGAGTCCTATGACGAGGCCCGCTGCATCGTGGCGGGGGACCGTCCGGTCGTGCTGGACGTGCCCTGGGGGCGGGTGGGACTGTCCACGTGCTATGACCTTCGCTTTCCGGAGCTGTACCGCAGCCAGGGTGTGCTGGACTTGATTGTTGTGCCGGCCGCCTTCACCTACACCACAGGGCAGGCGCATTGGGAGATCCTGCTGCGCGCCCGCGCGATTGAAAATCAATGTTTCGTGTTGGCGGCCGCGCAGGGCGGCACGCATCCGAACGGGCGCCGGACCTGGGGGCATTCGATGTTGATCGACCCCTGGGGAGAAGTATTGCAATGCCTGCCGGAAGGGCCCGGCATTGTGGTCGGACCCCTCGATCTGGCGCGTCAGGCCCAGATACGTATTGATTTGCCTGCCTGGCGGCATCGTGTTCTATAGTTCATACCTCTTTTTTGTTTAGCGATATTCATGCATTTGTCCACTACTCAGCCCGAGGCCTTGCAGGTTGCCCACACGCTTCTTCTGGAGCCGTGGGGCCTGACCGAAAGCCATTTGCAGCGTGCTCTGGGAGAAATCTTCACCCATCAGGTCGATTACGCCGATCTGTATTTCCAGTACACGCGCAGTGAAGGCTGGAGCCTGGAAGAAGGCATTGTCAAAACCGGCAGCTTCTCCATTGAGCAAGGGGTCGGGGTGCGCGCCATCAGCGGCGAAAAAACCGCGTTCGCCTATTCCGATACGCTGTCCGCGGATGCGCTGCTCGACTCCAGCCGGGCGGTGCGTTCCATCGCCGCGCAGGGTGAGGGGCAGGTCAAGATCAGCAGCCCCGCCATCTGGCAGCCGCCGCGTGATCTGTATGCGCCCCAGGATCCATTCAGCGGCATTGCGGCCACGCAGAAGGTCGCCCTGCTCGAACAGGTCGAGCGTATGGCGCGGGCCAAGGATCCCCGCGTCGTGCAAGTCATGGCCAGTCTGGGCGCCGAGTACGACGTGGTCATGGTGCTGGCGTCCAATGGCAAGCTGGCGGCGGACATCCGCCCGCTGATCCGTTTGTCATTGACCGTGATTGCCGAACAGAACGGCAGGCGTGAAATGGGACATGGCGGGGGCGGCGGCCGTTTCGGCTTCGCGTCGTTCACGCCCGAGCTGCTGTCCTCGTATGTGGACCGCGCCGTGCATGAAGCCTTGATCAATCTTGAGGCGGTCCCGGCACCCGCCGGGGAAATGACCGTCGTGCTTGGGCCGGGCTGGCCCGGCATTCTGCTGCACGAGGCCGTCGGGCATGGGCTGGAAGGCGACTTCAACCGCAAGGGGTCCAGCATTTTCTCCGGCCGCGTTGGGGAGCGGGTGGCGGCCAAGGGCGTGACGGTGGTGGATGACGGCACGCTGGCGGATCGGCGCGGTTCGCTGAATATTGACGATGAAGGCAATCCAACGCAGCGCAATGTGCTGATCGAAGACGGAATCCTGCGGGGCTATATGCAGGACACGCTGAATGCGGGCCTGATGAATACGCCGGTGACCGGCAATGGCCGACGTGAGTCCTTTGCCCATCTGCCGATGCCGCGCATGACCAATACGTATATGTTGGCGGGTCAGCATGAGCCGGAAGAAATCCTGCGTTCCGTCAAGAAAGGCATTTATGCCGTGAACTTCGGCGGTGGGCAGGTGGACATCACGAGCGGAAAATTCGTGTTCTCCACCTCGGAAGCCTATCTGATCGAAGACGGCAGGGTGACGGCGCCGGTCAAGGGCGCAACCTTGATCGGCAATGGCCCGGATGCGATGACCCGGGTGTCGATGGTCGGCAATGACCTGGGGCTGGATTCCGGTGTTGGGACGTGTGGCAAAGATGGACAAAGTGTGCCGGTTGGCGTGGGCCAGCCCACCTTGTGCATTGAGGGCTTGACCGTCGGCGGCACGGTCTGAGGCTGAGGTGATGCCAGTGGCGGAGCGGATGGCGCCGAACCTTCGCGTGATGGTATGCAGTCAGTGCGATGCGGTCTTCCCCCGCGTGCCGGTGGAGCCTGGCGAGCGTATCCTGTGCACGCGCTGCGGGAATGAGCTGTTCCGCGACACGCGCCGCCGCTATGATGCCTTGCTGCCCGTTGTCATCACCGCGCTGATCACGTTTCTGCTTTGCAATCTGTTTCCCATCGTTGAAATCCAGGTCAAGAGTTTGACGCGCCACACCACCTTGTTCGAGTCAACGCAGGTATTGTGGCAGGATGGACGCTATCTGGCGGCGCTGATGGTCTTTCTGCCCACTATTGCGTTTCCGGCACTGGAGCTGCTGTTGATGATGTTCGTGCTGTGGCAGTTGAGGCTGGGCCGCCGCCCGCCCGGCTTTGCCCAATCCATCCGGCTGATCAAGAGCCTGCGTCCCTGGGGCATGCTGGAAGTCTTCATGCTGGGCGTGGTGGCTTCCTTGGTCAAGCTTGCCGCCATGGCCACCTTGATACCGGGTGTGGCCTTGTGGTCGTTTGGCGTGATGACGGTGCTGGTGGCGGTGATGATCAGTTTCAATCCGACCCATCTGTGGCTGTATGAGCCGGAGTCTGCCCATGACTGAACCGGCCTCCCACGCAGGAACGGCTTCTGCCCGTGAATCCCTGGCGCCACACGGTCCGCGGGCAGAGTCGGTCCCCATGGCGACGGCGACTCAGGCGGGTTTGTTATCCTGCCATGCTTGTGAGGCGGTTTGGCCGCTGCGGCTTGACGGCCAGCCGTGCCCGCGCTGCCAGGCCCGCCTGCACCGCCGCAAGCCGGACAGCCTGGCCTATTGCTGGGCTTTCCTTCTGGCGGCCATCGCGCTCTACGGACCGGCCAACCTATTGCCGATCATGGTGACCGGCACCCTGTTGGGAGAGCAGTACAACACGATTATTGGCGGTGTGATCTATTTGTGGCGGGATGGCTCCTACCTGGTGGCGGGCGTGGTGTTTATCGCCAGCGTGGTCATTCCCTTGTTCAAATTGGGCGCGCTGCTTTTTCTGCTGATCAGCGTCCAATGCCGGATGAAACGCTGGGCCGCCGAGCGGACCCGGCTGTATCGCATGGTGGAAGTGGTGGGGCGCTGGTCGATGGTGGATGTGTTCGTTGTCGCGCTGCTGTCTTCGCTGGTCCGCATGGGGTCGCTGGCAACCGTGCGCCCCGAGGCGGGCGTGGCGGCCTTTGGCGCCGTTGTCATCCTGACCATGCTGGCCTCTCATCATTTCGATCCGCGCCTGATCTGGGACTCCCTAGCTGATAACCATGAGCACAAAGACTGAACCCCCCCACCCTGAAATGACCGAGCCCAAGGTGGTGAAACCGGCCAAGTGGCGGCCCTCCATTGTCTGGATCATTCCGATCGTGGCGGCCATCGTCAGCCTGTCGCTGTTGTTCCATAGTTTCAACCAGCGCGGCGAACGGATCGAGATCACCTTTCGCACCGCGGAGGGGCTGGCCGCGGGGCAGACCAAGGTCAAATACAAAGACGTGGACATTGGCGAAGTGCGCGAGATCCGTCTGTCGCGGGATCGCGCCTCCGTGGTCGTTGAAGTGGAGCTGTCCCGCGACGTCAGTGAGATCGCGGTGGAGGACTCGCGTTTCTGGGTGGTGCGTCCGCGTGTTGCCGCGAGTGGCGTCAGCGGGCTCGGCACCTTGCTGTCCGGCGCCTATATTGGCGTGGACGTTGGTGATTCCACGCAGCGCACAACGGAATTCATCGGCCTTGAAACCCCGCCTGTCGTGACGCAAGGGCTGCCGGGCAAGGAATTCCTGCTGCGCGCGCAGAACCTGGGCTCGATCGACATCGGCGCGCCGGTGTACTACCGGAATATTTCGGTCGGCCAGGTGACGGCATTCGAGCTGGATCAGAACGGCGCGGGCGTGACGGTCAAAATCTTCGTCCATGAGCCTTATGACAAATATGTCCGCACCAGCACGCGCTTCTGGAATGCCAGCGGCATTGACGTCGAGTTCGGCGCGGGCGGGGTCAAGCTGCACACCGAGTCGGTCGTCAGCATCCTGATGGGAGGCATTGCCTTCCTTGATGTGCCGAACAGCCCGCTGGGCGATGAGGCGGCGGCCGGTACGGTGTTTGCGCTGGCGGAAAAACAGGGGGATGCGCTGAAGCCGGACGATGGGCAGGGTGTTCGCATGGTGTTGAACTTCGATCAGACGGTGCGGGGGTTGTCCGTGGGCGCGCCGGTGGATTTTCGCGGCGTGGTGATTGGTGAAGTGAAGGAAATCGGCATCCAGTATCAGCCGACGCGCCGCAATTTCCTCTTGCCGGTTGAAATCGAAATCTTTCCCAGCCGCCTGGGCCTGAACCAGACGCGGGCCGCCGGTGGCGGTGAGCAGGATCTGCTGGCGGTGCTGGTGCGCGAAGGGC
>JBAYOI010000122.1:0-8574 GCA_041678365.1 Pigmentiphaga sp. | reverse complement strand
GCGCGCCGCTCGGCCAGCGCCGGGTTGCCATAGCCCCGGGTGGGGCTGAACAGCATCAGGCATTTCACACGCGCCGGATAACGGTGGGCGAAGGCGCTGCCCATCAGGGTGCCCAACGAGTGGCCGACCAGAATGCATTGCGGGATGTTCAGCGCATCGAGCATTTGCAGCAGGCGCTCAGCGTAATCGTCCGGCGTGGGCGAGGATTGCGCCAGCGGCGCGGAGCCCCCGTAACCGGGGGCGTCCCAGGCGATGACGCGCGCCTGTTCGCGCAAGTGCATGGCCACGTGCAGCCAGGAGCCCGCGCCGGAGCCGATGCCGTGCAACAGAACGATGGGCAGCCCCGACGTACAGGCCGCGCCTGCTTCCCGATAGCACTGCGGCCCGCTGGGCGTCAGTACGGTCTGGTTGGCAAACGCCTGCTCCAGCAAAGCCAGGGTGGCGGGGGAAACGTCAGGGGCCAGGATCGGTTCTGTCTGCACGGCTCAACCTCACTTCTTCTCGCGCTTGATGCTGGCCAGCGGGTGCTCGGGCGGATAGGTCGGGGTGATGGGCTTTTTCGAACCCAGCATCACGCACATCAGCGCATCTTCGTCGCCGATGTTGATCTCTTCGCGGTACACGCCGGGCGGCACCGAGATCAGGTCGCGGTCCGTCATGATGGTCTCAAAGCGCTCGCCGTCCTTTTCAATGACGACCTTGAGTTTGCCGCGCATCAGGAAGAAGATTTCTTCAACGTCGGTGTGCAGGTGGGGCGGGCCTTCGTGACCGGCCGGGATGACCATGGTCGAGAACGTGAAGTGCTCGGAAGGCACGGTGTTGTTGTCCGTGGAGACGCCTGTACCGCCGGTGCCGACATAGCGCATTTGGGCGCGCGCGAATTTGGGATCGTAGTCAGCCTGGAATTTGAGGGCGTCCCAGTCATATTTACGCGTGGAGTAGCGGGCAATGCGGGTTTGCATCCACTCTTCCAGGGAGGCGCCTTCCGGACGGTCCCAGGAACGGGGCTGTTGTTGATCAGACATGTCTTTCTCCAGGGGGTGAAACACCAAGGCAGTGAAGCGCGCCCCACTTGCCAGGGCGGAAATCGTCTTCGGGACGGGTGTTTCTTATTTAAAACGTTGATTTGCAAGTGAAACGCTTCAACTATAAGGCGATCGATCAACGCGTTCACTAGGGGTTTCTACTAGGATATCCATTGACAAGGTACACTATGTGTTTTCTTCGTTCCTCCAATGCGAAGGAAAGCGCGCTGGCAGCATTTCGCTGAGTTCACCAGCCTTTCTCCCCCCTCACGCCTCCCCAGATTGGAGCCGTCCGCAGACGGTAGGCAGGCGCTGGAGTTGTTTTGAGTACTTCCGAATTGATGTTTTCAGATCTTGGCCTGGCCGAAGCGGTTCAACGCGCGGTGGCCGAGACGGGCTATACGCGCCCAACGCCTATCCAGGCGCAAGCCATTCCCTTTGTGTTGCAAGAACGCGACTTGCTGGCCGCCGCCCAGACCGGGACCGGAAAAACGGCGGGCTTCACGCTGCCGGTGCTGACCCTGTTGAGCCAACGTGCCGCCCCGAAAAAACCGGGTCGGCCGCGTTGCCTGATCCTGACCCCGACCCGCGAGCTGGCGGCCCAGGTGGACGAGTCCGTCAAAACCTACGGCAAATATTTGCCGCTCCAGTCTTTCGTCATGTTTGGCGGCGTCAACATCAACCCGCAGATCGCCGCAATGAGAAAGCCGATCGATATCCTGGTGGCAACGCCGGGCCGGTTGCTGGATCACGTCGGCCAGAAAACCCTGGACCTGAGCGGCGTTGAAATCCTGATCCTTGATGAAGCCGATCGCATGCTCGACATGGGCTTCATCCGGGACATCCGTAAAATTCTGGCCTTGCTGCCAAAATCCCGGCAGAACCTGCTGTTCTCGGCCACGTTCTCGGATGAGATCCGCGAACTGGCGCGCGGCGTGCTGAATCAGCCGGAGGAAGTCTCGGTGGCGCGCCGCAATACGGCGTCGGAGCTGGTGACGCAGCACGTGATGCGGGTCCACAAGGGCCATAAGCGCGACGTCGTCAGCCATTTGATCCGTGAGCAGGGCTGGGATCAGGTGCTGGTCTTCACACGGACCAAGCACGGCGCCAACCGCCTGGCTGAGAAGCTGGTCAAGGATGGTGTGTCGGCGGCGGCCATCCACGGCAACAAGAGCCAGTCCGCCCGGACCAAGGCCTTGTCGGGCTTCAAGGCGGGCAGCGTCGCGGTGCTGGTGGCCACTGATATTGCTGCGCGCGGCCTGGACATTGATCAACTGCCGCAAGTCATCAACTTCGAACTGCCGAACGTGCCGGAAGATTACGTGCACCGGATTGGCCGGACCGGCCGGGCGGGCGCAAGCGGCGCGGCCTTGTCCTTGGTGGACGGCGAAGAGGTCAAGCTGCTGGCGGATATTGAAAAGCTGATCAAGCGAAAAATCGAGCAGCTGCCCGCGCCGGACTTCGTGGCAAGCTTGCCCATCGCGCCGGTTCAGGAAGAGCGTCCGCCGCGTCCCGCAGGCCGTTCGGGATCCGCCAAACCGGCAGGCCGCCGCGATCAGGCGCCCGCGGCTTCCCGCAGCGCCAATCGTCCCGGCCGGGCGGCAACGGGCGAGCGTGCCCGGGGCAATACGGAACGTTCGACACAACCGCGATCCAACGCGCGGCCCCGCAGTCCCTCGCGTTAAGCGTTCGACCGCCCCGCTCAGCTTTGCGGCGGGGCGGGCATCACGTTTCCGCAGGCCTTGCAGGTACGCAAGGCCTCACTGCCGAAGAAGTCGGCATAGGCTTTTGAGACCGGGTCCTTGGTGTAGTCGTCAACCACCGCCTGCGCTTCATGCAGCAGTTCATCACAAGCGGGGCAATACCACTGGAAGCAGTCAACTTCGCCGGGGCGGCGTTTGCGCTCCTGCACCAGGATGTAGTCGTCCGGGGCAAAGCGCGGCGAATGCGGGACGCCGCCGGGGGTATAGATGACGGAACCTTCCGGAATCACGGCCACGTCTTCCTTGCCTTCGGGTGTTCGGTAATGCAGCGTGAGCGTGCCCTTGATGGCATACATCATTTCATCGCTGGGGTTGATGTGGAATTCGCTCCGGTATTCCCGCCCGCGCGCCACGAACACCAGGCTCTCGGGTTCCTGCCACAGGACGCTGACGCGCTTGCCGGTCGCGGCCAGTTCATGACCGCGATCAAGCAGGTGGACAATCGGCATCGGATTCATGGTGCTTCTCCTGGACGTCGTGCTCAGCCCAAGTAGGCCACGCAGTCGATTTCTACATTGACGCCCGCCCGGTGCGGCGTGCCGCCGATGCAGGTGCGCGTGACTTTTTCTCCGTCCATGAAGGTCCGGAAAGCGTCGTTGAAGGCCGGGAAGTCCGCGGTATTGCGCAGGCAGACCCGCATGTTGACAATGTGCTCCTTGCTTGCGCCCCCCGCCTCCAAGACCGCCATCAGATTGCTGAGCGTCTGGCGGGTTTGCAGGGCGATGTCGCCCGCGACGACTTCTTTGGAAACCGGATCGAGCGGACCTTGGCCCGACACATACAGAAAATCGCCCGCGCGGATGGCCTGGGCCAACGGTGACGGTGCTCCCTGGGAGAAACCGGTGGTGGGCGCATTGCTGGAATGGACAAGAATTTTTGGCATGGTGGTAGCAGCTCCTATCTAAAGAGGGTCAGGCGGCATGGACGCCGACGAGTTCATTCAGCAACTGCGGATCGTTGGCGAGCGCCGCGCTGGGGCCAGTGTGCCGGACCGTGCCGCGTTCGAGAACGATGACTTGTTCGGACATGGCCAGCGCCAGCACCGGATGCTGTTCGACAATGATGGTGGTCAGCCCTTCCCGGGCACACATGTCCATGATGGACGCGGACAGTTCTTCAACGATGATCGGGGCCAGGCCTTCCATTGGCTCATCAAGCAGCAACAACTGCGGATTGGTCATCAGCGCCCGGCCCACGGCCAGCATCTGCTGCTCGCCGCCCGACAACTGGTTGCCATAGTTGCCGCTGCGCTCTTTCAGCCGGGGGAACAGGGCATAGACGCGTTCCAGGTTCCAGTGGCTGCCGCGGCTGATGACTTCGAGGTTTTCTTTGACGGTCAGAGACGGAAAGACCTCGCGCTCCTGCGGTACCCATCCAATACCGCGCCGGGCGCGTTCGGACGGCGCCAGTTTGGTGATGTTCTGGCCAAGCCAGTGGATGGAGCCGGATTTGACCGTGGTGTTGCCCATCAGGGTTTCCAGGAAGGTGGTTTTTCCGACCCCGTTGCGGCCCAGGATGGCCAGGCTTTTGCCGCGCTCAACCTGCAGTGACAAGTCATTGAGCACGACCGCCGAGCCATAGCCCGCCGTCAGATTGCGAACTTCAAGAAAATCAGACACGGGCCTTCCCCAAATAAGCTTCACGAACCCGGGGGTCATTGGCAATGGCTTCAGGCGTGCCTTCCACCAGTACGGCGCCGCCGACCAGAACGGAAATTTTCTGGGCAAAGCGGAACACCAATCCCATGTCGTGTTCAATAAATAAAACGCTCATTGAAGCAGGCAGACGCTCAATGGCTTCAAAGACCTCGGCGCTTTCATCCTCGGGTACGCCCGCGGCCGGCTCATCAAGCAAGAGGATGGTCGGCTTGGCCGCCAGGGCCAGCACGATCTCCAGCAAACGCTGTTTGCCGTAGGGCATTTCGGCGGTGTCGGTGTAGAGGTAATCCCCCAGCTTGAATTGCTTGAGCAGGGTTTCCGCCTCATCCGCGACCCAGGAATAACTGCGCAGGGTCCGCCACCAGACCTTGGCCAGGCCTTCGCGTTCGGTGATGGCGAGCGAGGCGGCCTGCATCGGCGTCAACTGCGGAAACAGCGTATTGATCTGAAAGGTCCGGACCAGGCCCAGGTGAACGCGCTTGTTCGGGCTGAAGGGCGTAATGTCGAGCTCATCAAGCAGGATCTTCCCCTTGCTGGGCTTCAGCACGCCGGTCAGCAGGTTGATCAGCGTGGTCTTGCCCGCGCCATTGGGGCCGATCAGCGCCTGGCGCGAACCGGGCGGAATGGAGAGGGTGACGTCGCTGACGGCGGTGAAGGAGCCGAATTGCTTGGTCAATCCTTGCGTCCGGAGCGTGGGCGTGGTGCTCATCGTGTCTCCTTGATGCGAACGATGCGGGCCAGGCCGCCCAATACGCCGCCTCGTCCAACCATGACGATGACGATCAGGAAAATGCCGAGCCAGAACATCCAGAATTGCGGATTCAGGTCTGCAAAGAACTCGTGCACGCACATATACAGGATGGCGCCGATGATGCCCCCGTACAGGCGCCCGGTGCCGCCAAGGATCAGCACGATCAGGATTTCCGCGGAGCGGTTGAAGCCGATCATTTCAAGGCCGACGAACTGCGTGTTCTGCGCAAGCAGGGCGCCCGCCACGCCCGCGATGGCGGCCGAGAAGCAGTAAGCGGTACGCAGCCGGGCATCCACTGGCGAACCGATGGCGCGCATGCGCCGCGGGTTGTCATGGATCCCTTTCAAGGCCAGGCCGAATGGCGATTTCAGCATCAGCCGGACGCCGAGGAACACGAGCAGCACGATGGACAGCGTATAGATGAAGCCGACCTTGCCCCAGAGATCGAACTCGAAGAGGCCGAACAGCGGGTCTATCACGACGCCTTGCAGCCCGTCCGCGCCGCCGGTGACGGACGAGAACCGGTTGGCAAGCTCATAAAGCATGACGCAGATGCCGATCGTGATCATCAGGCGGGTCAGCTCCGCGCCCTTGACGACCAGATAACTGAGCAGATAGCCCAGCACGCCGCATACGATCAGCGCCAGGCCGAGCGCCGAAAAGGGTTCTCCCCAGCCATACTTGGCCAGCAGTCCCGCCAGATAGGCGCCCGCGCCGAAGAAGGCGGCATGGCCGACCGTCAGGATGCCCGCATAACCGAGCGCAATGTCCAGCGACACCGCGAACAGCCCGGCAATGAGGATTTGCGTGATCAGGACCAGGCGATCGGGGAAAATGAAGTAGGTTGCCGCAATGATGATCCAGAACAGGACTTCGATCAGCAACAACTGACGAGGGCTTATGGTGAGCTTCATGCTTATCCCCGTTTCGGAATCAGGCCCCGCGGCCGGACCAGCAGGATGACGATCATAAAGACATAGATCAGGAAGGCGCCGGTTTGCGGAATGTAGTATTTGCCGGCAATGTCCACGATGCCGACCAGCATGGCCGCCACGAAGGGCCCCATGATGGTGCCCGCGCCGCCCACGCACACCACGATCAGAAAATAAATCATGTATTTGAGCGGGAAGGTGGGATCCAGCCCGAGCATGCCGAGTCCGAGCGCGCCGCCCAGTCCAGCCAGGCCGCAGCCCAGCGAGAAGGTCAGGAAGAACAGGCGTTCGACCTTGACGCCCAGCGCATTGGCAACCCGCTGGTTGTCAACCGAGGCGCGGATCATGGCGCCAAAGCGGGTCTTGTTGATCAGCAGCAGCAACAGCGCGAGGACGCAGGCGCCGACAATGATCAGGAACAGGCGGTAGGTGCCGACATCCAGCCCGAACAGCCGGGTTTGCCCCCGCAGCCAGGTGGGCGGGGTGAAGGCCTGCATGGTGGGGCCGAAGATCCAGGTGGCGCCGGAGACGAAGACGAAAACAATCCCGATTGACAGCAGGACATGGTCAAGCGGGTGCGAGCGATACAGCCTGCAAAAAAAGAGACGTTCAAGACAGGCGCCGGTCAGGGCTCCCGCAATAAAGCCCGCGAGCAATGCCGCCGGAAAGGGGAATTGCCAATGCACCATCGTCAAGGCCGCGGCATAACCGCCCACCATGGCGAAGGCGCCATGCGCCAGATTGACGAAGTTCATCAGGCCGAGCGTGATCGATAAACCGACCCCGATCAGGAACAGCAACATGCCGTAAGCAAGACCGTCAAAGATAACGATGCCCATGGGTCCTTCCAGAGGTAATGGGTTTGATGCGCGTTGCGCCGTCTTTCCGAGAAGCGGCGCCAATCGGAGGAGCGCCACGCGTCCGGCGCTGCCTAGGCACGTGTCTGCGCTGAACCGGGCAGTGGGCCCCGCCCGCCGGAAAAGACGGGACGGGGCGCGGCGTAGGCGTGCTCAGGCTTCGCCCTTATTTGGCTTTGCCAGGATCTTTGACCGCCGGGATTTTGTCGAACTCGGCGTTGACCAGATGGTTGCCGCGTTTTTCGACCTTGCGGATATAGATATCCTGGATAATGTCACGGGTTTCCGGATCAATGGAGATCGGTCCGCGCGGGCTTTCCCACTTGAGTCCTTTCATGGCTTCAACGGCCTTGGCGCCATCGCCGAGCTTGCCGTCCAGCGCCTTGATGGCCTGGTAGATGGCGTGCATGCCGTCATAGCCACCCACCGACATGAAGTTCGGGCGGATCGAGGTGCCGAACATCTCTTGATAGCCTTTGACGTAGGCGCGATTCTTGTCCGAATCATGGGCATCGGAGTAATGGAAGGAGTTCACCATGCCTTCGGCGGCATCGCCCATGCTGTCCAGGAACATATCGTCAGTGGCGTCGCCGGTGCCGATGGCGCGAATGCCCGCCTGGTCCAGGCCGCGTTCCTTGAACGAACGCAGCAGCATGGCTGACAGCTCACCCGACGGGAACCACAGGAAGGCGGCGTCAGGCTTGGCATCGCGGATCCGCTGCATATAGGGGCCGAATTCCGGGTTTTTCAGCGGTACGGCGACTTCATTGAGGATTTTGCCGCCGCCCTGGGTGAAGGTCTCGCGGAATTGCTTGTTGGCATCTTGGCCGGGGCCGTAGTCCGCGTACAGAGAGTAGACCGTCTTGATGTTGTTCTTCAACGCCCAGTCCGCAATGGCGTAGGCGTTCTGCGGGAGCGTCATTGAGGTGCGCACGATGAACGGGGAGCGCTCGGTGATGACCGAGGTGGCCGCGTTCATGACGACCATGGGCACTTTGGCCTGTGTGGCCAGCGGCGCGACGGCCAGCGCGTTCGGGGTGAAGCCGAAGCCCGCCAGGAAGTCCACCTTGTCACGCGTCAACAGCTCCGTGGCCACGCGCTTGGCGACTTCAGGGTTGGCGCCCCCCACATCTTTGATGACCAGCTCAATTTTGCGGCCGGCCACGACATCGCCATGCTCTTTGATGTAAAGTTTGGCGCCGTTGGTGATTTGCAGACCGTATTCGGCCTGGGTTCCGGACATTTCAGCAACAAAGCCGATTTTGATGGGCTGTTGTGCGAAACTGCCCCCTGCGACAGTTAAACCCAGTGCACAACCCAGAAGTTTTAGTGCTTTCATGCTTGCCCCCGTTGGGTGAGAAAACGGACTTGAGTCAGTTGACGCGTGCCGCGCCAGCTATTGTGACGACTGAAAAACAAACGCGGTAACGAAAGTTACAGAACCATTGCTGAACCGACAACTTGAAAAAAATCGATATTAAATTAATAGTCGATTTTTTAAATCCCTTCGTCAAGACACTCACTAGTAAACCCTAGTGGCTTCCGACGGGTTAAAATCCTGGTCTCATGAATATAGCTAACGAAGTCG
>JBAYOI010000121.1:0-8589 GCA_041678365.1 Pigmentiphaga sp. | reverse complement strand
TGGGCGACCTCTTGAATGGCTTGAACGGTGTTGCCTTCCTTGACCATCAACTCGATGTTGACGCCGGACTGGGTGGCGGCCGCCCCGAGGATTTGCTGCAAGCGCGTCTGGGCGAGTTCCCGAACGTCGGCAATCGGGCGGCTCCAGCGCGGCGTCGTGAACTTATCTTTCCAGGATGACTCAATGACATACAGGACCACCAAGTTGCACTGGCGCGATTGGGCAAGCTGAAGCGCACGGTCCAGGGCGCGGTCACTGCGGGCGCTCAGATCGGTGGCCACCAGAATGGGGCGCTGTTGAGAGGAAGACATGAAAAAAATCTCCTGGAATTTAGGGTGTTGTTGTCAGGGAGGACGCGCAAGCTCGCCCTTGCTTTCATTATCCTGACAGATTGTTGAATGCAAAAGCACGTGCAAGACCAACGATACTTGATGTATATCAAAGGTGTTGAAAATTATAGTCGGCGTCGGCTTTTCTTTCGTGCTATTGACCGGCCAATGAGGTGGGTGTATCGTAAGATATATGTCTTACGATATAAAAAAGCGCCGCAACGCGTCGCGCTCCGCGTCTCGCGCCGAGTCCGGGCAGCGTCCTGCCAAAGATGCCCTCACCCGTGGCCGCAAGTTTTCGGCTGAAGACTTGCAGGCCATGCTGTTGATGCTGCTGTCTGAACATCCCCGTCATGGTTACGAATTGATCAAGGCGATCGAAATGCGTTCCAACGGTTATTACCACCCGAGCCCTGGCGTGATCTATCCCGCCTTGAATCAGTTGGTTGAAAAAGGCTATGCCAGTGTCATTCCGCAAGGCGCGCGCAAGCAATATGTCTTGTCGGACAGCGGCAGGCAAGCCTTTGCGCACGTGAAGGAGCGGGCGGAATTGTTGTGCGCGCGCCTTGCGCACGCCGCCCGGAAAATGGCCTGGTTCAATGAGGCCATGAACGATCAACAGGCCGCCGTCAACGCCACGGGCTGGTCGCCCGAGTTTGTTGACGCGCGCCGCCAACTCCGGGAAGCGCTGGTCTTGAAGTCGGGCGCTTCGTTGGCAGCGCAGGCTTTGCTGATTCCCATCATTGTTGACGCTGCGAAAGCCATTGCGGCCGTTGCCGATACCCCCTCTCCCTGTTCCCCATCCTCTTCTTTCGGAGCCCATCATGACTGATCTCACCGCCGCTTCCACCCTGTCCGTTCAGCGGGTCCGCCATCCCCTGAAGTCCCGCCTCGTTCAGGTGAAGCGGGTCGAGCACGTCCAGCCTGGCTTCGTTCGGGTGACGTTTGGCGGCGACGAACTGGAAGGCTTCCTGTCTGCTTCGTTCGACGACCACATGAAAATGTTCTTTCCCGCGGATCCGGATGCCAAGCCGACCAAGCCCGAGGCCGGTGAAAAAGGGATGGTCTTCCCCGAGGGGGTCGAGCGCCCGGTGGCCCGGGACTATACCCCGCTGCATTTCGATGCTGAGAAACTCGAACTCGAGGTCGATTTCGTGCTGCATGAAGCCGGTCCTGCCACGCGCTGGGCAGCCCAAGCCAAGCCGGGCCAATATTTGTTGATCGGTGGCCCGCGCGGTTCCTTTGTGATTCCCGAAGCGTTCGATTGGCACGTGTTGCTGGGCGATGAAACGGCCTTGCCCGCCATCCGTCGGCGCTTGCGCGAACTGCCCGCGGGCAAGCGGGCGATGGTCATCATTGAAACCCAGCACACCAGCGGTCACGTTACGCTGGAGACCCAGGCGGACGTGCACGTGCAATGGGTGCGTCCGGCCGTTGATACGGCCGACGGCGTCAGTGCGCTGGAGCGTGCCGTGCGGCGGCTGTTGCTGCCGGAGGGGGATGGCTTCATCTGGGCGGCGGGCGAGTACAACGTGGTGCGCCGCATCCGCCAATACTTGGTGGAAGAGAAGCACATCAACAAAAGCCGGATCCGGGCGTCGAGCTACTGGCGTCAAGGCGAGCAGGGTGTGCACAAAAACTTCGAAGACTGAACGCATCTCTTGATATGGGTTAACTATTGCTGAACTGGACGCCCTATACTTGAAGCTAAAGCCATCCATGGACCGGTCCGCAGCGGCGTTTGGGCGCCTGCGGCGGCGTGCCGGTCCAGCATGCATACCTATACATAGATCAAGGGAGTCGAGTCACTATGAATGAGCCTGTCCGTAATGAAATGGAAGCCGAGGATTCTGCGGAACTTCGTCAGCTGTACGCTGATTTTGAAGCAGAGCACTTGATGCCCCTGTGGACGCAGCTCGGCAACCTCATGCCCCGTACCCCGGCACCGCAAGCCCTGCCGCACGTCTGGAAATGGTCGAAGCTGTATCCGTTGGCGCAACGTTCCGGTGATCTGGTGCCGGTGGGGCGCGGCGGCGAGCGCCGCGCCATCGGCCTGGGCAACCCGGGCCTGGGCGGCCGTCCCTACATCAGCCCGACGCTGTGGGCCGCCATCCAGTACCTGGGTCCGCGTGAAACCGCGCCGGAGCATCGCCATTCGCAAAACGCGTTCCGCTTCGTGGTGGAAGGCGAAGGCGTCTGGACGGTGGTCAATGGCGATCCGGTACGCATGAGCCGCGGGGACCTGTTG
Source organism: Pigmentiphaga sp. (assembly GCA_041678365.1). GTDB lineage: Bacteria > Pseudomonadota > Gammaproteobacteria > Burkholderiales > Burkholderiaceae_B > Pigmentiphaga. Next base: position 6,012 of record JBAYOI010000121.1, on the reverse strand, counting down.
CTGACGCCCGCCTGGAACCATCATGGCCACCAGAACATCACGGACAAGCCGATGGCCTGGATTGATGGGCTGGATATTCCGTTCTCCTACCAGAATGACGTCGGCTTCTTCGAGTTCGGGTTGAACAAGCTTTCCGATGAGAGCACGCCCGAGTTTTCACGCGGCGAGCGCCTGTGGTGCCATCCCGGCCTGCGTCCGCTGTCGGGCTTGAAAAACACCTCCAGCTCGCCGATTGGCGCCTACCGTTGGGAGTACACGGACCAGGCCCTGAAGCAGCAGTTGATGCTGGAAGACGAAGGCTACCCGGGCGTGATGGAAAAAGGCCATGCGGCCATCCGCTACATCAACCCGACCACGGGCAGCGACGTCATGCCGACCATCCGGGCCGAATTCCACCGCCTGCGCCCGGGCACGCAAAGCGCCACGCGCCGCGAGGTGGGTTCGCAAGTGTTCCAGGTGTTTGAAGGCAAGGGCGCGGTCGTGCTGGACGGCATCGAGCACAAACTCGAGATCGGCGACCTGTTCGTCGTGCCGTCCTGGGTGTCCTGGTCTTTGCAGGCGGAAACGCAGTTCGACCTGTTCTGTTTCTCTGACCTGCCGGTCATGGAGCGCCTGCACTTTGACCGCGTCGAGATCAACGGGCAATTGGTTGAGCCGCGTTAAGCACAGCGGGACGCTCCACTGAAACGGTCGCCTCGGCGGCCGTTTTTTGTCTTGGGGCCGCCCCAAGACAAGAAGCATCCCCCAGGGGGGTCGGACAAGCTTATTCTTATACTTGCCGAAGCGGCCAGTCAACGGCAACAATGCGGCAACAGATAAAGGAGACGTTATGCGAGTGTATGGAGTGTTGATGGGGGCAACGTTGCTGTTTGCCGGTCCGGCGGCCGCGCAACAGGACGATGCAAAATTGGCCCAGGCGATCAAGGGCGAGCACCGGACGCCCGCGCTGGTGAAGCGTGACGCCGTGCGCAAGCCTTATGAGGTCCTGCGCTTTCTCGGTATTCAGCCAAACCAGACCGTGGTGGAAATCTCGCCGGGCCGGGTGGGTTACTGGACGGAAATCCTGGCGCCGTATCTGGCTGGATCCGGGCAATACTATGCGGCGCAGTATTCGCCGAAGGCCTATGATCCGGGTCACCGGGACTACTACCGTGACTACCGGAAGAAACTCGACGCGCAACCCGCGGTATACGGCAAGGTCAATGTCAGCGAGTTCGGCAACGGTTTCTACAACATTGCGCCGCCGGGTTCGGCAGACCTGGTCCTGACCTTTCGCAACGTGCACAACTGGATGGAAGACGGCTATGTGGATGAAGCGTTCCAGGCTTTCTTCAAGGCTTTGAAACCCGGTGGCATCCTGGGTGTTGAAGAGCACCGGGGCCGCACGGATATTCCGCAGGATCCGAAGGCCAAAAGCGGCTATGTGAGAGAGGATTACGCCATCGAGCTGGCGCGCAAGGCCGGGTTCGAGTTTGTGGGATCATCGGAGTTGCTGGCCAACCCGCGGGACACCAAGGATTACCCGGCCGGGGTCTGGACGCTGCCGCCCACCTTCCGCCTGGGAGACTACCAGCGGGCCCAGTATGAGGCTATCGGCGAGTCCGACGGCTTTCTGTTGAAGTTCCGCAAACCGTGATTTGTTGAGCCATAGGGTAAAATAGGGCGTCCAATGGGGCGGCGGTCGTCGCCTCCACGCGATCGGCCGATGGGCTTTGGTTCCGACGCGCTCGCACCTTCTTTCTTTTCATGACCGGCTCGTCTGGCTGCCCGCGCAGCAACGGGCCTCTTTTCTGATGGGAATACCTCATGTCTCAAACTGACTACCTCTGGGCCCCGCCAGCTGTTCAATCTTTGCCCATTCGCGGCAGTGAGCAGCGCCTGCCGATCAACCGCTTGTTTTTTGTGGGCCGCAACTATCATGCCCACGCTGTTGAAATGGGCCGCCCCGTGGACAAAAGTGTGGAGCGCCCCTTTTATTTCACGAAGGCGCCGCAGACGCTGACCGAGTCCGGCGCAACGGTCCCCTATCCGCCTGAAACCGACAACTACCATTTTGAAATGGAGCTGGTGGTCGTGATCGGCAAGGAAGGATTCCGCATTGCCGCTGACCAAGCGCATGACTACATCTACGGCTATGCCTGCGGTCTGGACATGACCCGCCGCGACCTGCAATTGGTGGCGCGCGAAAAAGGCCGTCCGTGGGATCTGGGCAAAGACGTTGAGGACTCCTCCGTGTCCACCGAAGTCGTGCCGATGCCGGGCAAAGTCATTGAGTCCGGCGTGATTGAGCTGTCGGTCAACGGCCAGGTCAAGCAGCAGTCCAACCTGGACAAGCTGATCTGGAACATCCGCGAAATCATCGCGGACCTGTCGCTCTTCTATCATCTGCAGCCGGGCGACCTGATCTACACGGGCACGCCGGAAGGCGTCGGCGCAGTGGTGCCGGGCGATCGCATCACCGGTCGCGTGGAAGGCGTGGGTGAGATCGCGCTGACTGTGGGCCAGCCCGCCTAAAAAGCGGGCGGCGCGCGCCGCTTGGCACTTTGTCGATACCTGCCGCATGAGTAAGAAAAATCCCACCATGAATGACGTGGCCCGCGCGGCAGGCGTCAACGCGTCAACGGTTTCCCGGGTGATGAATCCGGAAACCCGGGGCATGGTCAGCGACGAAGTGGCCAAGCGGATTCTGCTGGAAGCAAAAAAACTCGGCTACCGACCCAACCGCGCCGCTTCAACGCTGCGCACGCGCCGCTCGAAAGTGGTGGGCGTGGTGTTGCCGGACATCACCAATGCCGTCTTCCCGCCCATCTTGATGGGCTTGGAGGAGGGGCTTCGCCAACATGGCTATCTGGCGATTGTGGTGAATGTCGGAACCGACGAGGAAGAGCAGCGCTTTGTTCTGAACCGGCTGCTGGGACAGCAGGTGGACGGTTTGGTGTTTGCCACGGCCAAGCGCACCGATCCACTGGTGCTGGAGTGCGCGCATCGCGGCACGCCGGTGGTGACCGTCAACCGCAGCGAAGAAAGCGGACAAGTCTCCTGCATCGTCAGCGACGAAGCGCATGGCATGCGGCTGGCCGTGAGCCATATGGCGGAATGGGGGCACCGGCGCCTGGCGCACATCGCGGGCCCTGATGACCTATCAACCGGCCACTCCAGGCGCCTCGGCTTTCAGAGCGCGGTGCGCGCCCTGGGGCTGGATCCGGACCAGTGCGTTGTTCTGCCCAGTACCGGCTATACCCGTGAGGCGGGCAAAACCGCCTTGCTGAAGTTATTGGCGCAGCATCCGGACGTCACGGGGGTGATTGCGGGCAATGACCTGGTGGCTTTGGGCTGCTATGACGCCCTCAAGGCGTTGGGTTTGCCCTGCCCGGGACACCTCTCCATTATTGGCCACAATGACATGCCCTTGATGGATATGGTGGATCCGCCGCTGACCACCGTGCGCATTCAGCACCATGACTTGGGGCTGGAAGCGGCGCGCTTGCTGCTCCATGCCATCGAGTCTCCCGCCGCTCCGGTGGTTGAGGTGGCACTGAAGTCCGTGTTGGTGGCGCGCCAATCGTGCGCTGAACCGCGTTCCGCTGATCCTGCTCAATAAAGCCGCCTGCTGCCATTTTTTCTGTACCTGCATGGGTAGGATGCAATCGTATGCATTCTTCCTGTCTCTTCGACCCCAGCGAGCGATAAGGCCGGAAGCCTGAAATCTCAGTCAGGATCTGGTGCGTGCTAGGTGTTTTCCATTGATTTTGCAAAAAGCGTTGACGGGCTTTGGCGGGAGGATAATAATTTTTTATGCAATCGATTGCATTGATTTCACGTACGACTCTCCACACAGCCCGCCGCGATTGCAGGCCGCGCCACCCAGGGAGGCATTTTGAAGATGGAGCATCAACACCCGCTCACGGAACAGGTGAAGGCCGCCATGGCGGGAACCCAAGATCCCCGCTTGAAAACTATCATGGCTGCTTTCGTCGAGCATGCGCACGCGTTCGTCAATGCGGTCAATCTGACGGAAGACGAGTTTGAGGCGGGCCTGCGTTTTATTGCGGAGGTGGGGCAGACCAATACCGACTCGCACAATGAGATGGTGCTGGCGGCGGATGTGCTGGGGATTTCGACGCTGGTGTCCTTGCTCAACAATCCCCAGGATCGCGGGCAGACCACCGCTGCCTTGCTCGGCCCATTCTGGCGCTTGAATTCGCCGGTATGCGAGTTAGGGGAAAGCATTGCCCGCAGCCCGACTCCCGGACAGATGCTGTTCGTCAGCGGCTGCGTCAAGAACGCGGAAGGGCAGGCGATTCCGGGCGCGTCCGTGGATGTCTGGCAGGCTTCACCGGTGGGCTTGTATGAAAACCAGGATCCGCAACAAGAGGCCATGAATCTGCGCGGGCTGTTCAAAGCCGATGCCGCGGGACGCTACCACTTCAGGACGGTCCGGCCCGCCGGTTATCCGGTCCCGACGCACGGGCCGATAGGACGGCTGCTGAAGGTCCAGAACCGCCATCCTTACCGCCCAGCGCATATTCATTTCATGGTCTCGGCGCCCGGCTACAAGACCATGATCACGCAGGTCTTCATGGATGAACGTGAACGGCTTGAAACGGACGTGGTGTTCGGGGTCAGCGCTTCGCTGGTGGCCCAGATCAACAAGCATGAGCAGTTTGATGATCTGCCTGCTGGCGCCACCTTACCCGTCTATACGCTCGATTATGACTTTACCCTTGAGCAAGGCGAGTCCAGCTTTCCCGAACCGCCCATCAAGTAACGGTTTATTCGCAAGGAAGAAAAGAGATATGTCAGAACAAGTGCACAAGCCCCTTCAGGGCCAAGTGGCAGTGATTGCCGGTGGAAATGGCGGGATAGGCCAGGCCAGCGCAACGCGTTTGGCCAAGGCCGGCGCAACCGTGGTGCTGCTGGTGCGTTCAGCGCTGGACCAGGCCCGGGCAAGGGCGGGTGAATTGCCCGGCGAGGGGCATGGCGCGGTGTTGGCGTCGATTGAAGACAGTGCGTCGCTGAAACGCGCTGCGGAAGAAGTGGCCCGGCAATGGGGACGGGCGGACGTGCTGGTCAATACCGCGGGCATGACGCAGCCGGTGCCGCATAAAGACTTGGACGCGTTGAGCGATGACTTGATCGATGCCATCTTCATTTCCAATTGGCGCGGCCCATTCGCCACCATTCGCGCTTTCGCGCCGCTGTTGCGGGCGTCCGGAAAAGGGCTGATTGTCAACGTTTCCTCGATTGCGGCCACCACCGGGGTGGGCAGCAATGTGGCGTATTGCGCGGCCAAGGCAGGACTGGATGTGATGGCGGTATCGCTCGGACGGGCGTTGGCGCCGGAGATTCGTGTGATCAACGTGTCCCCCGGTGTGGTGGAAACCTCCTTTGTCCCGGGCCGTGACCAGGCCTGGAATGAGCAGCAGGCCCGAACCACGCCGCTCAAGCGTATCGGCTCCCCTGATGATATTGCCGCGGCGATTGAAGCCTGCGCCACCACATTGGCCTTTGCCACCGGCACCACCATCCAGGTTGATGGGGGCCGCCATCTTGGTTCGGCTTGACCACGAGATTTCACGGAGGAAAGGGCATGAGCGCCATTCGGGTAAAAGAAAAAGCATCCAGCATTGATGAATTAGTCCTTGATTTATCAAGCATGGGAAAGGCATCGGCTGCGGCGGGGCAATGCGTGATCGAGGTGCGTGGCGCCGGGGTCAACCCCAGCGATGTCAAGGCAACGTTGGGCGCCATGCCGCATGCCGTCTGGCCGCGTACGCCTGGCCGTGACTATGCGGGGGTTGTGATCGATGGCCCGGCAAATCTGCTGGGCAAGGAAGTCTGGGGCAGCGGCGGCGAGCTCGGCATTCGCCGCGACGGGACGCATGCCAAGTACCTGGTGGTGGATGCCGCCAGTGTCAGAGAGAAGCCGCGCGCCATTTCCATGCTTGAGGCCAGCGCGGTGGGCGTGCCCTTCATTACCGCTTATGAAGGATTCCGGCGGGCGGGCATGCC
>JBAYOI010000120.1:0-8602 GCA_041678365.1 Pigmentiphaga sp. | reverse complement strand
GGAGTTCATTTCGCGCTTTTTTAATCGTGCCGAAGTCGTCGGGGTTTTCCCGAGAAGTAAATAAACAGCACGGTTTGGTGCCAAAAACGTATAGATGAACGTCAGAAACCTGTCAGTCTTTACAGCTTTCTTACAGAATCTGTAACTGTCACACTACGGCTTGGTGTAACAAAACGCCAATTCTGCACACAGCTACACGGAGACTTTCATGGATGAAAAGCACTGCGAATGCCGCAAACCCCGTCTGACGCCACGGGAGCGGCAAGTGATGGATTGTTTGGTGAACGGTGTCGGTAACAAAGTGGTGGCGTTCGACCTCGGCATTTCAATTCGTACGGTCGAAGTCCACCGCGCCCGGGTTTTCTCCAAATTGGGCGTACGCAATCTGGTCGAGTTGATTCAGGGTCTGCATGCCGGGCGGTTTGCGTGTTGTTTGGGCACGAGCCAACAGACGGGTCTTTCCGGGCGGGGCCAGACGCCAGCGGCATCCAAGGTGCCGCTGAACGGGGGTGAGGCGGCGACCCGCCCGTTGGCGTCCTTGACGCCGCTGGCCACCTTGTTTCCGGTTTGCACGCTGCAGGAAGACGGCTGCTGCACAGCCGTCTCGAGTTTTGCCTATCTGCTTACTTCAAGTCGTCGGCAAATAGCTGCCGAATCTTCGCCACTTTGGGCGCAATTACATAAGCGCAGTAGGACTGATCGGGATGACGCGCAAAATAGTCCTGATGAAGGGACTCGGCAGGCCAAAAAGGGTGGGACGGATAAATCCGGGTAACCAGCGGCGCGCCAAAGGCCTGGGCCTGATTCAACTCGTCAATCAGCGCTTCGGCGATTTCCTGTTGCTGCGGTGATTGGACGAAAATGGCTGACCGGTACTGCGACCCGACATCAGCGCCTTGGCGGTCCAAGGTCGTGGGGTCATGCGAGGCGAAGAACGCCAGCAGCAGATGCCGGTAGCTGATGACTGCCGGATCGAACTCAACCCTGACGACTTCAATATGGCCCGTGGCGCCTGAGCACACGGCTTCATAACTGGGGTGGCTTTGTTGCCCGCCGCTGTAGCCGGGGGTGACGCGCTCCACGCCTTTCAGCAGTTTCAGGGCCGCTTCGGTGCACCAAAAACATCCGCCGCCAAGCATGGCCGTTTCTATTTGCTTGCTCATGATCCGCTCCGTTCAGGGGTTGAGTTTGAGAATCCAGGCGGCCAGGCTGCGCGCATCCTGTTCGGACACGTGGCTTTGCGCGGGCATCGGGATGGCGCCCCAGCGTTTCTGACTGCCTTGCCGGATGGATTGGATCAGTTTTTGTTCGGCGTCCGCCTGGTTTGCATATTTGGAAGCAATGGATTGGTAGGCAGGCCCCACCCGTCGCTTATCGATCTGGTGACAGGCCAGGCATTTGTTCTGTTTGGCCAGGCGTTCTCCGTCAGGGACGGCATGGGCCGACAGCGACGCCAGAACGAGCGCGCTTCCCACCAGACCGCATAAACCTGCTCGCATACCTATCCTTCCAATCGTGATCCTCAAACTGAAAGAGTAACGCAATGCGGGGGCAAGGGGAGAGGAGCGCGTTATGATGCGCTTGCGGCCGCTGGGCCTGTCATTTTTTCTTTTATGGGCTGAATATATGCTGGTTCATCCTGAGTTTTCACCTGTCGCGCTTCAGTTGGGGCCGGTGGCCGTGCATTGGTACGGCCTGATGTATCTGCTGGTGTTTTTACTGGCTTGGCTGCTGGGGCGGTGGCGGATTCGCCATGGCAAGTCCACCCTGAACTATCAGGACATGGATGATTTGTTGTTCTACAGCGTGCTTGGCGTGGTGCTCGGGGGGCGGCTTGGCTACGTGCTGTTCTACAAGGCTGGCTATTACTTGTCTCACCCGCTTGAAATCCTGGCCATCTGGGAAGGCGGGATGTCCTTTCACGGCGGTTTGATTGGCGTGCTGGTCGTCATGGCCTGGTTCGCGAAGTCGCGCCAGCGGCATTTTCTTGAGATTGGGGACTTTGTCGCTCCGCTGGTGCCGCTGGGGCTGGCGGCCGGCCGCTTGGGGAACTTCATCAATGGTGAGCTATGGGGACGCGTGACCAGCGGTCCGTGGGGCATGGTTTTTCCGCAGGCCGGTGATGGCCTGGCAAGGCACCCCTCCCAACTCTATCAAATGGGACTGGAAGGGATTCTGCTGTTTGTTCTGGTCTGGCTTTACGCAAACAAGCCGCGGCCCATCGGGCGCGTCAGCGGCTTGTTTCTGCTGGGTTACGGCTGCTTCCGCTTTCTTGCCGAGTTTGCCCGGCAGCCCGATGCTTTTCTGGGCACCTTGGCTGCGGGCCTCACCATGGGGCAGTGGCTGTCTATCCCGATGGTGCTGATCGGTATCTATCTGTTGCGGCGGCCGGCTTCCGCCCGCGCCGCTTAACGCCCTTCCAGCAGATAGACGGTGCCGCGCAGGCCGATGGTCACGGTGATGGTGCCCGCTTCCAGTTGCAGCGGCGGCGGGGAGGCCTCGTCTTTCATGGCGGGCGCTGCGGCCATGCTGAAGCCGACAGCGGCACGCTGCTGGACCACATTGCCTTCTCCGCTCAGCTCAACGTGCTTGATGCCGACACGCTGAAAACCCAGCGCCGCGGCGGCTTCCCGCGAGCGTTGCTGAAAGGCTTGCGCGGTGTCTTGAAGCAGTTCGCGTTCAGTCTGGTTGCGCAGCTCCCGGGACAGGGAGAAATGCGAATTGGCGAAAGTCAGGCTGGAACTGAGTTCGCCTGCCAGCGTGGCTGCGGCTTCAATATCCGTTGACTCAAGAACCAGCGTGCCCCTGGCGGTCCAGCCCACCGGCTTCCGGTTCTTGTCAAGACGCGACCAGGTGGAGATGGAGCCCGTGCGGGCCTTGATCTGGGCGACCTGCTTGGCCTTGGCCAGTGCGGCGCCGATGCGGGCGTTGACCTCTTGCGCGACTTGCGTCTGCGAGTCACCGTGCTGCTCGTAAGACATCGTGATGGTGACCGTATCGAATGTGACTTCCTTGCTGGCGGATGCGTTCAGCTCAAGGGTTGGACGCTTGTCGTCGTCGTGGTCATGCGCTGCCGCGAGCCCAGGGACGCTGAACGCGGCAATGGCGAGGGAAAGGATCAAGCAATGGGTTCGACGCATGGGTTTCTCCACAGAGTTGCTGGCGGGCCGGATTGGCCCGAAAAAAACAAAAAGCCCTGAGGCAAATCACCTCAGGGCTTTGAAAAAGTTTCCCCACCTGTGTCGTTAGGCCGGCATCCTGAACCGTGTAGTTCAAGGTGGTCGCAGTCAGCCCATTTCGGGTTCATCTGGCGGGAGATGATCACGCCCATGAGCAATTTCCACAACCTCATGCCAATAGCATGGGTTCAAGAAATATAAGACCAAAGACGATCACTGCAGGGAAATTCCATTTTAACGAAGAGAGGTGAAACAATACAAGCTAAGCCGTTAAAAAAGTGTTTCTTGGGCGGCCAGGACGTCGTCAATTTGCTTGGTCATCTGGGAAAGCTTCTGCTTGTAATCCCCCAAGGCCAGTTCTGACAGTGGACCATCCGGGGAGCGCGCATTCAGCAACTCGCTGGCCAGTTGCAGCGCCGCCATGACGGCGATTTTCTCATTGCCCGCCACTTTGCCGGAGGCCCGGATGCGCTGCATGATCTGGTCAACCATGTTCGCGGCGTTCAACAAGGCTTCCTTGCCTTCCGGTTCGCAGACCATGGCGTAGTCACGGCCCATGATCGAGACGTCAATGCGTTCCATACGCCTCTCCATCGTTCGAGGTTGATACCGCAGCCGGGGCGTCGGGCGAGGCTTCCGCTGCGTCTTCCGGGGCCGCTTCCAGGTCTGCGCCCGGCAGGCGCCCCAGAACGGCATCCACGCGGCTGTGCGTGGCCATCAAGGCCTCACGCAGACGGTGGATATCCATATAGCGCTGTACCAGATCCTGCGAGAGTTTTTCATTTTCCGCACGCAAGCGCGTTGCCAGCTCGGTGAGCTGTGCAATGCGGCTGGCTAAAAGGTCGAGATCTTCGATCATGGGCATAATCGTAAACCATTGTGTGGCCTGAGGGGCGCTCGGCTCGCGTACTCTGTATCAAATGCTTGCAGCAGTCATGCTTGGGCATGGCTGCTGTCAAGCGTACCGCATTTCAGACTTCTATATTGTCGATCAGACGGGTGGCGCCGAGCTTGGCCGCAGCTAAAATGACCAGCGGCGCCCGGTTTTGCAAGTCTGCGGAGGACGGCGCATGCAGGTCCTGCTGCCTGCGCACCGACAGATAATCGACTTTCCATCCCCGCTGGTTCAGGCGCGCTGTTGCACTTTGTTCCAGTTTGGCCGCTTGCGTTGCATCGCTGAGCAGCGCCGCCTTCATCGCTTGCAGCGCGGCGTACAGCTGCGGCGCTTCGGCGCGTTCGCTCGGGCTGAGATAAACATTGCGGGAAGACAGGGCCAGGCCGTCCTCGGCGCGCACGGTTTCCTGGGCAATGATGTCGATCGGCAGCTGGAATTGGCGCACCATGCTGCGGACGATCATCAATTGCTGGTAGTCTTTTTTGCCGAACACCGCCACGCGCGGCTGCACACAGGACATCAGCTTCAGCACGACAGTGCAGACGCCTTCAAAAAAGCCCGGCCTGAATTCGCCTTCCAGGATGTTGCCCAGGTCGTTGGGCGGCAGGACACGATAGTTCTGCGGCTCCGGATACATCTCTTTTTCATCGGGGGCGAACAGGACGTAGACGTTGCGCTCCTGCTCGAGTTTTTCAATGTCGTTGATCAGCGTGCGCGGATAGCGGTCGAAGTCTTCGTTGGGACCGAACTGCAAACGGTTGACGAAAATGCTGGCCACGACGGGGTCACCGTACTGGCGGGCGGTTTTCATCAGGGCCAGATGGCCTTCGTGCAAATTGCCCATCGTGGGCACAAAAGCGACGCGCAGTTGACCGCGCAGTTGATCTCGGAGCTCTTGAATGGAATGGACGACCTTCATGGGCGGCTGACTTTTCTAAGGGAATGGAGAGAGACCGGAAACCGGGTTTTTATCGCCGGGCCGCGACGACACGTAGTGTGGAGCGTGGGGGCATTGGTTTATTGGGTCGCTGCGGCACTATACGCCAAACGTACGTATATCGGCGCGTAGGGTTCTGCTTGGGTGATGTCGAGCAAGGACTCTTTGGCAAGCTCGAGCATGGCAATGAAATGCACGACGACGACCGGAACGCCATCCCCCCCATGGACGCGCTCCATGAACAGCTCGGTGAACTCCAGATAACGGACGGTCTGGAGCCGCCGCAGGATCTGGCTCATGTGCTCCCGGACGGACAGGGTTTCGCGGGTGATCTGATGGTGCGCATTGAGCTGCGCGCGCTTCAGGATGTCAGCCCAGGCCTGGCGCAGGTCATTGGCATCCACCTGCGGCAAGGGGCGCTCGGTCGTGAGTTCAAGCTGGACGCCGCTGGCGAAGAAGTCCCGGCCGAGTTGCGGCAGTTGATCCAGTCCCTGCGCGGCCAGCTTGATCCGCTCGTATTCGAGCAGGCGCCGGACCAGTTCGGCGCGCGGGTCCTCGACTTCTTCTTCGGTATCGCTGGGCCGGGCCGGGAGCAGCATCCGCGATTTGATTTCAATCAGCATCGCGGCCATCAGCAGATATTCGGCGGCCAGCTCCAGGTTGTGCTCGCGGATTTGTTCGACGTAGGAGAGGTATTGCCGGGTAACTTCCGCCATCGGAATGTCCAGCACATTGAAGTTCTGCTTGCGGATCAGATAGAGCAGCAGATCCAGCGGTCCTTCGAAAGTTTCAAGGAAAACTTCCAGTGCGTCGGGTGGAATGTACAGGTCTTGCGGCAATGAAAACAGCGGCTCGCCGTACAGACGCGCAAAAGCGACCCCATCCACGACATCCGGGGTGGTGTCAATGGAGGGGGCGGCCAGGGCGCTCAAGGAGTCGTCCGGCGAGGACATGGCCATGTCTTAGTCTTCGGTCTGATAGACGTAAGGCTTCTGCTTGACGGAGGCGGCCTGGAAGCCTTCGACCAGCTCCGGATCGATCTGCTTGTCCCACAGCCGGGAGCGTCCTTCGCGCTGCGATGCCTCAAGCCGGGGGTTCTTCTTTTTCAGGGTCTTCAAAAAGACCGTAATCTCGGATTCGTAGGAAGTTGCCATGATTTACCTTGAAAGCCCGGCCAGGCCGGGCGTCGTGCATGATAAGGGGGAATCAGCTGATACGCAGCCCGGGCGTCGCGCCGGGGAACGGTTCAAGCAGATAGAGGCCCGGTTGCTGTTTTTCATCCGCGTGGCTGGCGGCCAGCACCATGCCTTCGGAGATGCCGAATTTCATCTTGCGCGGCGCAAGATTGGCGACCATCACGGTCAGTTTGCCGATCAGCTCCTCCGGCTGGTAGGCGGACTGGATGCCGGAAAATACATTGCGGGTCCGGCCTTCGCCCGCGTCAAGCGTCAGTTGCAGCAGCTTGTTCGAGCCTTCCACTTTCCGGCAGTCGACAATTTTGGCGATCCGCAAGTCGAGCTTGGCGAAGTCATCGATGGTGATGGTGTCGGCGATGGCTTCGCCGCCCGGTTTCGGTGCTTCTTCAACCGGCGCGGCGGGCGGTTCGAGCAGCGCCTCCAGCATGGCGGGATCAACGCGTTGCGCCAGGTGCTGGAACGTTGCGATGCGGACCGGGAGCACGGAAGCGTCTTCCCAGACAAAAGTGCGGTCCAGCGCGAACAATTCCTTGGCCACGCGGGCGCTGAGTTGCGGCAAGACCGGCGCCAGCATGACGGACATGGCCTTGAAACCGGCCAGCGCGCGAGAGCACACGTCCTGCAGTTGCTCACGGTCGGACGCGGTGGCGAGGTTCTTGGCCAGCACCCAGGGTTTGGCGGTGTCAAAGGCCTGGTTGATCTCGTCGGCCAGGGACATGACGGTTCGGATGGCCTTGCCGTATTCGCGGCGCTCCAGCAGTTGCGTGACCAGGCTGGCGGTGTCCGCGAAGGTCTGCCGCATGATTTCCGTGCTGCCCGAGTAGGCGAGCGCGCCGTCAAAATGCTTGCCGATGAAACTGGCGGCGCGGCTGGCAATGTTGACGTACTTGCCGATCAGATCGCTGTTGACGCGCGCAATGAAATCCTGCGGGTTGAAGTCCATGTCTTCCACATGGGCATTGAGCTTGGCCGCAATGTAGTAGCGCATCCATTCTGCATGCATGCCCAGTTCCAGGTAGCGCAGCGGTGAAATGCCGGTGCCGCGGCTCTTGGACATTTTTTCGCTGTTGACCGTGATGAAGCCGTGGACGTGCAGGCCGTCCGGTGTTTTGCGTCCGGCAAACTTCAGCATGGCGGGCCAGAACAGCGCGTGGAAGTACACGATGTCTTTGCCGATGAAGTGGTACTGCTCGGTCGGGCCGTCCGGGTCGAGCAGGGCGTCAAAGTCAATGCCCTGTTTATTGCAGTAGGCCTTCAGCGAGGCCAGGTAGCCGACCGGCGCGTCAAGCCAGACATAAAAGTATTTGCCCGGCGCGTCGGGGATTTCAATGCCGAAATAGGGTGCGTCGCGTGAAATGTCCCAGTCATTGAGCTTGCCCTCTTCGTCCAGCCATTCGCGGGTCTTGGCCAGCACCTCGGGCTGCAGCCGCGCGTGTTGGCGCAGATTCTTGCCCTGGGTCCATTGCTGCAGAAACTCGACGCAGCGCGGATCCGACAGCTTGAAGAAGAAGTGCTCGGAGGATTTCAGCACCGGCGTGGCCCGCGTCAGCGTTGAGTAAGGTTCAATCAGTTCGGTGGGCGCGTAGACGGCGGCGCACACTTCACAGGCGTCCCCGTATTGATCCTTGGCGTGGCACTTCGGGCATTCGCCCTTGATGTAGCGGTCCGCCAGGAACATGCCCTTGACCGGATCGAAGAACTGCTCGACCTGGCGGGTCTCAATCAGTCCCGCCTCGCGCAAGCTGCGGTAGATGCTGTGGGACAGTTCGGTGTTTTCCGGCGTATCCGTGCTGTGCCAGTGGTCAAACTCAATATGGAAACCGTTCAGGTACTGCGGGCGTTCCGCGGCAATGCGCTGGACCAGCTGCTGGGGCGTGATCCCTTCCGCCTCCGCCTTCAACATGATCGGCGCGCCGTGAGCGTCATCAGCGCAGACGAAATGGACGGTGTGTCCCTGCATGCGCAGGTTCCGGACCCAGATGTCGGCCTGGATGTACTCCATGATGTGGCCGATGTGGAAGGAACCGTTGGCGTAAGGGAGGGCAGTGGTGACGAAAACAGTGCGCGACATTGACGGTCTACGGGAATGAGGAATGGCTCATTTTATCCCGAGCCGCGCCGTGTCGGCCAATCAGCGCCCGCTGAGGCCCGAACAACGTGGTTTTATCGCGGAGGAGGGTAAGAAGAGACGGGTTCGCGGGCAGCCGCCCGCGAACCCCTATTTATTTGCCTAGCGGCCGTCGTTGAACTCGACGTCGGAGATATCCGCCTTGCGCAGGCGTTGGGCGAACGGCGAGGCTTTTTCAGGCGACGACGAGGCGCTTCCGCTTTGGGCGGCGCTGCCGGCGGTTGAGAAGCCCCAGCGGTTCTGCGACCGGCTCCAGAGCGTTTGCGC
>JBAYOI010000119.1:0-8625 GCA_041678365.1 Pigmentiphaga sp. | reverse complement strand
GGTGTCGCAGAAGGCGTTGACCGAGTAGGACTCGGCGGGATCCAGGATGTCGAGCAGATGCTGCGGGGTCCGGGCCTGTTCCTGTGGGCTGGGTTTGGCGGTGCCAATGTCCATGCCGCGATAAATCGTGGCGGAGTCCACGTTGATGATCTCGATCGGCCAGCGCTCGGCCAAGGCTAGCGTGGCGGCGCTTTTGCCTGCGGCGGTCGGTCCCATCAGGCACAGGATTGGACGCGGGGCCGTTGACGCGGGCGCCGCCGGTTCAGCGGCGCGGGCGGGAAACGTCGTGCTCATGATGTCTGTATCAACGTCCGCGCAAGAACAGGTTGTCCAGTTCGGCCATGCCAAGCTGGACCCAGGTCGGGCGGCCGTGATTGCATTGGTCGGCCCGCTCGGTGACTTCCATCTGGCGCAGCAGCGCGTTCATTTCTTCAAGCGTCAGGCGGCGATTGGCGCGCACCGCGCCGTGGCAGGCCATGGTGGCCAGCAAGGTGTTGCGCTGCGCTTCCAGACGCTGGGACAGGCCGAAGTCGCTGAGGTCGCGCAACAGATCGCGGACCAGGGATTCAATATCCGCGCTGGAGAGCGGCGCGGGAACCGTGCGCACGGTGATGGACGTCGGCCCCGCGGGTTTCAGATGAAAACCGAGCTGGAGCAAGGCGGTTTCCTGTTCTTCGATCAAGGCGACCTCTTTTTCCGTCGCGTGGAACACCACCGGCACCAGCAGGTTCTGGACCGGGAGCTCCTGGCCATTGAGGGCGTTTTTCAGCTGTTCGTACACAATGCGCTCATGCGCCGCATGCATGTCGACAATCACCAGGCCGTGCGCATTTTGCGCCAGCACGTAGACGCCGTGGATCTGCGCCAATGCCATGCCGAGCGCGCCGCTGGACGTTTCATCGGGTGGCGTGTGGTGGGTAGATGTATCAACCGTTTCGGCGCGGGCCGGGTAGGGCGCGGCGGGTTCATAGAGGGCGGTTGCGCGGCGGCTCAGATCGGGGCTGAGCCGGGGCGGGGCTTGAAAAGGCAGCGTGGCTGACGATCGGTAAAGCGTGCCGGGGTGCGGCGGCGCGCTGGACGGATCCTCTGAAAAAGTGGCCGCCGCGGCGCCCATGACGGGCGGGGTCACCGCCTGACCGCCTTCGCCCGCGGCGTGGGACAGCACCTGGGTAATGGTTTGCTGGACGAAGCGATGGACTGCGCCGCTGTCGCGAAAGCGCACTTCATGCTTGGCGGGATGGACGTTAACGTCAACGCCGCGCGGATCCAGCTCCAGGAACAAGACGTAGGCCGGTTGGCGGTCGCCATGCAGCACGTCCGCATAGGCGGCGCGCAGCGCATGGCTGACGGTGCGGTCACGTACGAAGCGGCCATTGACGTAGAGGTATTGCTTGTCGGCGCGTGCGCGGGAGGTCTTTGGGCGGCAAATCGTGCCGCGCAGCGAAATCGCGCCCATGTCCTGGTTCACTTCAAGGCTGGTGCTGGCGAAGTCGTCGCCGAGCACTGCGTGGATGCGGGCAATCGGGTCCGAAGGCATCAGGTTCTGCGTGATGCGGTCCTGGTGAAACAGGCGAAACGCAATCTGGGGGTGGGCCAGCGCAATGCGCTGGAACGCCTCCACGCAGTGGCCGTATTCGGTGGCGTCCGACTTCAGGAACTTGCGCCGGGCCGGCACGTTGTCAAACAGCTGGCGTACGTCCACGGTGGTGCCAACCTGACCCGAGGACGGATTGAGCTCGCCCGACTCCCACTGCCAGGCATGGTCGTCATCGGCGGTGCGCGAGCTCAGGCTCAAGCGCGCAACCGAGCTGATCGAGGCCAGCGCCTCGCCACGGAACCCCATGGAGCTGACTGATTCCAGTTCCTGCAAATCGCGGATCTTGCTGGTGGCATGGCGGGACACCGCCAGGGACAGGTCGTCAGGACCGATGCCGTGGCCGTCATCGGACACGGCGATGCGGCGGATGCCGCCGCCCTCCAGGCGCACGTCGATGGCGCGCGCACCGGCATCGATGGCGTTTTCCATCAACTCCTTCAGGACGGAGGCGGGGCGTTCGATGACTTCACCGGCGGCGATCTGGTTGATCAGCAGGTCCGGCAGCAGGGCAATGGGGCGGCGCGCATTCATGAGAAGGATTATAGGCGTTCGCCGCCGCTGCGCCAGCCGGGCGGCTGGCGCGCCTTCACGCCGTCAGATGGACTTGCTCTTGGCCAGCGGCGGGTTTTTGGCGAAGTAGCTTTTGATGCCATTCATGATGGCATCGGCCATGCGGCCCTGATAGCTCGAATCCTTGAGCCGCTTCTCTTCCTCGGGATTGCTGATGAAGGCGGTCTCGATCAGGATGGACGGGATGTCCGGCGCTTTCAGCACGGCAAAGCCCGCCTGCTCGACCTGGGGCTTGTGCAAGCGGTTGATGCCGGAGATCTCGCTCAGCACCGCGCGGCCCAGTTTCATTGAGTCATTGATCTGCGCCGTGGTGGAAAGATCCAGCAGCACGCGGGCAATCTGCTGGTCCTGGCTGCCCAGGTTGACGCCGCCGATCAGGTCCGCCGCGTTTTCTTTATTGGCCAGCCAGCGCGCGGAGGTACTGGTTGCCCCGCCCTGGGACAGCACGAAGACGGACGAGCCGCGCGCCGTCGGCTTGATCCAGGCGTCGGCGTGGATCGAGACGAACAGATCGGCCTGGACCCGGCGCGCCTTGGCGACGCGGGTGTGCAAGGGCACGAAGAAGTCGCCATCGCGGGTCAGCATGGCGCGCATATTCGGTTCCCGGTCAATGCGCGCCTTCAGCAGCTTGGCGATGCGCAGCACCACGTCTTTTTCACGGGTGCCGCCTTTGCCGATCGCGCCCGGATCCTCGCCGCCATGGCCGGGGTCCAGCGCAATCGTGATCATGCGCTGGGCCGGGCGTTGCGCCGGGGCGGCGGGTTTCTGGGCCTGCGGCGGCGGGGCCTCCGCAATGGATGGCGCGGGTTCGATCTGCGAGGGTTTCTCGCCGCGCTGCAACTCTTCCAGCATGCGCGCGAGCGGGTCGTCCTCGGCGGGTGACTCCGTCACCAAGGCCAGCAGCGGATCGCGCTCGACTTGCGGATAGAGGTCAATGACCAGGCGATGTTTGTACTCACCCACCGGCTTCAGCGTGAAAACCTGGGGCTTGGTCGTTTGTTTCAGGTCGATGACGAGGCGGGCGACATTGGGGCGGTTCTGGCCCACCCGCACGGTATCGATGAAGGGGTCGTCGGCGCGGATCTTCGAGACCAGCTCTTTCATCGCGCTGTTCAGCGCCATGCCTTCAATGTCCATCACCAGGCGGTGCGGGTCGGTCAGCAGGAAGTGCTCACTTTTCAGCGCGGCGTCGAGTTCAATCGTGACCCGGGTGTAATCCGGGGCGGGCC
Source organism: Pigmentiphaga sp. (assembly GCA_041678365.1). Taxonomy (GTDB): domain Bacteria; phylum Pseudomonadota; class Gammaproteobacteria; order Burkholderiales; family Burkholderiaceae_B; genus Pigmentiphaga. Next base: position 5,229 of record JBAYOI010000119.1, on the reverse strand, counting down.
AGACGCGGACGGCGACCACGCCGGCGGCATGGGCGAGCGTCGGGACCACGGGGATGAGCAGGGTGGCAATGGCGCCGCCCAGCAAGCGGCGGCGATTCTGGCCGCGTGTACTGGACGCGTTGTTCATGGTTGGGCCGGTGAGTTGGTCGGAGTCATTGGAGGAAAAAGAGTGTTCAGCCATACCTGCCCTCTTGCTGTGGAAGCCGTCAGCTTTGCCTGGCGTCCATCGCCGTCATAAATAAGCTCGAGAGTGAGGTCGGGGGCAGGGAGTTGGCCCGCTGCCTTGTCCGGCCACTCGACCAAAACGACGGCATCTTCTTTGAACGCGTCCCTGAACCCTGCATCTATCCATTCGCGAGGATCATTAAAGCGATAAAAATCAAAGTGATAGAAGTATAAGTTCGAAACTTTATAAGGTTCAACTAGTGTAAAGCTCGGGCTTTTGATACGACCTGTAACGCCACAGCTTCTCAACAGGGCCCGGACGAAGTGGGTTTTGCCCGCGCCCAGGTCGCCGATCAGGTAGATCCGGCCCCCGTGGCGGAGCAGCGGGGCCAGCCGTTGCGCCAACTGGTCCGTCTCGGTTTCATTGGCTAAATGGAGAAGGTGAGTGTTCGCTTTCATAGGGCAGTCAAGGTGAAGTCAGCGGAGCGCGCCGTCCAGCTGGCGGGAGCGGATAAGCCCGCTGGGCGCCAGGATGAAACCTTGCAAAGTTCGGCTGGCGCGGGGCCGGACGTGGCCCGAGGGCAACAGGGCGCGGCGTTGGTGATTATAAGAACGAGATCCACAAGGGCAGTGTCGCCAACGACACCAAGGTGCTGAGCGAAATCAGGCCCGCCACCAGCGGTCCGTCGCCGCCCATGCGGGTAGTGAGCACATACGCGCTGGACGCGGTGGGCAGCGCGGCGAACAGCAGGATGGTGCGCTGGGTTTCCGCATCGAACGGCGTATACGGCAGGACAAGCCAGGTGGCCAGCGGCAGGATCAGCAACTTGACCGCCATCTGATAGCTGACCAGCGGCCAATGCGCCTTGAGGCTGGTGAACATCAGACCGGTGCCGACGCACATCAGGCCCAGGGCAATGGCGGCGGCGCTCAAGCGTCCGAGGAACATCTCGACCGGTGCTGGCAGTGTCAGCCCCGCCAGGTTGAAGGCCAGGCCGCCGAGCGTGGCGACCACCATCGGGTTGCTGAGCAATTCCTTGAACAGATTGAGTTTGGCCTGGCGCGCCAACGGCAGCACCGCGGCCAGATTGGCCATCGGAACGGCAAAACCGATCAGCAGGGCCATGGTGGTCTGGCCCGACTCGCCCGCGATGCGCGACGCCAGTGCCAGGCCAATATAGGAGTTGAAGCGGAAACCGCATTGCTGCGCCGAGGCAAGCTGGAGCGCGCCGACTTTCAGCAGCGGGCCCGCCAGCATGGCCAGCAGCATGCCGCCGCCGATCAGCAGCGCGGCCGTCCATAGCAGGCCGGTGGCGGTGGCCGGTTCCAGCGGCGTGCGCGCAATATTCAGGAACAGCAGCGCGGGAAACAGCACGAAGTAGATCAGCCGTTCCAGGCCCTGAAAGAAAAGCGGGGAGAAGCCGCCTCGCTGTTTCAGCAACCACCCGAGTGCAATCAAACAAAAATCGGGGAAAACGAGGAGTGCTGTCGTCACAATGGGAAAGAAAAAGGTTGGTATGCTGCAAAAAAGCGCAAGAAAAAGAAAGACCGCAATAAAACGAACAAACAGGCTTTTCAAACGGGCTGACGTTCCGCCCGCTTCGGCAAAGACGGAACGCAGGCTCATTCATGGAGGAGTTTACATGTCAATGCGCCGTCACTGGACTATCACGTCATCTCTTGCCGCATTCGCTTTGATCGGGGTCGCACCGGCCGTGCAAGCCGCGTTTCCGGACAAGCCGGTGCGGATCATCGTTCCATTCGCTCCAGGGGGCTCAACCGACATCATCGCCAGGCTGGTTGGGGAACGCATGGGCAAAGAGCTGGGCCAGCCCTTCGTCATTGAAAACAAAGGCGGCGCGGGCGGCGCCATTGGCGCAACCGACGCCGCGCGCGCCAAACCCGACGGCTATACGCTGAGTATTGCCACCGTGTCCACGATGGCGGTCGTGCCGGCGTGCACGCCCAATCTCAGCTATGACCCGATCAAAGACTTCCAGCCCGTGACCAACTTCGCCCACACGGCCAATGTGCTGGCGGTCAACCCGAAAGTTGACGTCAAGGACATCAAGTCCTTCATCGAGTCAGCCAAGGCGTCGCCAGGCAAGTACTCGTTCGCCAGTTCGGGCGTCTGCTCGATCCTGCACTATATCGGTGAGCTGTTCCAGGACGGAACGGGCGTCAAGATGGTCCATATCCCTTACCGCGGTTCGGGTCCCGCCATTGCTGACGTCGTTGCCGGACAAGTACCGGTCCTCTTTGACAATCTGCCTTCGTCCATGCCGCACATTCAAGCGGGCAAGCTGCGCCCGCTGGCTGTGGCCTGGAAGTCGCGCATCAGCAGTCTGCCGGATGTCCCGACCTTTGCCGAAGTCGGCCTGCCGCTGGTGAACGATCCGGCCTGGTACGGCCTGCTGGCGCCGGCCGGTACGCCGCCTGACATTGTCAAGATCCTGCAAGAGGCCGCCGCGAAAGTGCTGAAAGAGCCCGCCGTGATTGAAACCCTGGAAAAACAGGGAGCCAGCCCGGTTGGCAACAGTCCGGAGGAGTTTGCCGAGGAAATCCGCAAAGAGTTTGAAAAAGCCCGTGACGTGGTCAAGAAAGCAGGCATTGTTCTGAAGTAAGCTTCAGTATTTGGCTTGTGTCCCCGTCTATGTCCACCCCTTCAAAGGCGCTGATCAGCGCCTTTATTAATGATCTTTGGCTTCAAGACGGCTTGTCCGCCAATACCCGTGAGGCATATCAACGGGACCTGAACCAGTTCCTGCTCTGGCTGGACGAGCGGGAGCGGGGCTTGCTGGAAGTGCGGAGCGAGCAGATCGAGCAATGGCTGGCTCATGAGAGCCAGCGCACCAGTGCCGCCACGGCCAACCGTCGGCTGGCGACCTTGCGCCGCTTTTATCTTTGGGCCCGGCGCGCCTCGCGGTTGGAAGAAGACCCGACCTTGAACCTGAAGCCCGCCAAGCGCACGGCGCGTCTTCCCAATACCTTGACTGAGCAACAAGTTGATGCCCTGCTGGCCGCGCCTGATATTACCGAGGAGCGCGGCCTGCGCGACCGCGCCATGCTGGAAGTGCTATATGCCAGCGGCTTGCGGGTGTCGGAACTGGTCAGTCTGCAGATTCTGGATGTCAGCTTGAACGAGGGCGTGCTGCGCGTCCGGCACGGCAAAGGGGATAAAGCCCGCCTGGTGCCGCTGGGCGCGGAAGCGGCGCACTGGGTGGAGCGCTACACCCGGGAGGCGCGGGCGAGTCTGCTGAACGGAGGCCAGGCCGATGACCTGTTCGTGACCCGCCTTGGCCAAGGCATGACGCGGCAGGCGTTCTGGCTCAATATCAAGAAATATGCCCGGCTTGCGGATATTCGCGTGCCGCTGTCGCCGCATGTGCTTCGGCACGCTTTTGCCACGCATCTGCTGAACCATGGTGCGGATCTGCGGGTGGTGCAGCTGCTGCTGGGACATGCCGATATTTCCACCACGCAAATCTATACGCATGTGGCCCGTGAACGGCTGAAGCAGCTTCACGCCGCCCATCATCCCCGCGCTTGAGTTTCGTGTACTGTTTGACTAATCATGGCAAAACCCGATCAACATCATTCTGAAACACCCGCCACCCAGTTCCTGAAAAAGCATCAGGTCGAGTTCCAGCGCCATGGCTATGCCTACGTTGACCATGGCGGGACGGCGGAGTCGGCGCGCCAGCTGGGCGCGCCCGAGCACCAGGTCATCAAGACCCTGGTGATGGAAGACGAACAGGCGCGTCCGCTGCTGGTGCTGATGCACGGAACCAATGAGGTATCAACAAAGAATCTTGCGCGGCAGATCGGCGTGAAAAAAGTACAGCCGTGCAAGCCCGACGTCGCGCAGCGGCACTCGGGCTATCAGATCGGCGGGACGTCGCCGTTCGGAACGCGCAAGACGCTGCCTGTTTACATTGAGTCCAGCATCATGGAACTTGAGAGAATCTGGATCAATGGCGGACGCCGGGGCCTGCTGCTGTCGCTGTCGCCACAAGTGCTGCCGGACTTGTTGAACGCAACACTTGTCCAGGTGGCCAACTAGTGTTCTGTTTGGCTAATCCGGCTTCTTATCTTCGGCGCCTGAAGCGCCCACGCATCCGAATATAAGTGAACGAACTAACCAAACAGAACGCTAGCGGTTAAAATGCGGCCAACCGTCCCGCGGGGGCGGCTTATTCCTACGCTTGAGCATGCATCCATGACCACTGCTGTTATTGCCGTCATCCTGGCTTATTTGATCGGTTCATTGTCTTTCGCCGTCATCGTCAGCCGCATCATGGGGCTCACAGATCCCCGTAGTTACGGTTCAGGCAATCCGGGCGCCACCAACGTTCTGCGCTCCGGACGCAAGGCCGCCGCCGCATTGACGCTGTTGGGCGATGCCTTGAAGGGCTGGGTGGCCGTGTGGCTGGCCTTGCTGCTGCAAACGCGCTTCGGCTGGACGGACACCGTCATCGCGCTGGTGGCGATCGCGGTGTTCATCGGCCATTTGTACCCGGTTTTCTTCCGCTTCAAGGGCGGCAAAGGGGTGGCCACCGCCTTGGGCGTGCTGCTGGCCATCCAGCCTTTGCTTGGACTGCTGGTCCTGCTGTCCTGGGTCGTGGTGGTCGGGCTGAGCCGGATGTCGTCGCTGGGCGCGCTGGTGGCGGCGGTGTTGGCGCCGGTTATTTATGTGCTCGGCGATGGCCGCTGGTGGACCGAGTCCAAGCCGCTGACCTACGCGATTGTCGTCATGACCCTGTTGTTGCTGTATCGGCATCACAGCAATATCCGCAACCTGATGTCGGGCACTGAGAGCAAGTTGAAGTAGGCCCACCCCCTACGCGCTCCGCGTGTCCACCTCGCGGCTTGCAAACCGCTCGGATTCGCCAGGCACAAAATAGTCCTCAAGGACTATTTTGTGTCCGGGCTCATCCCTCCAGGGGGCGACACCGGCGGACTGGCGGAGCCAGCTCCGCGGTGTCCTGGATCGCTGAGCTGCTTAATTTGCGTTGGTTGCTGACTCAGCGCGATGGTCCAGGTGGACCGACGTTCTTCTGTAGG
>JBAYOI010000118.1:0-8785 GCA_041678365.1 Pigmentiphaga sp. | reverse complement strand
GATTCCCATCACCCGCTCCAGTAGCCCTTCATTTCGCGCACTGCGGCGCACATTCCACGGGTTTATCCGGATATTGACGGTCTGGAAAAACAGGAGCAATATGAAACTGCCTGCTTTGGTCACAAGCGCTTCAACCCACCTAGTGGAGTCAGCGTAAACCGCAAACCAGCAATGGCTTGTGAGGTGGCGAAAGAGGCAAGAAAGCCCGGCTCAATGCCGGGCTTTCCGATTCTACCGCCGCGCGTCGCTCCCGAGCATTTTCTTGAACACCGCTTAGGGCCCGACTTATTGCCCGCTGACCGCGGGGTCTGTTCGTCCTTCACTCAGGCGTAGCCATTCCGTGGGGTCGGGGCGTGCGGGACAGAGGGCTGGCAACAGTCTGCGGCCCGATCAATTGCGTCACCTCACTCGGCAACCAGGCCCGCAGCGGTGATCGCCTGCTTCCACTTGGCGTTTTCCTTCTCAACCAAGACCTTGAACTCCGCGGGCGTCGATGGCCCCACTTCCAGGCCTTGCTTCTCAAGCACGTTACGTGTCTCGGCATCCGCCAGCGCATCGTTGAGCGCCTGGTTCAGCTTGGCAACGATCGGCTCAGGCAAGTTCGCGGGGCCGAACAAGCCGTACCACATATCGGCTTCAGCGCCCGGATAACCTTGCTCGGCCAGCGTCGGGATGTCCGGCGCGATCGACGAACGCTTTTCACTGGCCAGGCCCAGTGCAATGAAGCGGCCAGATTGGAGGTGCGGCAGCGCCAGGTGTACAGGCATGAACATCGCGTCCGCCTCGTTGCCGAGCATACCGGTCATGGCGCCGGCGGTGCCGGAATACGGCACGTGCAGGAGTTCGAACTTGGCGGTCCGGGCGAACAGTTCCATGGCCAGATGCTGCGGCGTGCCGGTGCCCGGCGTGGCATAGGTCAGCGCGTCGGGAGCCGAGCGGGCCTTGTCCAGAAAGTCCTTGATGCTGCGGATCCCCGTTCTGGGCTGGACCACCAGTACCAGGCGCCCCAGGACCGCCTGCGAGATCGGCGTGAAATCATTGACTGGATCGTATTGCGCGGAAACCGGGAATACGCTGGCATTGAGCACGTGGCCGATCACCGACATCATCACCGTATAGCCGTCGGGCTTGGCCTGCTTGGCCGCGCGGGTGCCGATCATGCCGCTCGCTCCGGCCCGGTTGTCCACCACGAAGGACTGGCCCAGGAGGGGGCCCATCCTCTGACCTGCAACGCGGGCCAGGATATCAATGCCGCTGCCGGGGCTGTACGGCACGATCATGCGAATGGGGCCGTCGGGATAATCGGCATCGGCCGCCTGCGCCATTGTTGAGGTCAGGCAAACAGCCGCCGCTGTGCCTATCACCATCTGATTCAAGCACTTCTTCATTTCGTCTCCTCCGTTAATGCTTCGTCTTCCGCGTAGAGAAACCGGAAGCTGTCTCCGTCTGTTTCAACATATCCCGCCGTGGGCGAGGGAAAATGCGCTGGCAAGACCAGGATGCCCGTGTTGCTGTAGGTATCGAGGAACTGACGGCGCGACTGGCGCGAAAGCGTCTGATCGGCACAGAAACGCGTACTCCAGTCCGGATACCGGCATTGCAGCGGCGTGTGCATGACGTCGCCGGCGATGATGGCAGCCTGCCCATCAGAATCAATCCGCACGCCGATCAACCCAGGCGTATGCCCCGGCATGTGCTCAAACCGGATGTTGGCGTCGAGCACATGATCGGGTGCCACGAAGTCGGCCAAGCCCGCCTCCACGACGGGGAGGATGCTGTCTTCGAGGTAGTCGCCGGTGCGCTCGAGCCCGGGTCTGCCGGCCTCGCTGCGCCAGAAATCCCACTCTTCCCGCGTCAGCAGATAGCGCGCATTGGGGAAGGTCGGGACCCACTTGCCGTTGTCGAGGCAGGTATTCCAGCCAACGTGATCAACGTGGAAGTGCGTGCAGACGACATAGTCGACCGCTTCAGGTTCGACACCGGCCTGTTTGAGCTTGTCCAGCCAGCCCCATTCCTTGTTCAGGAAATCCTTGCGCACGCGATGCTTGCAATCGCCGACGCAAGTGTCGACCAGGATGATTTTTCCCGCGCTGTGTACCACGAAGCCCTGCATGGAAATGATCAGCAGGCGCGACTCCGGGTCCATGAACCGCGGCGCCATCCACGCCAGGTTTTGCTCGATCAACTCGGGAGAGGCATCGGGCAGGAGTTCAAGCGGGTTCAGGCGCGCGTATTCTGATTCGACCACGCGCGTGATGGCTACTTGGCCAATGTGATAGCGGGTGGAAAAACCCAGGTCGCGGGCGTTTGCGAACGTGGAGGGAGAAAGTGTCTGGAGGTTCGTCATTCGTCAAAATCCCTCACGATGGCCGGACGCACGGGAATGCCGTATTCGCTCCAGCGTCCGGCAACTTTTTCGTAGGTGGCGCGATCCAGCAAGGTGCGGCGCGGGAAATCCTTCAGGTAACGATGCGGCTTGCAGGCGTTGATGAGGACCTTGGAGCCGTAGGGCCGAGACTCGGCCGGGAACTTGCTGGGATCCAGGCCCGTGGACCACGTGTTGCGTAGAAAATCCAGATCCTCGGCCGGGTCGCAGCGCGTGCTCATCGCCCACAGCACCTGGTTGATGTCGGTAGGGTCGACGTCGTCGTCCACCGCCACGATCCACTTCGTGAAGTAGGCCGCGCCCGGGCATTGCGCCGTCAGGGCGAGCACCTGAGCGACATGGCCAGCGTGAAGCTGTGCGACCGACACCACCACCATGCCCCAGCCGGTGGCGGCTGCCGGATGCGCGTAGACGCCACGGATGCCGCCAATGCCAAGGCGGTCGAGATCGTCCCAGATTTTTGCGGACCGCATGATCGCGAAATAGGCGCCGCTTTCGCATGAGGGGTAATTGGCCATCAGCGCCGCGGTCAGAATGGGCGATTTGCGGAAATGCAGCGCCTTGATCTCGATCACCGGCTGCGGCGCGCTCGGGTTGCCGTAGTAGCCGGTAAATTCGCCCAGCGGACCTTCCATCATGGTTTCGCCGGCGCGCACGACGCCTTCGACCACGATTTCGGCGCGTGCCGGGATCGGCAGGTCGACGCATTCGGCATCGGTCAGCTCGACCGGCGCGCCCATCAACCCGCCGGCGCGATCCAATTCGGATTCGCTATAGGGATAGTTCTGCGCGCCAACCATGAACAAGGCGGGATCGACGCCGTAGGCGGCCACGACTTCGCACGGTTCACCGCGCGCCCACCAGGCTTCGCGGTCAAGGCGCGCGTTCTTGCCCGGTGAGCACCACATGCCGACCTGGTTGCGCGAATGCAGCATCTGGCGATAGACCCCGACGTTGATGCGGCGCGATTCCGGATCACGGGTGAAGGTAATGTCGCCGGTACCGATGTACGGCCCGCCGTCGCGCGGCCAGAACCGAGGCACGGGGAACCGGGTCAGATCGACGTCATCGCCGGTGAGCACGATCTCGTTGACCGGGGCTTCGGATTTGGGGATGTGCACCGGCGCAATGCGGCGGTTCATCACGTGCCGGGTTTCCCGGATCAGGTCTACCAGCGGCATGGAGCCGTCCAATCCGACCGACATCGCGTAGCGCTTGACGCTGGAACCCAGCATATTGGTCAGCACCCGGCCGCCGATGGTATTGCCTTCGGGACGCTCGAACAGCAGCGCAGGCGCTTCGGTATCCTGCTGGGTGGCCAGCAACGTGACCGCGGCCATTTCCAGTTCGGTGGACACGGGCGCCTCGATCCTTGACAGTCCGCCTGATGCGTCGACCAGAGCCAGCCATTCCCGCAGATCGCGCCATACCGCGCGTTCTGGAGTTGTAGACCCTTTTTCACTACTGGCCTGCGAACGACCGAGTTCTTCCATAGTGTCCTCTCATTGATGATGGTCGGACCATGGTAAGTACGGCGCACTCAGATTACTATCTTTTAATTCTTCATCATTTAGTGGGTTACGCGATGAATCCCGTTTTGCCGTACGTCACGCTCAAGCAACTGCGAGCATTCGTCGCCGTTGCCGAAACGCGCAGCTTCACTCAAGCCAGCGACGAACTGAACATCACGCAGTCAGCGCTGAGCGCCCTGGTCCGGCAACTGGAAAGCCAGGTGGGATTCAAATTGTTCGACCGGACCACCCGCTCCGTCCTGCTCACTACGGCTGGAGAAGAAATGTTTCCCGTGCTGCAGAAAATCATGCGCGATCTCTCGTCCGCCCTGTCGAGCACGCGGGAGCTGTTGACCAAAACCCGGGGGCGGGTCACGATCGCCTCGTCGCCGCTGTTGTCATCCACCTTGGTACCCGAACTGATCCGGCATTTTTCCGACGCCTATCCAGGCATCGACGTCGCCTTGCGCGATCTGCCCCAGGATGAAGTCCAGCAGCGGGTGGAGCGGGGCGAAGCCGATCTCGGCATTGGCACCTATGACGACGCTCGCCCCGATGTGCTGGCTGAGGCCATTCTGGTCGACCGGCACATGTTGGTCTGCCCGGAGGACGATGCGCTCGCCCGGACCCACCCCGCCCTCGCGCAGATCGCGACGCTGCCGCTCATCGTCTTTCCCCGCGGCAACGCCACCCGGCAGATGCTGGAGCGCGGTCTGGCCGAGATCGGCGTTGCGCTCGTTCCCCGCTATGAGGTTTCGCTGTTGGGAACGGCCATCGCCATGGTCAGAGCCGGTCTGGGCTATGCGGTCGTTCCCGCTCAAGCGGCTGGCGTTTTTCCCCGCATTGCCTTGGTGCCCATCAAGGGTCTGACGGCCCGACGCCGGATCCACTTGATGCGGCATGCCTACCGGTCGCTTTCACCGGCGGCGGAACAGTTCCATTCCACGGCGTTGAAGTACTTGCCCGAACTCGGGTCGGAACAAACGCTCAGGCCGCTGTGACCACGCTGCCGACGACGGCTAGTGCGGCAAAATATCGGCCGCCACGCTGCGTAGGGCTTCGATCATGGCCAGCGCGCTGACGCTGGGCTGGGCGGTTTCCGGCAGAATGATGCCCAGTTTGCCGCTGGGCGGCGGCAGCGCCAGCGGGAGTTTCAGAAACCCGCCGTGGGTGCCGAGTTCATCCGCAACGGTTGACGGAAAAGCCGCCACCCTATCGGTGCGCCGCATGAGCGCCTCGTTGACGAGCATGCTTTCCGATTCGACGAGGTCGACCGGCAGGGCGATGCCGCTGTTCCGGAACACCGCCTCAAGCCGGGAGCGGTAAACGCTGCCGGTGGGCGGCCATATCCACGGGTAGTCGGCCAGCATGCGCAGGTCGACCCGCCGCTTCCTGGCCAGCGGGTGCCGGGTCCGGACGACAATGCTCATGGGTTCTTCATAGAGCGGTTCGCAACGCAGGCCCTCGGTGTCCCGGTCATCCGACACGCGGGCAATGACCAGATCCAGTGCGCCCGCCTTCAGTTCGGGAATGAGCGAATCGAAGGTGCCGCTCTGGATGGAGACCGTGACCGCCGGATGGGCGCTTTTCAACTGTTCGATGCCCAGCGGCAGCAGGGTGGCTTCGGCGGCGACCACGCTGCCGACGCGAACCTTGCCCGTTGCGCCTGCCCGCAATGCTTCCTGTTCTTCCCATGCAAACGCCACCGTTTCCACGATCAGCCGGGCATGCCGGATCAGATGGGTGCCTTCGTCGGTCGGGGTGAGTCCCCGGGTGGTACGGTCGAACAGGCGCGAACCCACCTGCCTTTCCAGTTCTCCCAGCAGCTTGGTGGCGGCGGGCTGGCTGATGTGCATGGCGCCAGCGGCCTTGTGCACGCTGCGCAAATCATCAATGGCAACGAGCAGGACCAGATAACGCAACTTCATTCGGCCCAGGCGTTGCGCCTGGGAAAGTGTCAAAGGTGAAGTGGGCATAGGCAAAGGCAAGCGCGCAGTGGAAGCGGCCGCGACGTCCCGGCTGACGGGGCGGTGATATCCATAAAGGTATCAATGGGGACCGAAAACTCATTATCGCGGGTGACAGGCATTTTGCTATGTTAGCGCTTACCCACTTTTCCCCGTACGCTTTCCTGCCAGAGCCATTCTTACCGTGAATCCTCTTGAACTGACCATGGCCATCGGCCCCTATGACCACGTGCGCGGTGTGACCGACGGCAGTATCCGGGTCGAGGGCGTTTCGCTGCGAACGCTCGATCTTCCGATCGAAGAAATTTTCCATCGCTTCACGCTGCACCGGGAATGGGACATCACTGAGATGTCGATGGGCAAGTATGCGTCGCTGGTCGGCCATGGCGATACCAGCGTGGCCGCCATCCCCGTCTTCGTGTCGAGGGCCTTCCGCCTGTCGATGTTCTATGTGCGCGAAGACAGCCCGCTGCGTGGCCCCAGGGATCTTGCGGGCTTGCGTATCGGTTTGCCGGAATGGGCGCAGACCGCGTGCATCTACGGCCGCGGCTATCTCAGCGACTACGCGGGCTTGCGCCTGTCCGACATGCGCTGGTTCCAGGCCGGGGTCAATGAGGCGGGGCGGATCGACAAGGTCCGCATGGCGCTGCCCGACGGGGTGAGCTACACCACCGTGCCCGACGCCTCGTTGAACGACATGCTCATGGACGGCGAGCTGGACGTTGTCATGACCGCACGGGCCCCCCGGGATGTCGGCCAGGGCATCCGGCGCCTGATTCCCGATTACCGGACGGCCGAGGAACAGTACTTCCGCGAAACCGGCATCTTTCCCATCATGCACGTGCTGGTCATCAAGCGCGACGTCATCGAACGCCATCCGTGGGTCGCCATGAATCTGTACAAGGCGTTTGCCGAAGCCAAGAAGCGTTCGCTGGAACGGCTGGCCGACATTACCGCATCGTATGCGCCCATGCCTTGGCTTGCGCATAGCAGCGAAGCGATGGCGTCATGCTTTGGCGACGATTTCTTTCCCTATGGGGTCGGTCCTGAGACCGGCGGGGCCATCAACCGCAGGACACTGGCCGCTTTCTTGCGGTATGCGACGGAACAGGGCGTGTCTCCTCGGCCACTGGAGGTCGACGCGCTGTTTCCCCGGTCCGTCCTTCCGCCCACATTCCGCGTCTGATCTTTCTTATTCATGGAGAATGCTATGGATCTTATCTCTCGCCGGGTTTTTTCTTTCGCCACCGCGCTTGCCGTGTTGCCAACGCTTGCCTGGCACGCGGCCGCCGTGGGCGCCGAGACGTCCTACCCTGAACGGCAGGTCCGGCTGATCGTGCCTTTTTCCGCCGGGGGCGCGTCCGACATCATGGGACGCTTGCTCGCGCAGAAACTGAGCGAGCGCTGGAAAGCACAGGTGTATGTTGAAAACCGGCCTGGCGCCGGTGGCAACATCGGGATGGACGTGGTTGCCAAATCCGCGCCCGATGGCTACAACATCGTGCTGATGAACAATGCCGCGGCCAGTAATGAGGCGTTGAATCCCAATCTGCCGTTCGATGTCACGACCGATTTTATTCCGGTCCGGCTGGTTGCCTCGACACCGATGATTCTGGCTGCGCATCCCAGCGTACAGGCATCGAATATTGACGAGCTCACCGCCGCGCTCAAGGCTGCCCCGGACAAATACACCTATGGTTCCTGCGGCGCCGGCGGTCCGCAGAACTTTGCAACCGAGCTGTATAAATACCTAGCCAAGGTAGACATCGTGCATGCGCCCTATCGGGGTTGCTCACAAGCGGCGTCGGATTTGCTGGGCGGTCAGATCCAGCTGGCGACCTTGTCTTCGGCGGTTGCGCTGCCGCACGTCCAGGCCGGGAAAATGAAGGCGATTGCCACGACCATCAGCCAGCGCATGCCGGCCGCGCCGGATATCCCAACCTTTCGTGAGTCCTCGGTGCCCGAGCTGAAAGACTATGAGTTCGATATCTGGTATGGCGTCATGGTGCCGACGGGCACCCCGCAGGCGATAGTCGACAAGCTTGGCGCCGCGATTGATGCGATTCTCGATCAGCCCGACGTCAAGAAAAGCATGGCGGGGGCCGGGATCGACGAGCTGCGGGGCAGCGGTGAAGCGCTTGCCAAGCTGCTGGCGGCCGATATTGAGAAGTCCGCGGTCGTCGTGAAGTATTCTGGCATGACGGTTCAATAACCCAGGAGCCCAGGCTGTGCAATTCGGTAGCATTGAGGTATGCCGGGTGGCGGACATGGAGTCCGTCCAGCTTCCAACCCTGCGCGGTTTTCCAACCTTGACCCAGGAGGCACTGCGCGGCTATGCCGTACGCCTGGGTCCGGGCATGATCGACCCGGAAAGCCTGGATCTGTTGATCAGCTTCCATACCTATGTCGTGCGCACAGGCGGCAAGGTCATTCTGATCGATACCTGCATCGGCAACGACAAGTCCCGTCCGAAGCGGGCGGATTGGCATCACCGGCAAGGCGATTTCCTGGAAAGGCTGCGCCGGGTCGGGGTGGCGCCGGAAGACGTCGATGTGGTCATGTGCACGCACCTGCATGCCGACCACGTCGGCTGGAATACCCGGCTCGTCAATGGGCGCTGGGTGCCGACGTTTCCCAACGCCCGCTACTTGATGGCGGAAACCGAATACCAGCATCTGCGTGAACAGGTGCGCCAGCACGGGCCAGACGTTTTCCACGGCTGTTATGCCGACAGCGTGCTGCCCGTTGTCGAAAGCGGGCAGGCGGAAATGGTGAGCACCTCGCATCGGGTTGGCGCCGGCATTTATACCGAGGCTGTGCCGGGCCACACGCCGGGGTCGGTGCTGATCCATCTGGAAGACGGCGGCCATGGCATCTGCACCGGCGACCTCATCCATCATCCGTTCCAGCTGTTCTGCCCG
>JBAYOI010000117.1:0-8859 GCA_041678365.1 Pigmentiphaga sp. | reverse complement strand
CGCTAGGGTATAAACGCGCAGGTGGTAGAAGGGCAAGTGGTAGAAGGCAAGCGTTAATGATAATAGGTGGAACAGCGGGTAGCAGAAGCAGTAGGTAGCAAAAGCAGTAGGTAGCAAAAGCAGCGGCAATCGCTGATTGTCAGCGCTGCAAGGGTAAGAGCCGTCAGTGAATCAGGCGTCCAATCAATGTTGACGCGGTGAAGGCGCAAAGCCTCTTGAGACCGGCTCCCCAGCAGCGGGACAAGGCGATGCCAGGCTGTTTTTTATCAATTGTTCCTCTTTTCATCGCTTGAAATATTTACCCTGACCCCAGAGGGAAGGCCATCCGAAAACCCGTGGCTGCCGGGCTATTTTTAGTATAGTGGACCCAGTTTTTTGCTTGAACTATACGGCACTGGGCCTATGTATTTAGCAAAGCTAAGGCGTTCTGGCAGCAAGTCTTGGATGATCCCTCAGTGGGAACAGGTGAGCGCCCGCGGCAATCGCTACGGGCAAATGAATACCGAAGGTTGCATCGCAGCCTATCAATGACAGGAGTGGTTGACCGACCATGGCGAACACAACAGGCAAAACGCTGACTGTTAGCAAAAGCAAGGCTGAGGGTGAGAAAACCCGATCCGTTTCCGCAACCGCGCCCGCTGCTGGCGGCGCTGGCGTGACGGTGACCGTCAAGTCGGCGGGCCGCGCACGGCGCAAAGTGTTGAATGTCCAGGGCGTGGCCGAGTCGATCACGACGGACTTCCCCGACGCCTTGCCGGTGGCTGCGGCCGAGCCTGCCGCCGTCTCGGCGGCGGAAAGCGCCAGCACGGTGTTGCCCGAGCGCGCAGCGGAAGACCGCGCGCCTGTCCGCGAAGCCAAAGTGGTCTTGCGGGAAGCGGCGGCCAGCAAACCGGCAACAAAGACCGCCACCGCCACCAAGGCCGTGAAGAAAGCACCGGCGAAAAAGGCGGCGGCCAAGAAAGCGCCTGCCAAAGCCGCGGCCCCCGCCGCCAAAACCCCCGGCCGCCGTCCGGGACGCCCGCCCAAGGATGCATCGAAGCAGATGCAGGAAAGTGCGGACTTTGATGATGTCAATGATGGCGAAGGCGAGGTCATCCCTGAGATCAAGCTGCCCAAGCCCCGCGGCAAGCGCGGCAAGGCGGATGCCAAGGATCTGATCGCGCGCGGCCCGGTGACCGCCGAAGAGTACGAGGCGCGCCGCAACAGCCTGAAGCTGCTGATCAAGCTCGGCAAGGACCGCGGCTACCTGACCTACGGCGAAATCAATGATCATCTGCCCGACGACCTGGTTGACGCGGAGGCCATCGACGGCATCATCAGCACCTTCAACGACATGGGGATCTCGGTCTACGACCAGGCGCCCGATGCCGAAACGCTGCTGCTCAATGAAAATGCGCCGGTCGCATCGTCCGATGATGACGCGGAAGAGGAAGCGGATGCGGCACTGTCCACTGTAGACTCCGACTTCGGCCGCACCACGGATCCCGTCCGCATGTATATGCGTGAAATGGGAACGGTTGAGCTGCTGACGCGTGAAGGCGAGATTGAAATTGCCAAGCGCATTGAGGATGGCCTCAAGCACATGGTCATGGCCATCTCCGCCTGCCCGACCACCATCAATGAAATTCTCGATTACGTGGCAAAAGTCCGCGCTGGAGAGTCCTCCATTGATGAGATCGTCGATGGCCTGGTTGACCCCACGGATGGCGAAGAGTACGCGGGTTCGGGCGTGACCGCCGAGGATGAGGAAGATGACGAAGCACCGGCGGGCGGCATGAGCAGCAAGCAGGTGGAAGAGCTGCGCATCAAATCGCTGGAGAAGTTCAGCCACGTGCAGGAGCTGTTCGAGAAAATGCGCAAGGCGCATGATACCGAAGGCTATCGTTCGCCCACCTATGTCGAGTGCCAGGATGCCATCCAGAATGAAATGATGGGCATCCGCTTTACCGCCAAAATGGTGGAGAAGCTGGCTGACACGCTGCGTGCCCAGGTTGAGGAAGTGCGCAAGCTCGAGCGGGCCGTCCTGCAGGTTTGTGTGGATCGCGCAGGCATGCCGCGCGGCCACTTCATCAAGGCGTTCCCGGGTAATGAAACCAATCTGGAGTGGGTGATCCAGGAGGTTGAGGCCGGACATCCGTACTCGGAAACCTTGTCGCGTCAAATCCCGGACGTCCAGGAGTTGCAGCAGAATTTCATCGATTTGCAGACCCGCGTGGTGTTGCCGCTGAAAGACCTGAAAGACGTCAACAAGCGTATGGCCACCGGTGAGGCCAAGGCCCGCAAGGCCAAGCGTGAAATGACCGAGGCCAACCTGCGTCTGGTGATCTCGATCGCCAAAAAATACACCAACCGGGGCTTGCAGTTCCTGGATCTGATCCAGGAGGGCAATATCGGGTTGATGAAGGCGGTGGACAAGTTCGAATACCGTCGCGGCTACAAGTTCTCCACCTATGCCACCTGGTGGATCCGCCAGGCCATCACCCGCTCGATTGCGGACCAGGCGCGGACCATCCGTATTCCGGTGCATATGATCGAAACGATCAACAAGATGAACCGGATCAGCCGCCAGATCCTGCAGGAAACCGGCGCGGAACCGGATCCCGCCACGCTGGCCCAGAAAATGGACATGCCGGAAGACAAGATCCGCAAGATCCTGAAGATTGCGAAAGAGCCGATCTCAATGGAAACGCCGATCGGCGACGATGATGATTCGCATCTCGGTGACTTCATTGAAGACACCACCACCTTGTCGCCGTCCGATGCGGCCTTGCATGGCTCAATGCACAACGTGGTCAAGGAAGTGCTGGATTCGCTGACGCCGCGCGAGGCCAAAGTGCTGCGGATGCGTTTCGGCATTGAGATGAGCACTGACCAGACGCTGGAGGAAGTCGGCAAGCAGTTTGACGTGACCCGCGAGCGCATTCGCCAAATAGAAGCGAAAGCCTTGCGCAAGTTGCGTCACCCCAGCCGCGCCGACAAGCTGAAGAGCTTCCTGGAAGGACAGTAAGCGTTCGTTCCATCACGCTGAAATCAAAACCCCCATGAGCGCAAGCCATGGGGGTTTTTGTATGGGGGCATGCTTTATCCCCGGTTTGTGTGGAGAACCATGGGGATAGCCTGGTGGGAACTGCAAAAAGCCTTGTCAACGCTGGTTTTCCGGCCTGTGCTCAAGAAATGGGCAGAGTAAAACTTGTCCCCATTATCCCCGTAATCCACAGCGGATTTGCCTGCATTTGAGGCAGGGGGGAAACCTGTGAAGGCGGGAATGGCAAGGGTGGGGGTTTATCCCCTGTTCATGTGGAAAAGCTTGTGAATTGTGCAAGAACAATTCGTAAAGTCCGCATGGCGGTTGGGGGAACCGGCAGTGCCTAAAAACAAGGCAGGGCGCAAGCACCGGGGACGGTGCTTGCTTGAGAGGTGAACAACTTGCCCTTCAGCGCGGGCCGGTCAAGGACGCGCCAGGCCGAGGTGGCCACGCAGCGTGGTGTGGGTGTAACGGGTCCGGAACAGGCCGCGCCGTTGCAGCTCGGGGATGACGTGCTCAATGAAGTCTTCGATGCCCTGCGGCAACAACGGCGGCATCAGGTTGAAGCCATCCGCGCCTTCATTCCGGTACCAGTGCTCGATGTGATCGGCCACCGTGGTGGGCGTGCCGACCACGGTGCAGTGGCCGCCGCCCGCCGCCAGTCGGCCCAGCAGACCGCGCAAGGTGGGGCGTTCCGTTTCAATAATCCGCAAAATGGTGCCGTAGCGCCCTTTGGGCCCCGGGAAGTCCGCCAGCGGCCGCAAAGGCGGCACTGGCGCGTCAAGCGCCCAGGCCGAGCAGTCTTCCATCAAAAAGGTGCTCAGTTGATTCAGCGCCGCCGAGCTGGGCAGCAGTTCGTCCAGGGCTTGCTGTTTGCGGCGGGCTTCGGCCTCGGTGGAGGCCACGTAGCTGACCAGCCCCGGCATGATGGGAACGGGCGCCTGGCGGCCCAGCGCTTTGACGCGTGCCTTGATGTCGCGGTAGTAGGCTTGCGCCGCGGGCAGATCATGGGCCACCGCATAAATAGCTTCCGCATGGCGCGCCGCCAGTTGGCGGCCCGGTTCGGAGGCGCCCGCCTGGAACAGGACGGGATGGCCTTGCGGCATGCGTGGCACGGTCAACGGGCCGTCAACCAGAAAGTGTTCGCCTTGGTGAAGAATGGGGCGGACCTGCTCCGGGTCGGCATACATGCCGTTCCGGTCGCGGATCAGCGCTTGATCGGACCAGGAGTCCCAAAGCTGCAAGGTGGTCTCGATGAATTCCTGCGCGCGGCCATAGCGCCAGGCATGGTCCGGCATGGCGGCGTAGCCGTGATTGCGGGCTTCGGCGTCCCACATCGAGGTGACGACGTTCCAGCCGATGCGTCCCGATGAAATGTGGTCGAGTGAAGCCAGCATCCGCGCCGCATGGAAGGGCGTGAAGAAGGTGCTGGAGACGGTGGCGATCAAGCCGATGCGCTCGGTGGCGCGGGCCATGGCCGAGAGGGCGGTCAGCGGTTCGAGAAACCAGCGCGGGCCGTCCTGCACCTGGTCATTGGTGGCGCCATCGGCAAAGAAAACGGCGTCGAACAGGCCCCGTTCCGCCGTTTGGGCCAGCGACTCGTAATAACGGATATCGCCCAGCGCTTCGACCTGTGAGCTGGGGTGGCGCCAGGCGGCGCGGTGATGGCCGCAAGCCATGATGAACAAATTGAAATGTAGCATCTCGGTTATCCTGCGCTGCGCACCACCCAGGGCACCGGCTCCGCCGGTCCGTCCCTGAGGGCACGTGTAAGCGCGTAGGGGGACGGTGACTCAACCCTTGACCAAGCCGCCGTCAACAATCAGGTTCTGGCCGGTCACGGCGCGCGCCCACGGCGAAGCCAGCATCAGAACGGCGTCGGCAAAGGCCTCGGGTGTGGTGACTTCGCGCAGCGGCGTGCTGGCGGCAATCAGGTCGAACACGGCTTCCGGCGTGGCGGCGGAAGCGTCGGTCGTGCGCAGCAGGCCGCCGGACAGCATGTTGACACGAATGCCATCGGGCCCCAGGTCATGGCTCCAGGTCCGGGTCAGTGACAGCAGGGCCGCCTTGGCCGCGGTGTAGTCGTGATAGGGCACCACCGGGTTCTGGAACAGATTGGTGCCGATGTTCAGGATGCAGCCGCCACCCGCCTTGCGCATGCCCGCATGGGTGGCCTGTTGTGTGTTCAACGCGCCTTGCAGCACGCCTTCCAGTTGATGCTGGAAATGCTTCCACTGCAATTGGCCGGGTTGCGGACGGGCGTCGCCGTTGAAGGAAAAGGCGGGCAGCGCGTTGTTGACGACGGTCGTGATCGGCCGCGAAAAGTGCTGCTCGGCCCGGCGGACCAGCGCCTGCACTTGTTCGGCGCTGGTGACGTCGGCCTGTACGGCCAGGGCGCGATCGGGTGCGGAGGCGGCCAGTGCATCGGCCGCACTGCGGCTGTTCAGATAGTTGACCACCACGCAAGCGCCTTCGCGCAGGAAAGCCTGGCTCAAGCAGGCACCCAGACCGCGTGCGCCGCCGGTGATCAAGACGAGTTGCTGGGAAAAAGGGAAAGAATGTGTGCTCATGGCCTCAGGGGCGGTGGGACGCACACAGTCCAGGCTTGCCCGGAAGCGGGGGACATCCCTTCGCCAATATCAGTTGGATCAGGTTCAGCGGGTGTGATCTCAGTCCGTCAGGACACCCCGTGTCGGTTGCGTGATCGGCTGGGTCAGGGCCTTCAGCCAATCACGCACTAGGCATAACTTAGCATGGTTTGGCCACGGGCCGCGCGCTTATTTTCGCCCATCCGCCCGGGGCGCCCGCTCTTCCTGGCCGCCGTTCTTGAGCAGAGGCGCGCAGCCGTTGGTGTCATTGCTGCCCAGGTTCAGCAGCGGCAGAATGGCAGCCAGCGGCGTTGCCACCAAGCCCAGCGCAACGGCGGCGCCCGCCCGGACGGCAATGGGCCCTTCATGCACGCCAACGTCCGGGTCTTTGAAGGTGCCCCGCACGTACAGCGGGGTGCGCAGGGTGAGGATGCGTACCGATTTGTTCTCGGGCTTGATGTCCAGGTCCAGCGCTTCGGTGGCCAGGTTGACGTTGCCGGTGATGTCGATGGTGGCGTCTTCGGTGTCCAGTTTGAAAGCCCGGGTCTGCATGAGACCGTCCTTGACGCTGAAGTCGGCGGCCAGGCAGTTGAGCACGATCTGTTCGTCGCCGAACAGCTTGACGAGGACCATGTCCGCGATGTTCAAGCCGGCGGCTTCCAGAAGAAAATGACTGACCGTGCCTTTGGTGACGACCGCCTTGAGTTCCCCGTTGGCGCTGCCCAGCAGTTCAGCAAAGGATTGGCCCTGGCTGGAGAGCGCGGCGTCGGCGTTCACCGTGCCCAGGCTGGCGCGCATTGATTCGGCGCCCTGCAAGAGTTTTCGCAGCTGCAACTCCCGGGCGGCGGCTTCCAGCTTCGCGTTGATCTGGGCTTGGCGTCCGTTCAGTTCCACGGTCGTGCGCAGCTTGCCGCCCGCCACGCCGAAATTCAGCGGGGCCAGCGTCAGCAGCTTGTTGTCCAGCTTGATGTGGGCGTCGATGTTATCGAGCGGCAGGTCCTCGTCGCGGACGATTTTCTGCCCTTTGAAACGCACGTCGGCGTCCATCACCCCCCAGCTGTCGGTGTTGATGGTATCAACGGGCAAGGCCTTCCCGGCAGGCTGCGGTTTGGCCTTGCCCTTGGCTTCCGCGCGCTTGTCCACGCCAACCAGAGGCCCCAGGTCCTTGAATCTCAACAACTTGGAGTGCACCGATCCGGTGAGGAAAGAGCGCGGCTTGCGCACGTGGAATTCCAGGGTGCCGTTCAGGTCGCTGGAGCCGACCGTGCCCTTGAAGTCCTGGTAGCGCCATTGATTGTTGCCGGTGGCCAACTGGCCAATCAGCCTGCCCTGCGTCTGGTAGGCCGGGGTATTGGGCAGGGCGATGCCGATCAGCGGGTTCAGGTCCGCCATGGTGGCGCCCTTCAGGTTCAGGTTCAAGTCCAGCGCGGTGAGCTGGGTGGGATGGGTGACCGATCCTTCGAACTGGATGGTGGTGTCGCCAATATTGAGATCGGCCTGCAGCGGGAAGGGCGCATCGATATTGGGGCTCTCCTCTTGCAAGGACAGCAGGCTCCCTGCCTTGCCGCGTCCGGCGATCTTGCCTTCCTTGTAGCGGCCTTGCGCCTCCCAGGCCACGCCGTAGCGTTGACCCTCACCTTCGGCCAGGGAGTCCAGCTTGGCCTGTACGTCCAGCGCCAGCTTGGGGTCGCGCAGCCGTATTTTCACGTTTTCCATGCCCAGCCCGAGCAGCGCGAATCGCCATTTGGCCGCTTCCTCGCGTGGCGCGGGGTCTTCGCTCAAGGTCCAGTTGCTGGCGCCGCTGTCAGTGCGCATGAGGTCCAGGTCCGCGTTCTTGAGTTCGAGCCTGGCCACGCGCACGGTATTGTCAAAGAGGGCGGCGGGGTCCACGAGCAATCTGAGTTGCTCGGCGTTGCCCATGTCCTGTTCGCCCGGTGTCCATTGCGGCTGGCCGACGCGAAGATCATGGGCGGTGACTTCAGGCCAGGGCAGCCAGCCTCGCCATCCCGATCGTTCGACGGGGCGCTTCCACCGTAGCTGAAGGTCTCCCCGGATGTCGACCGGCCGGTGGGTCAGGCTGCTGAGTTGACGCTCCACCCAGGGCCGGGCGAAGTTCCAATTAGTGGTGGTGGCGGCCATGGCCACCACCAGGGCAATGACCAGCACCAAAGACAGCCCGAGGCCGATCACGAACTTGACGTAACGAGGCATAGGTACTCTCCCTTGGGTTTTTGGCGGGCATCGCCCAATCCACTTTATCTTGCCGCCGCTGAATCGAGTGTTCCGAAAAGTATCCACTTTGGTTGAATTGACAAAAAGGCGGATCGCTCCTAAGCTTTGCGCACTCCTGGGGGAGCCCTTATTGGGCTGAGAGTCCGCAATCCCGCGGTTACCCTTTGAACCTGCTCCGGATCATTCCGGCGAAGGGAAGGTCATTCCATGCTTGATTTCACCTCTACCTTATTGTGGCTGATTGTTTTTTCGGCCGCTTTCGCCATTGCGGGCGTCGTGTATGCCCGGCGCTTTTCCTCCTCCCTCGAAGATTACATCGTTGCCCGGAATAGCCAGAGTTCGCTGGCCACCGTCCTGACGCTGATGGCCTCGTCGTTGGGCGCGTGGATTCTGTTTGCGCCCGCCCAGGCGGCAACCTGGGGCGGCCTGGCCGCCGTGATCGGCTACGCGCTCGGCGCGGCGTCTCCCCGGCTGCTGATGATTCCGCTAGGCAGCAAAATGAGGACCTTGATGCCTCAAGGACGCAGCCTGACGGAGTTTCTGTACCTGCGCTACGGGAAGCCACTGCATGCCCTGGTGCTGTTGATCATGGTTTTTTACCTTTTCATCGCGCTGACCGCGGAGCTGACGGCCATGGCCAAGGTCATGCTGCTGCTGGCGCCGATTCCGTTGTGGGTGACGGCATCGGTCGTCATGCTTTGCACGCTGGTCTACACCGTCTTTGGCGGTCTGCGCGCCTCGATTTTCACCGACAAGATCCAGATGATCATCATCGTCCCCCTGCTGCTGGTGCTGGTGGCGGTGGGCTGGCGGGTCATGGGCGGCGCCGGCACGGTGATTGACACGCTCAGGATCGAAGCGCCGCAACTGATCAATCTTGCAGAACCATCGGGCATCAAAGCGGGCCTGACTTTCCTGCTGGCGATTCTGCTGACCGGGATTTTCCATCAGGGGAATTGGCAGCGCGTGTATGCGGCCAAGGATGTGCGCACCATGCGGCGCGGCTTTTTTGTG
>JBAYOI010000116.1:0-8868 GCA_041678365.1 Pigmentiphaga sp. | reverse complement strand
TGAAGAACTCCGGCCGTATCGGCCGGAGCTTCTCCGCCACAATACGGGGGCACCTGCGGTGCCATGTTTAAAATTTGCCTCGCTTGACCTCGCCCTGAAGGGCGAGGCTTGCGCATAGGCTCGTGGTCAATTTGCTAGCAACATCCTAAGAGGTCTTGCGCATTAGGTAAACCGATATGATTTCAGATTGTTATGAAAAATATTCAAGGATTGGCTTTTTCCTGTTCTTGTATACAAAAGTGATAAAAAAACAGGAATAACCTAGGGTTTCTACGCTGTATACAAGGTTTTGAAACAGAGAAACAATAGCGCTGTATACAAGGATTGAGCCATGACCCAGCCAATTTCTCTTTCTCAAACGGAAAAAGCGCAGCAGGAGCTGCGCGAGCTGATTCTGGCCGGTGAGTTGAATCCCGGCGCCAGAATTTCCGAGCTTTGGCTGGTGGAACGGCTGAGCGTGTCCCGGACGCCGGTGCGCGCTGCCTTGCAGCGTTGCCATGCTGAGGGCCTGCTGGCGGAGCATCCGAACGGCGGTTATGTGGTGCGTCAGTTCACGCCGGACGACATCCTCGACGCCATTGAGCTGCGCGGCACGCTGGAAGGGCTGGCGGCGCGTTTGGCGGCGGAGCGCGGCGTTTCCAGCGCGCTGTTGTCAGCCATGCAGCAGGCGGTTGATGAAATCGATCAGTGTCTGGCGCTGGAGGAGTCGCCCCATCTCTTCTCAACCTTTGTACTGAACAACGCGAAGTTTCACGATGCGCTGCATCGGGCCACGCCCAGCCATTTGATTGCCGAGCAGCTGGCCAAGGCGGCATCGCTGCCGTTTGCCTCGCCGAGCGCCTTCGTGCGCGTTCAGGCAGGCGGCACGGCGGGACGCGACATGATCGTGCTCGCCAATGCCCAGCATCGCGCCTTGCTCGAAGCCATCCGGCATCGGGAAGGCAGCCGGGCGGAGGCGCTGATGCGCGAGCACGCGCGGATCGCAAAGCAAAACCTGAGGCTGGCCCTGAATGACGGAAAGATGATGCAGGCCGTCAAGGGCAATCGGCTCATTCAATTGGTACAGGCATAACGATTATCTGTTTGGAGGCAGTATGTTCATCAAGAATGCATGGTATGTGGCGGCAATGCCGGACGAAGTCAAGGACAAGCCGCTGGGACGCATGATCGGTAACGAGCCGATGGTTTTCTATCGGGATCACGAGGGCAAGGTCAACGCGCTTGAGGACTTCTGTCCGCACCGCGGCGCGCCGCTGTCGCTGGGCTATGTGGAAGGGGAAACCGGGCATCTGGTGTGCGGCTATCACGGCCTCAGAATGGCGCCCGACGGCAGCTGTGCCAGCATGCCGGGCCAGCGTGTCCGCGCTTTCCCGTCCATCCGCCAGTTTCCGGTGGTGGAACGCTATGGCTTCATCTGGGTGTGGCTCGGCGAAGCCAGCCTGGCCGATCCGGCCGCGCTGCCGAATCTGCACTGGGCCGAGAGCCCGGACTGGGCTTACGGCGGCGGGCTGTATCACATCAACTGTGATTATCGCCTGATGATCGACAACCTGATGGACCTGACGCATGAAACCTATGTGCATGCCACCAGCATCGGCCAGACGGAAATTGAAGAGGCACCGCCGTCAACCCGCCGTGAAGGCGAAGAAGTCATTACCAGCCGCCACATGGAAAATGTGATGCCGCCGCCGTTCTGGCAGCTTGCGCTGCGCGGCAACGGCCTGCCGGACGATCAGCCGGTTGACCGCTGGCAGGTGTGCCGTTTCAATTTGCCCAGTCACGTGATGATCGAAGTCGGTGTGGCGCTGGCCGGTCAAGGCGGTATTGATGCCGCTCCCGAGCACAAGGCCAACAGTATTGTGGTGGATTTCATCACGCCCGAGACTGACAACACGATGTGGTACTTCTGGGGCATGGCGCGCAACTTCAACGCTGACGACGCCGCGTTGACCGAGGAAATCCGCAACGGCCAGGGCAAGATCTTCTCTGAGGACCTGGACATGCTGGAGCAGCAGCAGCGCAATCTGGAGCGCTATCCGGAGCGCAAGCTGTTGAAGCTCAACATTGACTCGGGTGGCGTGCAGTCCCGCGCAATGATTGAGCGCGTGCTGGAGCAGGAAGCCGCCCAACAGCGCAAGACGATCCCGATTCAGGCGGCGGGCTGAAGCTGAACAGAAGCACCTCGGCGCGAATCCCGGCAAGGGCCTCGGCCCTATCCGGCGAATCCGAGCGGTGTGCAGGCCGCGAGGTGGATAGGCGAAGCGCGTAGGGGTGGTTCCCTTGGCCCCTTAACCAGCGGCCACGGCCTGGCGGATGACTTTGAGCTTGGCAATCACCGCCTGGCGCTGCGCCGGGCTCATTCGCCACAGGATTTTTCTTCCCGCGCTGCCTTGTTCAAGCTGCGGGCTTGCATAGGCAAAGTGCGTGATCGGGTGGCTGTCTGCCAGCGGGCCCTTGATTTCAACTTGGTAGACGCCCACCGGCTCCGCAACGTCCGGCGTGGCAATGAGGTGGTCGATCACGGCCACCAGGCGGTCGTTGAAATAGGCATTGGGGTAGCCGAGCGACTGATAGGACTGCTGGAACTTCGGATAGTTGCGTTTGTAGAGATCAACCGTACTTTTCACCGGCAGTTTTTCAATCAGTTGAATAAAGCCGTCATAGCGGGTCGCATTGCTGGGCGCCACATACGTGCGCCCATCAATGACGAGGGTTTCCAGCGCGCCCGGCGTGCGGGGAATGGGCCACATGCGCGGCGAGGCATGGGCGCGGGCCAGGTTGTCCACGGTGGCAACAAAGCGGTCGATCAGGCGCTCGCTGAGAAACCAGTGCTGGAAGAGATCCATGCCCACCAGTCCAAAGACCTGTTCCTCAAAGGCCTGCCCGTTGGGCAGGACGGTGTCTTCGGTGGCATCCTCCGCGGCGGCGGGAAGCTCATCGATTGGGTGCAGTACCTCGGGCGCGGGCTCTTGCGCCAACGTTGAAGAGGACGGCGCAAACAGCTCCGCGGGCAAGGTTCCCGCACTTTCCGGGGCTTCCTGCATCAGCGATGATGGGGAGGGGGTCTGGGAAGAGGAGGGCGATGTGGCGGTTCTGGATTGCCACCACCAGTACAGGGCGGCCGCCAGGGCCAGCAGGACCAACAACCAAAGCAAACGTGAAAGCAGACGAGGCATCGACATTCTCAACGGAGAGGATAACTAAATGCTACCACCGAGCGCCTGCGATGCCGACCCGATTGCGCCGTAACAGCCGGGCCGCGTAACGTTCATTGCTGTTCGAAACGGCGATAGACCCGGTCCGATTGCAGCGTTTCATGCTCGATGGTGTCGACTCGCGCGCCGGGCGGCCCCTGACGCATCCATTCGAGCATGTGGTCCACCTGTTCCGGATTCCCTTGTACCAGCGCTTCCACACTGCCGTCCTCATTGTTGCGCACCCAACCGGTGGCGCCGACGGAATGCGCGCGCCGGAGCGTGGAAAAACGAAAGCCGACCCCTTGCACTTTGCCGGTGACACGGATCAACAGGGTTTCTGTCGTGGAATCAAAACTCATGACTGCTCCGGAAGAGATTCTCGTTGCTGGCGCCACATCATCGCGTAGCGGCCCTGCTGCGCCAGCAGGTCTTCATGGCGCCCGCGCTCAATCACCCGGCCCTGATCCAGCACCACGATTTCATCGGCATCAATAATGGTTGACAGGCGATGCGCGATGATCAACGTGGTGTGGCCCTGGCTGACCTCGGACAGATTGTGCTGGATGTCTTTTTCCGTGCGGGTGTCCAGGGCGCTGGTGGCTTCATCGAAGATGAGAATGGCGGGCTGCTTGAGCAAGGTCCGGGCAATGGCCACCCGCTGTTTTTCCCCGCCGGACAGTTTCAGGCCGCGCTCGCCCACTATCGTACTGTATCCATCCGGCATCGCAAGAATGAAGTCGTGGATGTGGGCCAGGCGCGCCGCGCGTTCAACGTCCTCGCGGCTGGCGCTCGGCTGGCCGTAGGCGATGTTGTAGAAAATCGTGTCATTGAACAGCACGGTGTCCTGCGGGACGATGCCGATGGCCTGGCGCAGGCTGTGCTGGGTCACGCCGCGAATGTCCTGGCCATCAATCCGGATACTGCCCTGGTCCACGTCATAGAAGCGGAACAGCAGACGGCTCAGGGTGGACTTCCCCGCGCCGGACGCGCCCACAATGGCCAGCGTTTTGCCGGGCGGGATCTCAAAGCTGACCTGTTGCAGAATCGTGCGGCGCGGATCGTAGCCGAACGACACGTTTTCAAAGCTGACCCGTGCGCCTTGCGGCACGAGCGGCGTGGCGGCGGGGCTGTCCGGCACTTCCTGGCGCTCGCCGAGCAGATCAAACATTTTTTCCATGTCGATCAGCGATTGTTTGATCTGCCGATAGACGAAACCGAAGAAATTCAGCGGCACGTACAGCTGTAGCAGGTAGGCGTTCACGAGCACGAAATCGCCGATCGACAACTCACCGCTGACGATGCCCGAGGCGGCCATCCACATCACTACGGTCAGCCCGGTTGAAATGATCACGGCCTGACCGATGTTCAGCAATGAGAGGCTGACGTGGCTGTTGACCGCCGCCGTTTCATAATGCCGCAGCGCTTCGTCATAGCGCCTGGCTTCATGCGCTTCATTATTGAAATACTTGACGGTCTCGAAGTTCAGCAGGCTGTCGATGGCCTTGGTGTTGGCGGCGGAGTCGCTCTCATTCATCTGGCGGCGGAACTTGATGCGCCACTCGGTGACGGCCAGCGTGTAGCCG
This sequence comes from Pigmentiphaga sp., assembly GCA_041678365.1. Lineage (GTDB taxonomy): Bacteria > Pseudomonadota > Gammaproteobacteria > Burkholderiales > Burkholderiaceae_B > Pigmentiphaga. The sequence goes on along the minus strand of JBAYOI010000116.1, from coordinate 4,088 downwards.
ATATAGGCCAGCACCGTGAGCAAGGTCGCCAGCGCAAGCCAGGCGTCGAACATGCGCCAGAGGATCACGGTGACCAGGGTGATCTCGAACACGGTCGGCACGATGTTGAACAGCATGAATTGCAGCAGGGTTTCAATCCCCTTGGTGCCGCGCTCGATCGAACGGGTCAGGCCGCCGGTCTGGCGAGCCAGATGAAACCGTAGGGACAAGGCATGCAGATGCCGGAAGACCCGAAGGCCGACCACGCGGATCGCATGTTGCGACACCCTGGCGAAGACGGCGTCGCGCAATTCGCCAAAGGCCAGCGCCAGCACGCGCGCCACGCCGTAGGCAATCAGCAGTCCGATGGGGACCGCCAGCAACGCGGCGGTTTGCGAGCCGTCGAGGGCATCGACGGCAGCTTTGTACAGCAGCGGGACGGTGATGTTGGCCAGTTTGGCCAGCATCAACAGGACAAGCGCGATGACTACCCGGGCGCGTAGACCGGGGGCGTCTTGCGGCCACAAATAAGGAAGCAGGGTGCGGAGGGTGGAAAAGCCGCTGCGCAGCGGCTCATTGGAGCTTGAAGTCGGTCTCATCGGACGTCCTGAATAGGAAGCCGCCACCTTAACCCGGAATGCCTCAAGCGAGAACAGCTCCGGGAAGGAGCTGTTCTGCCAAGCAAGGCCCGAGGGCGATGCAGGAAGGGAGCGCTGCGTTTATAGGCGACGACGGGCGTTGTCGACGCTGAAAGCGCCTGGACCCGCGGCGAAGAAGAAAAGCCAGACAAAGCAGTACAGCACGGCCAGCTCACCGCCATTGGTCAGCGGGCTCATGAAGGCCTGCGGGTTATGCGCCATGAAGTAGGCCACCGCCATGAAGCCGGACAGGATGAAGGCGACCGGGCGCGTGAATAGACCAATCAACATCAGGATACCGCCAGCGATTTCCAGCACGCCGGCCAGCCCAGGGAGTGAAAACAAGGCTGGGCTCATATTGAGATCAGGAATGCCGAAGAACTTGGCCGTGCCATGCTGCAAGAAAAGATAGCTTGCAACAATGCGCAACAAGCCTTGGGCGCGGGGCGCCCACTCCGGACCCACATCAAACGCTTGCTTCATAAGACTTCCCCTCTTTGTAGGATGAGAACGATAAAAAGGTGCCCCACGCTAGCCGCTGGCGCGGCGTCGCTGCCCCAGGGGGCTTTTTTGCCTTGGGGCGGCCCGGCGGCAAAAAGGTGCCCCACGCTAGCCGCTGGCGCGGCCCGTCAGCAAAAAGCGCCCTCACGTAGCCGCTAGCGCTACATCGCTACACTAGCCGAAGCCGGGGGCGGACACAACGAAATTTATCAGCGCCGCGTTACGCTTCACGGTTGCTTATGAATCCGCCACGCCCTGTTCGCGCATGGTGACGGCCTCTTCCCGGACGGTCTGTAAAAAGCGTTCGAGCGCGGGCGCGGGCGTGACGTCCGCACGGGTGACCACGCCGACCGAGGGCAAGACCCAGGGCGGGCGAAACTTCAGGATGGTCAGCACGCCTTGCCGGGCGTAGTGCTGGGCAACGCCGCGCGGCATGGCGCATAGGACGTCGGTGCTGCGCAGCAGGATTTCGTTGGCGAGCAGTGCGACGGATTCCGCCAGCGGGACCTTCAATGCCAATCCCTGCTCGGCGAAATAGGCATCGACACGCTGCCTCAACGGTGCGTCGGGGGGCGGCAATATCCAGGCCTGCCGCGCCAAGGTGTCAGCGGTAATGTGGGTGGAACGGGCCAGGGGATGGCCCATCCGCGCCACGATATAGACCGGCTCTTCGTACAGGACTTCGGTGCGGAAGCCGCTTTGGGACGAGCCTTGCATCAGCCGCCCGATGAAGCAGTCCAGCTCTCCATCCGCCAGGCTGGCGAGCAGCAGATCGCTGGTGCTTTCGTGAAGCATGACGGTGACGCCGGGATTTTCCTCATGCATGCGCGCCAACGCGCGGGGCACCAGGACGGCCTGGGCGACTTGCAGCACGCCGGCGCGCACCCGCCCTTTTGGCGCCACGCGTCAGCGCCGCGATTTCCTCCCGGGCGCCATCCAGGTCCGCCAGCAGCACCCCCACTTTCTGAACTAGCGCCGTGCCATAGGGCGTGGGTGTGATGCCTCGGTGTGAGCGGGTGAACAGCGGAACGCCGAAAGCGTCTTCCAGCTCGACCAGCAGCTTGCTGGCGGCGGGCTGGGTCATGCCCAGTTGGGCTGCTGCCTTGTGCACGCTGCGCAGGGTATGAAGCGCTTCCAGCAGATCCAGATGGCGTAACCGCAGCCGTGAACGTATTTGTCGGGCGGAGGGGACGTGGTAAGGGTCGCTCATGGTTTTAGTGATTCCAACAGGTTTTCACTTGATTCTAATAATTGATTATTCGGTAGTCACTACCTGCCTACACTGAGCTCACTGTTCACCTAGAGGTTTACTGATGACGATGAAAATCACCATGCTGGGCACCGGCGCGGCACTGCCTGATCCCGACCGCGGACAGTCCGCCATTCTGCTGTCGTTCGATGACGACCGGCATTACTTGTTCGATTGCGGCGAGGGTGCGACCCGGCAGATGGTCCGCGCCAATATCGATCCGGCCAAAGTCGGCTTCGTTTTCCTGACCCACCTGCATCACGATCATATTTGCGACTACCCGTACTTCGTCATTTCCAGCTGGATGCTGAACAAGACCGGCTCGCCGCTGGTGCTGGGGCCTAAGGGAACCCGGCATTTCGTTGATCATCTATTTGAGAACGGCGCCTACCAGACGGACTTCCGCGCCCGCAGCGACTATCCCCTGCGCCAGGCCAATATTGAAGCCATCCGGCCGGAAGTGCGCGAGGTCAAGCCCGGCGTGGTGTTTGAAGACGACAAGGTCAAGATTTCCGTGGATTGGGTGGAACATATTCCGCGCGAAATCTGCGAGTGCTTCGGCGTGCGGGTCGAGGCCGAGGGCAAGGTCATTGCCTTCAGTGGCGATACCGCGCCCTGTGACGCGATGGTGCGGCTTGCGCAGGACGCCGACTTGTTGATTCACGAGTGCACGTTCCCGGAATCCTTTATTGCCCACCGGGCCAAGACCGGCGTGGGCACGTATTCGCATACCAGCCCGACCGATCTTGGAAAAATCGCCAAGCGCGCCAATGTGAAAAGCCTGGTGGCCACCCATTTCGGCCATTTCGACTCGACCAGTCCGGTCATCAAGCGCGCCGCCGCCAAGCATCTGCCGGTGGAGCTGATGGGGCCGCATTTGATGGAAGAGATTGTGGCCGATATCCGCAAAAACTATGAAGGACCGTTGCGTCTGGCGCATGATCTGATGCGCATCGACTTGTAAGGCGCCCGCCTGCCCGGCGAAACCGACGCGTCGGCGGAACCGACGCCGTTTGCAGGAGTTCGAGCCGTGACCGATACGATTTTCCACCGTACTGTTTTATGGTCCGCTACCGCATCCTTGGCCTGTGTGAGCGTGCTTGCCCAGGCTGCCTATCCCGAGCGGCCGGTCCGCGTTGTGCTTCCGTATGCCGCCGGATCGGCGGGCGACACCGTTTTTCGTATGGCGCAGCCGTTGCTGGAAAAGCGGCTGGGCCAGCCGCTGATTGTTGACTACCGCAGTGGGGCGGGCGGCAACATTGGCATGATGGAAGCGGTGCGCGCCGATCCCGACGGCTATACGCTGGTGTTGGGCGCATCCAATAATTTTGTCATCAACCAGTTTTTGTACGACAAGCTGGGCTTTGACCCGCTGAAGGATTTGGCGCCAGTGGGCAAGCTCGCCGATGTGCCCGCCTTCGTTTATTTGAGCACCGGTGTACCGGCGAATGACTATGCCGGGTTTGCGAAGTATGCGCGGGAGCACGCGGGAAAATTGAACTACGGCTCGCCCGGTGCCGGGACGCCGCCGCATCTGTCGGGCTTCATGCTGAGCGATGCGATGCAGGCGAACATGACGCATATCCCCTATCGGGGATCGTCATTGGGCGTGCAGGCGCTGCTGGCGAACGATATCCAGCTTTACATCGGTGGCTATAGCGTGGCTGCCGCCTACCTGCCGCAAGAACGGGTCAAGGTGTTGGCGGTGGCGTCTCCCGAGC
>JBAYOI010000115.1:0-8957 GCA_041678365.1 Pigmentiphaga sp. | reverse complement strand
CCGCCACCCGTTGAACGGCCTCAAGCTCGGTCTCGCGCACCCAGTCCCGGGCCTTGAAGAACAGGCGCCAGTCTCCGGTGGCAATGCTCTCGGACAAGGACACGCCAACGCGCTGCGGATCGGCATAGATGCGGTCCCAATCCTTCAGCCAGCGGGTGCGGGCGCGTTTGAGCTCTTCTTCGGTGATCGGGTGTTCGCGCAGGGTTTCCAGCGTCTTCAGCATGGCGTCGCGCGCCGGCGCCGGGTCCGCGCCGGGGGCGAGCTGGACGCCGAACAGCGAAGTGCCCGGATCATGGAGGGCCATGGTGAAGCCGAACACGGACGCGGCCAGGTTGGTTTCCACCAGGCTCTTGTACAGGCGGCCGGACGGCGTGTCGGTCAGGATGGTGGCCAGCAGATCCATGGCCGCCGCATCGGGATGCGATCCCGGGGGGCTATGGTAGAGCGCCGCCAGCAGCGGCACGCCGCCGCTGCGACGCAAGGTCACGCTGCGCTCGCCATCCTGGACCGGCTCTTCCGTGTAGAGCGGCGGCAGTTCGCGCTCGGGTTTCGGGATGGCGCTGAAAACGCGTTCAATGGTGGTGAGCGTGGCGGTCGGGTCAAACTTGCCCGACACGATCAGCACCGCATTATCAGGCTGGTAGTAGCGGCGGTAAAACGCCTGGAGCCGTTCAATATTGACGTTTTCGACATCGGAGCGCGCGCCGATCGTGGTCTTGCCGTAGTTGTGCCATTGATAGGCCACGGCCTGCATCTTGCTCATCAGGACGCGGAAGGGGTTGTTCTCGCCGCTTTCCATCTCATTGCGGACCACCGTCATTTCCGAGTCGAGGTCCGCCCTGGCGATCAGCGAGTTGACCATGGCGTCCGCCTGCCAGCCCAGATACCAATCCAGGTTGTCCGGATCGGCGGCAAAGCTGGCGTAGTAGTTGGTGCGGTCGACCCAGGTGCTGCCATTGGCCTGCATGCCGCGGCGGGAGAACTCGCCGAGCGCGTTGCGGATGGTGGGCGTGCCTTTGAAAAGCAGATGTTCAAGCAGGTGGGCCATGCCGGTTTCGCCATAGTTCTCATGGCGTGAACCGACCAGATACGTCATGTTGACCGTGGTGGTCGGCTTGCTGGCATCCGGGGCGAGCAGGATGCGCAGACCATTATCCAAACGATATTCCGTGATTCCTTCAACCGTCGTCACCATAGATATCCTTTTCGGAAGCGCAGGCGGCTCGGCCGCTGCGGCGGGTGTTATCGGTAGCAGGGCGGCAGCCAGGACCGTGACGCTGCGCATCAGCCATCGTGAGATAGGGGTAACAGCTAAAGACATGATTTTTATTCGGCTCCAAATGTCACGCTTACAAGCTTACCGTACTGCGGGCGGGTGCTGAGGGTATTCCCGCCTTACCGGTTGTAATGATCCTTGTTTTGTATGATTGCTTTATATAAAGGTTCCTTATATAGTGGGGCCATGACGTGGGCGCATGCGCCCCTTTCTTCCTTCTCATCCTCAGGAGATCACTATGTCCGACTCTCAAGCCGCCGCACAAGCCGCTTCCGAACAACCGCCCGTTTTGGTCGATTTTGAAGACGGTATTGCCTGGGTTACCTTGAACCGTCCCGAAAAGCGCAATGCTATTGATCCCGGCATCGTCTACAACATGGTGCGGATTCTGGAAGAGCTGGAAAGCGATGACCGCTGCAAGGTGATGGTGCTGACCGGCGCCGGTGACGCTTTTTCGGCCGGCATGGACCTGCGCGATTATTTCCGCGCCACGGACAATGATCCCAAAGAGCGTACCCGCTTGTTCCGCGCCAACGGGCAGTGGCAATGGCGTCAACTGCGCTATTACGCCAAGCCCACCATCGCCATGGTCAATGGCTGGTGCTTTGGCGGCGCATTCACGCCGCTGATTTCCTGCGACCTGGCCATTGCCGCCGAGGACGCCATGTTCGGCCTGTCGGAGATCAACTGGGGCATTATCCCGGCGGGCGTGGTCAGCCGCGCTGTCGCGCAAGTCGTGCGGGAGCGGGAAGCGATGTACTACGTCATGACGGGGGAAAAGTTCGATGGCAAGCGCGCCGCTGAAATCGGCCTGGTCAATGAAGCCGTGCCGCGTGACCAATTAAGAGCCCGCACCCGGCAACTGGCCAAGGTTCTGATGGAGAAAAACCCGACCGTGTTGCGCACGGCCAAGATCGCGCACCGTGTGGCGTCGGAACTGACCTGGGAGCAGGCGGCCGACTACCTGATGGCAAAGGTGGATCAATCCACCTTTCAGGACCCGGAGCGCGGCAGGGATACCGCGATGAAACAGTTTCTCGACGACAAAACCTTCAAGCCCGGCCTTGGCGGTTATCAACGTTGATTGGCGAATGAGGATCAGCATGTCTGTTTTTGCCCTGGATCGTTTATTGCGTCCCCGCTCCATTGCCGTCGTCGGGGCGTCGCCCGAGCCCGGCTCGGTCAGCGGTCTGCTGCTGGCCAACCTGGAGCGCTTCGGCTATGCCGGGACGCTTCATCTGGTCAGCCGCAGCCGCGATGAAGTCAATGGCGTTCGTTGCTTCAAATCCATTGATGATTTGCCTGTCGGCGTAGACGTGGCCGTCCTGCTGGTGCCGCAAGTGGCGGTCTGCGACTCGGTCGAGGCCTGCGCTCGCCGAGGTATTGGCGCGGCCGTCGTCTTCGCCTCGGGTTTTGCCGAGTTGGGCGAAGCCGGGCAAGCCGAGCAGGCCAGGCTCAGCGCCATTGCGCAGCAAACCGGCGTGGCGGTGCTTGGCCCCAACTGCCTGGGCTTCATCAATTTTTCCGATCGCGTACCGTTGACGTTCGAACCCGTGCAGGCCGCCGCGGTGAAGGCGCAGGGGCCGCGCATCGGCATCATTGCGCAAAGCGGCGCGATGAGCGGCAATCTACGCCAGGCTTTCCTGGGGCGGGGCCTGAGTGTGGCCTTCTCGATTTCCACGGGCAATGAGGCGGTGCTGAGCGCGGAGGACTTTCTGGACGCGCTGCTGGAAGCCCCTGATGTGGATGCGTTTGCCGTGTTCGTGGAAATGCTGCGCAAGCCCGAGGCGTTCCTGCAAATGGCGGCGCGGGCGCGCGCGCTGCGCAAACCGATTGTGCTGATGCATCCGGGCCGCAGCCAGCGGGCGCGGGAAGCGGCGCAGTCCCACACGGGCGCGCTGGCAGGCGATTATCAAGTCATGCGCACGCTGGTTGAGCGGGAAGGCGTGGTGGTGGTGGACAGCATGGATGAGCTGTTTGATGTCACCGCCATCCTGGCGCGCTATCCGGAACCCATTCAACAGGGCAAGGCGGCGGTGGCTTCCAACTCGGGGGCGTTGCGCGGGCTGGCCCTGGATTTTTGCGAAGAAATCGATCTGGCGCTGGCGGATTTCGCGCCGGAAACCTTGCGGGCGCTATCGCAGATCCTGCCTGACTTCATGGCGCCGGACAATCCGCTGGATCTGACCGCCATGGGCATGATGAAGCCCGAGATCTTCGGGGAGTCGGCGCGTGCCATCCTGGACGATCCCGGCGTGGGCAGCCTGGTCATGCCCTTGATGGGCGGCTCGGGACCGCAGCAAGTGGCCAAGGCCAATTCGGTGCTGCCTGTCATGAAAACCTCCGACAAGCCGGTCTGCTTCGTGATCATGGGGGACAGCGGGCCGCTTTCGCCCGAGTTCATGGCGCTGGTCAATGAGAGCGGGATGCCTTTTCTGCGTTCGCCGGACCGGGCCCTGCGGGCCATGGCGCACGTCCATCGCTATGGGCGTTTGCAGCGCGCCGCCGAGCAACGGGCCGCGCCCTTGCAAGGCATGCGCTTGCGCGGACTGCCTGCTGGGCCGTTGGCGGAATACAAGGGCAAGCAATGGCTGAAGGACTTGGGCATCGCCACGCCAGCGGGTGAATTGGCCCGCACCGAGGAGGAAGCCGTCAGCATCGCGGCGCGGATTGCTTATCCGGTCGTGCTGAAGGCCCAGGCCGATGCGCTGATGCATAAAAGCGATGTGGGCGGCGTGGCGGTGGGCCTGCGTGACGAAACCGCGCTGCGCGCCGCCTGGCGAGCCATGCAGGAAAGTGTGGCGAAGCACTGCCCCGGCCTGGCGCTGGACGGCATTCTGGTTGAGGCCCTGTCCGAGCCGGGACTGGAACTGATTGTCGGCAGCAAGCGGGATCCGAATTGGGGCGTCATCACCCTGGTGGGGTTGGGCGGCATCTGGATCGAGGCGCTGAACGACGTCCGCCTGCTGGCGCCGGACCTGACGCAAGCCCAGATCCTTGAGGAGCTGGGCAAGCTGAAAGGCGCCAAGCTGTTGTCGGGCCTGCGCGGCAGCGCGCCGGTGGATAGGTCGGCCATTGCCGAGGCGGTGGCAACCCTGTCCGCCTTGATGCTGGCCAATCCGGAAATCACTGAAATTGACATCAATCCGCTGATTGCCTTGCCGGAAGGGAAAGGAGTTCTGGCGCTTGATGCCCTGTTCGTCATGGAACGCGACTAACCCCTCAAGGACACACGATGGCTTCGGTATTTGATGAGGAAACCTTCCCGCAATTGATGGATGCCGTGGATCGCTTCATCCGCGTCCGGCTGATGCCGTTGGAGCGGCAGGTCGAAGAAACGGAAACGGTCCCGCCCGCGTTGATCGAGGAAATGAAGGAGATGGGGCTGTTCGGGCTCAGCATTCCGGAAGCGTATGGCGGTTTTGAACTGGACCTGATTCAGGAAATGCAGGTCCAGATGGCCTTCAGTTACACCTCACCCGCCTTTCGTCTGGTGTTCTGGCCGAATGTTGGGATAGGCAGCAAAGGCATCGTGCTGGCGGGCACGGAAGCCCAGAAGCAGAAGTATTTGCCAGGCCTGGCTTCTGGTGAATTGAGCGCCTCGTTTTGCCTGACGGAGCCGGATGCGGGCTCGGATGCGGCCAGTCTGAAAACCAGCGCCATCCGCGAGGGCGACGAGTTGGTGCTGAACGGCACCAAGCGCTTCATCACCAACGCGCCCCGCGCTGATGTCTTCACCGTCATGGCGCGTACCGATCCGGCCAAGCCCGGCGCCTCGGGCATCAGCGCGCTCATTGTTGAGAAGGGGACGCCGGGGCTGCACATTGGCAAGCCGGAACATAAGTTGGGGCAGCGCGGCTCACCGGTCAGCGACGTCATTTTCGAGAATGTGCGGATCCCGATTTCCAATGTGATCGGCGGCGAAGCCAATCTGGGGCAGGGCTTCAAGATCGCCATGCAGGTGCTGGACAGCGGCCGGGTCAGCGTGGCGGCCTCGGGCCTGGGCATGGCCCGGCGTCTGATTGATGAGGCGGCGCGCTACGCGGTGCAGCGCAAGCAGTTTGGCCAGCCGATCGCGCAGTTCCAGTTGATCCAGGCCATGCTGGCCGACTCGGAAACGGACTATCTGGCGGCCCATGCGCTGGCCATGGAGGCGGCCAGGACGCTGGAGCGCGGCGGCGATGCCCGAAATTTGGCGGCGGCGGCCAAGTACTTCTGTTCCGAAGCGCTGTCCCGCATTGCGGATCGCGCCTTGCAGATTCACGGTGGCGCTGGCTATATCGCCGAATACCACGTCGAGCGCCTGTACCGCGACGCGCGCGCACTGCGCATCTATGAAGGCACCAGCCAGATCCTGCAACTGGTGATCGCCAGGGCGATGTTGAAAAGGTATGAGGAGTAGCCCCCTGTGGGATGACCCTGTCTTGACTACGTAAACAATCCTTATGTAAGGTATCCTTATTATATGGGGTCTCGAAAGCGGCCTCGCAAGAAGGAGGGAAGGCGGTGGAAGCAAGTTTCGAGCAGGCGCAAGCCTCGGCCATCATGCACACCGTCCTGTGCAACGGCGCCCCCATGAGGTGGCGTCAATGGGGCGCGGGGCCGGTACTATTGCTGATCCATGGCAACAGCGGTTCATGGACGCACTGGGTGCGCAATGTCCTGCCGCTGGCGCGGCATTACACCGTCTTGGCGCCCGATCTGCCAGGCCATGGGGATTCCGCGCCGCCCGTCGGCGAGGTCTCCTGCGCGGCGTTCGCCACCTTGCTATGGCAGGGCGTGGACCAACTCATCGGTTCGGACACCGGACTCAGCCTTGCCGGGTTTTCCTTGGGATCCTTGCTGGTGGAAAGCATGGCCATGCAGCAGCCTGAGCGGGTGCGCCAAGTCTTGCTGCTGCGCGGCGGCTTTTCGGCCGGACTGCCCGTCATGCCTGCTTTGCGCCGTTGGCGCGGCGTTGCCGATCCCGCGGAAGCCGAGCAGATCCATCGGCACAATCTTCAAGTCTCGATGATCCATGATCCGGATCGGATCGAGGATTCCACCATCGCCCTCCACGCAGACAATCTTCAGCGCTGCACGCTGGACGTGCGCTTGCTGATCGGGAGCCGGCAGCTTGACGCCTTCACCGGTCTCAGGTGTCCGGTGCATGGCATTGCGGGCGAGTTCGACGTTTACGGCGGCAATGTTGCGCAGCAGGGCGAAGCCTTGCGCAAGACCTTGCCGCAAGCCACGTTCGAGATGGTGCCCAAGGCGGGGCATTGGGCCGCCTATGAGCGGGCGGATCGGGTGAATGCAATCCTGCTTGCGGCGCTGGCCGGCCAAGCAGCCTGATTCCAGAGACATAACAGCAGCGCAGCTGGAGAGCGTTAGGTGATCGCCGCTCCGCTGCGTTTTTCGTTCCACCAGGAGACAGCAATGAAAAAAACTTCCGTAGCAGCACTATTCACCGTGTCGGCGGCGGTATTGGCCATGCCGTTGGCGCATGCCCAGAGCGACTACCCGAATCGGCCGGTGCGCATGATCGTCTCGTTCCCGCCGGGCGGGAGCACGGACGTGATCGCGCGGGTGATCGCGCCGGTCATGTCCAAGCAGCTGGGGCAGCAGGTCGTCGTGGAAAACCGGGGCGGCGCGGGAGGCAATATCGGCGTGGAGGCCGTTGTGCGTTCGGCACCCGATGGCTACACCATTGTTTTCAGCGGCGCGGGCGCCATGGGCATCAATAGCGTGCTGTACCGCAACATGCCCTATGACCCAGTCAAGGATCTGATTCCGATCAGTATGGTTTCGTCCACGCCTTTTGTGCTGGTCGGCCCCGCCAACTCGCCCTACAAAGACATCAAGGAATTGCTGGCCGTCAAGGACAGCCAGGACAAGCTGTCGCTGGGCCATGGCGGCCTGGGCACCTTGATGCACTTGGCCAGCGAGATGTTCAATCTGATGAGCGGCATGCGCACCGTGCTCGTACCGTATAAAGGAACGGGCCCCGCCACGACCGACGCCATGAGCGGCCAGATACCGCTGGCCATGAGCGATGCGCCCAGTTCCGTGCCGGCCATCAAGGATGGGCGGCTGAAGGCGTTTGCGGTCACGGGCAAGGAACGGGATTTCTCCTTGCCCGATGTGCCTTCCCTGCATGAGTCCGGCCTGGAAGGCTATGAAGCCATCGGATGGTTCGGCATTTCCGCGCCCGCGGGCACGCCGGATGAGGTTGTCAACCGCTTGAACCAGGCCGTCACGGCGGCCTTGAAGGATCCCGGCGTGATTGAGCGGATGCGCGCGTTGGGCGCCGATCCGCGCCCCACGTCGCCCGCTGAGTTCCGCAGCATGATCGCCAATGATGTCAGCAAATGGGGTGACATCGTCAAGCGCACGGGCCTGAAGCTCGACTGAGCGGCGTGACTGGCGCCGTGGCAGGCGCCAGTCCGGGGTCAAAGACTGCTGTTGATCTTCCTGCTTCGCAGATCTTCCATGACGGTCTGCAGCAGGGTGCGCAGCGTCTTGATCTGCCTGGCGTTCAGGCTGGTGAAGACATCTTCTTCGAGTTTGACCATGTCCTGGGTGCCTTGCTCCACCAGCTCCCGTCCGGCAGGGGTCAGGGTGATCCGCAGGATGCGGCGGTTGTTGACGTCTTCCTGGCGCCTGAGCAGACCCCGTTCCTCCAGCGTGCTCAATAACTGTCCCATGGATTGCGGCGTCACGTAGAAGCGGCGCGACAGATCGGCGGAGGAAAGCCCATCACGGCGGGCCACCGCCGACAGGACGGTGAACTGGATGCCGGTGACGCCGTACGGCTTCAGGATGTTGTCGCTCAGATTGCGCAGCGGCTGATTGACCTGGGAGAGCAAATAGGTCGTGCTGCGGCCCTCGGGGAGGTCTGCGTCGTTTTTGGAAGACAAGTAAAGCTCCAGCGGTAAATCGTCCCGACAGTGTAAAGCAGGCTGATATCCCGTTGCCAACTTTGCCGCATGTTACCGGGGATCCGGCCTCTCCTAGGGTTATCCATAGGGCGGGAATGTTGACCCATCTTAAGTCGTTGAAAGCCAAAGAATTTTACGGGGTGGTCACGGCATAATTCCTGTTCTGGCCTGGGGTTAGCCCGAGGATAAGCTTGTAATCGCCACCTCTCATTGATGTATCATTGCCGGAGAGCTAGGGGTGAGGAAGGTGAATCCGGACGGAACGATGCCTTGTCAACCTCTGTTCAGCCGCACCCGGTCACGGGGTTCCTTTCGATTCTGTAGAGCCTTCACATGAAGTTGAGCAAAATGAAGTGGGTACCCATCGCGTTGGCCCTCATGGCCACCTGTGCAGTCGTTGGAACAGCGCGGGCACAAACAGATGCCAATATCACCCAGGATACGGCGGAAGCCGCCGTCGTCGGCAATGCCCAGGACGGCATGAGGAAAGTGTCGATGTGTATCGGCTGTCATAGCATTCCTGGCTATAAAACCGCGTTTCCCGAAGTCTATTTCGTTCCCAAAATCGCAGGTCAGAACGCCCGATACATTGAGACGGCGCTGATGGCCTACGCCACCGAAGATCGCACCCACCCCTCTATGGTTGCTATTGCCAAGAGCCTGACCGAGCAGGATATTGCAGACGTCGCCGCCTATTATTCGGCCCTGAAGTGAGTCGTTCCATGAAGAATGTATCTCGTTGCGCGTTGGTTTTCTCAAGT
>JBAYOI010000114.1:0-9045 GCA_041678365.1 Pigmentiphaga sp. | reverse complement strand
GCCAGCCGCAGCGCTTCCGCAATGTGTTCGGCCTGGTGATCCGAGACGTCCGGCATCAGCACGATGAATTCCTCGCCGCCAAAGCGGGCGAAGATATCGCCGGGGCGCATCAGCGGCATCAGTTGCGCGCTGGTCTTTTGCAGCACCTGGTCACCCACCGCGTGGCCGTAGGTGTCATTGATTTCCTTGAAGTGATCAATATCAAAGAGAATCAGCCCGATGCTTTGTTTTTGTTGATCGCCGGGCAGGATCATGGCCTGGGCGACCAGTTCAAGCGCGCGCCGGTTGTACAGGCCGGTCAAGGGATCGGTTTCGGACAGGCGGCGCAGCTGTTCCGACATTTTTTTCTGGCTGTATTCCAGTATTTGCTTGCGCTTCTGGCTGGCGCGCAGCGCAGTGATGCCGTCAAACATCTGTTGCAACTCATAACTGCTGTTTTCAGGCGTACGGGGCGGTTCGGTCAGGTCGTCCTGGGCGAGCGCGACGATCTGCCGCTTTGCGGTCAGCAACGGCACGAACAGGCCGAAACGAAGCAGCCAGTTGAGGTAGAAAAAGATCAGCAGCACGCTGAGCGTGATCAGGCTGGCAATCAACAGGGTTTGCGCGGCTTTGACGCGCAGGCTTTTGATGCGTTTGAACGCATCTTGTTCAATGGTGGTGCGAAGTTGTTCAAGCGGTACCAGCGATGGGACGTATTGAGAGAGAAAGTCCGAAGGGGACAGGCGCGGCTTGGCCGCCAGCACGACCTGGCTGGCCCAGGGCAGGGCTTCATTGAAGAACTGGGTCTGTATGTGTTGAATGTGCGCGCTGATGTCGGCGTGGTGCCGGGCCGCCTGGCCGTAGTTGTTGATCAAGTGGCCCAGGCCGTCGAGCCGTCCTTTGGTTTCAATCAGCTTGTGCCAGGCGGGCTGCGCTTCCGGGTCGTCATTATCCAGCAGATTGATGACGTAGAAACCGGCGCGGCCCGCGTATTCGCGCAGATTGCTGCTGATGATGCCGAGCATGATGTCGCCGCTCAGGTTCGGGTCGTGCGCCATGAAGGTGGCGGCGATGCCGTCGCGCAGTTGCATGGCCTGGTCAGCGGCGCCGAACATATTGTCAATGGTGGGCGACAGGTCAGCCCGTTGGCGGACGTGGTGGGACAGTTTGATCCACTGGTCCGCCTCTTGGCGCGCCGTGAACAATTCCAGCTGGAATCGATGCAAGCGATTGGCCAGCGCGGTGTCGCGCACGATTTCATCGGACAGCGTGCTGGCGACTTCCCGCAGGCTCTCGTTGGTTTGCTGGCGCAAGGCATGGATGCGCTGAACGTAGGCGGTTTGCTCCTCGGGCGAGACCCGTAAGGCGCCGATGACTGGCCCGCGTTCGGCTGAAGCGGCGTTGGCCAATGCAATGACCGAGGCGAACCGCTCCAGTTGGTGTTCGCTGGCGGAAAGCCGCTTGAACTCCGTCAGGCTCTGGTAAATCAGCATGCCGCCAAGAATGAGAAACCCCGCTCCCATCAATGCACAGGCATACCAATACAGATTCTGGAGGCGGGGTAGCTTCATTGGGGACGGTTACACTTGGTCAGGGCTCGGCGGGTGGGTCGGCCTCGGGTTCTGCGTTGGGGTCAGTCGGGGCGTCAACCGCGGGCAGGGGCTCAGTGGCGTACCTCCAGTTGTCGGGCAGCATGGGGTTCAGCCATCCTTGACGCCACGAGGCAAAGGCAATTATCGCCAATAGCGCAAGAATAACCAAGAGCCATGCGCCACGGTGGGAGTCGGCATAGGGATCGCTCAGGCGGCGGTGCGCGTTGCGCGGGACCGCGGCGATGCGCGACAGCGAGGTGCCCAGGCGGACATTGATCTTCATGCGGCCATTGATGGCCCAGCCGCTGGCATCCAAGATGGGCCCCAATGAACGCTGGCGCAGCTTGAGCCAGGCGATCAGCATGCTCGGTCCGGAAATGGCCAGAATGATGCCGATGATGCCGACCGGGATCCAGATGCCAAGATCGATGAACTTGGCGAAGATGCCCACGATCACGGCGCTGATGCTGCCCAAGGCCACACCCAAGGCCGCCACCGTGCCCACATCCACTTTGTTCGCGCTTTCCGGCGCGGGTGTTTTGTCCGCATTGCTGAGGTTGGTGGCGGCGGTGCCGAGCTTGGCGTTGGCCGCTTCTTCGCTCGCGGCGGCGCGTTTGGCCACCTGTTCTTCAATCAGGCGCAGGAACTTCTTGTACGGAGAGAAGAAGGCTTCGCGAATGCTGGTCGGGTTGTCAATCAGCTTGGTGATGGTGGCATCCCAATCCTGTCCTTTCCGGTCGTAGAACACGCCATGTCGGCCAATGAAGAGGAAATCCGTATCGCCCGCGGTGAAAGCGGCCACAATCTGCTTGGTTTGGCCATCGCGGGTGCAGGTGCAGTAAGCCAGGCAGACCTTGGCCATGCCCGCCAGCGTGGCATGCTGCGCGGTGTTCTCTACGTGGACGGTCAGGTCGCAGCTTCGGCTGTCCAGGTAGAGCGTGCCTGCCTGGAAGATGGCTTCCTTACGGGCGTAAAAATCCTGGAAGGAAACGAAGTTACGGGTCAAGGTCAGCAGATCGCGCTTGAAGCGCAGCAGCTTTTCAAGATTGGCGAGCCTGGCGTTGCTTTGTTCCTTGGCCTTGTCTTGCTCGATCAAGGCGAACAAGCGGGCGCGCAGCTCCGTATTGTTCAGCGCTTGCAAGGTCTGCGGATCCGTGCCGCGCAAAGCGTTGTCCGGCTGTCCGGCCAGCCAGGCGGCGGTGGGTGCCAGCCGCGCCTTGACCGTTTCCCATTGGGACAGGCTCAGTGCCGTCTGCTCACCCAACATGGGCGTAATGACTTGTTGGCGCAAGGCGTCCACCGCCAGTTGCCAGGCCGGGTTCAAGCCTTGATCCAAGGGCAGGACCTGACGGGTCTGGATAGCGGCAATGGGCAGCTTCAGCAGTTTTTCCGTGGCCGTGTTCAAGGTGTCCTGAGCCAGGTTTTTATAGTCGTCCGGCGCGGGACTCAGCGCGGCCTGGGCCTGCGCGTCGAACTGAGCCAGGCGGCAGCGCGTGAAGTAGTCATCAATCTTGTCTGAAACCGCCTGCAAGGCTTTCAGGGCGAACACGGATTGGTCGCCCAGCGGAAAAATGGAGGCCTGATCCGCTTTGCCTTTGTCATGCCAGGCCAACTGCGCATCGAGCTGCTCAAAGTAGGCGGTGGCCAGCGCATGGTCGAGCCCGGCGTTGCCGCTGACGTCCGGCACGCTGCCGATCACCTTCATGATGGCGTCAACAAAGCCGCCAAGCGTTTCGTCTTCGGCGGTAGCGGGCGTGATCACGCCGTCGCCGTTGAAGCGCATGGCGGCAATGATTTTGTCGCGATGCTGGATGTCCTCAAGCGAAATCTGGGTGGTTTCCCCTTTGCCAAGCAGCGCGAGCACCTGGGCCGCTTCTTCGCGCATTTGCAGCGGCGCATCCGTGCCGTCCACAATGTCGTCGAGCTCAATCGTGGCGTCATGCCCGATCAGCGTGGCGGGGTTCTTCACATGTTTGCAGGCCCAATGGGCCGCCGCGATCAGCTCTGGCGGACGGATCCGTCCGTCGTGATCGGTGTCAATGAGATCCAGCGTTGCGGTGTCAAACTCAATGCCGCGGGTCGGGCAGGCCAGCGCCACCCAGAGTTTCTGGTCCAATTCGGCCAAATGGGCCAGGTCGTCTCCGTTTCGGATGTCGACTTGTTCTACGCCGCCCGCGCGAAAAAACTGCCACGTATGCGTCACGATGACGAGATCTCCTTCAATCTGATAAGCAGGAAATAATAAGGGCCGAAAATGGCGCAAGGGCAAGTGTATCGCCAACCCTTCGCGCCCGTGAACAGATTAAGGCTTCCCGGCGCCCGCTTCGCGTGAGAAAGATCGGCAAAGCGTGAAAGTGCGTGAAAAAGCGCGAAAAAAACCGGAGGCTCGGCTACGATGGTTCACTTTCGCAGTCTGTAAGGGGATGTCTTTATGAAGTCAGTTCAACGCTATGGAATCGGCGCACTATTGCTTGTTGCGCAAGGCTTGGTGTGGGCCCAGGCAGAGCCGGAACTCCTGCTTGATACGCAGCAGTGCTTGCGTCAATTGCGTCCGGCCGCGCCGCAGCATGGCGTCAGCCTGAATGACTTCGATCGTTACACCCAACAGGCGCAATTGCTGCCTTCCACCGTGAAATCCGCCCGGGGTCAGCCTGAGGGCCGGGAAACCTGGTGGGATTATCTGGCCAAGACCATTGATCAGGAGCGGGTCGACGCGGGCAAGGCGATTCTCGCCGACCAAGGGGCGGTGCTGGATCAGGTGGCCGCCCGCTTCGAGGTGGACAAGGAAGTGATGGTGGCCATTTTTGGCGTTGAAACCAATTACGGCACCCGCCTGGGCAGCACGGATGTCCTGAACGCCTGGCTGACGCGGGCCTGCGTGGAAGGCAAGCCGCTGTGGAAAAGCAATGTCTATGCATCGTTGCGGCTGTTGCGCGACGGGGTGGTGAGCCCGGAAGCGTTCCAGGGGTCGTGGAGCGGGGCGTTCGGCATGACGCAATTCATTCCCACTTCATTTTTCGAATTGGCGGCCGACGGAGATGGCGATGGACGCATTGACCTCTATCACTCGCTGCCGGATGCGCTGGCTTCCACGGCGAATCATTTGAAAAAACGCCGGGCGCAATGGCAGCGCGGATTGTTGCCGCTGGTTGAAGTCAAGCCCGCGCCGGAGGCCCTGCGCGCGCTGGGCGTCCGCGCCGATCCGGAGCATGAATATGCGGCGCGGCAGCGAATGAGTTTGAGCGCATGGCAGGCGCGCGGCATCACGGCCTACCACGACTCGGCGCTGACCGCGGCCCAAATGAATGAGTCGGCCTGGCTGATCGCGCCCACCGGCGCCAACGGACCGGCTTTTCTGGCCACGCGCAACTTTGATGCCATCCTGCATTACAACCAGTCCTTGAAGTATGCGGTGTCGGTCAGTTTGTTGATTGATCAGCTACGGGGGCAACCGCCGATCCAAACGCCGTGGCCCACTGACGACCCCGGTTTGTCGCGCGCGGAGATACGCGCCTTGCAGCAGGCCTTGCTGGATTTGGGGCATCCGGTGGGAACGCCTGACGGCATCCCCGGCAGCAACACGCGTGCCGCCGTGGCTGCCGAGCAGCGGAAACGCGGCTGGGTGGAGAATGGCCGGGTGGGCCGGAAAATTTATGACGCCTTGCTCGGCCCTGCCGCTCAGGGCAGTTCCGCTGGATAAGCATCCAGCGCCAGCGCAATCTGGCGGTTGATGTCCCAAGCCGCCAGTTGCGCATTGATGGCGCCGTAAAACACGCCGTTTTCTATCAAAAACATCGCGGGCAAATGAAACACTTCGTATTTTTCAACCAGTCCGCCATTCTCGCCGGCGTCGACCCAGGCCAACTGATCAACGTTAAGCGCCAGTTCCGGCAGTTTTTCTTTCGCTACACGGCAGACAGCACAGGTACGACTCGTAAAGATCAGTAAAGTTTTTCCTGTGGTTTTCAATAGAAAATGGTCAGCAGTGGAATCGTTAAGGTGAGTTTCTTGCATGGGTTTCTTTGAATCGCCGTAGCTTGGAATGAAGGAGCGCATTGGCGCCATGCTTATTCTAGTGCGAGGCGATCCCTGTTAAGGAGAATGAAATGAAACGAACAAATAAACGGTGGATGGTTCAGATGCTGGGCGCAGGGATGTTGTGTCTGGCTGGCGGCATGGCGCATGCGCAAAATACGGGCGCGGATATTCAAAGCCGTTATCAGCAGGAAGTGGAGCGCTGCCGCGGCGGGCTGTCCGGGCAGGCGCTTGAAACGTGCATGAAGGAAGCGGGCGCCGCGAAGGCCGAAGCGCAAAGAAACCGCTTGGCGCCGGGCAGTGGCGTGGACTATGAGCGGAATCAGTTGCAGCGCTGCAATGTGTTCAAGGATGAGGCCGAGCGGCGCAGCTGCATTGAACGCACCCGCCAAGCCCCGACCAAGGGCACGGTTGAAGGCGGCGGCGTGTTGCGGGAATACATTGAAACCGTGCCCGGAAACCCCGCTGTTCCTAGGTAATAAGCCCTTGCTCGGGCAAGGGGGGCGGACCACTGTGGTGTAAACTCTCAGTATTGGGAGTATTTCATCTGGGGGCATGGTGCGAATAGCCATTTTGGAGGATGATCCGGTTCACGCCCAGGCGATCCAAGCGCCTATGGTCGAAGCCGGATATGCTTGTCAATGGTTTGTTGACGGACGGGCATTGCTGCGGGATCTTCAACGCAACACCTATGATTTGTTCATTCTGGATTGGCAGGTGCCCCATCTGGATGGCGCGGAGGTGTTGGGCTGGATCCGCCGCAATCTGTCCGCCACGGTGCCGGTTATCTTCGTCACCAGCCGCGGCTATGAGCAAGATATTGTCGAAGGCCTGCAAGCGGGCGCTGATGACTACATGGTCAAACCGCTGCGGCCCTTTGAACTGAAAGCCAGGGTGTCGGCGCTGCTGCGCCGCGCCTATCCCGATCTCGACAAACCCGACAATATTGAGATCGGTCCCTACGTGCTGCAACAGCAGACAAGGCAGGTCACGCGCGCAGGCGAGCCCATCGAGCTCAAGCCCAAGGAGTTTGCGCTGACCCTGCTGCTGTTCCGCAACATCGGGCGCCTGCTGACCCATGATTATTTGCTGCAGGAACTATGGGGAACCAGCAACATTGATTCCCGCACCGTTACTACGCATATCTCGCAATTGCGCCAGAAGCTGGACCTGCGCCCACATAACGGGGTGAAGTTGACGCCGGTCTATGGCCTTGGCTATCGTCTTGAAACCCTTGAAGCGCCGTCCACGGAAGTGGAAGAGAACCTGCCTTGACCACCACCAAGCAAAAAAAACACCTGGCCGTCCAGCGAACCTGGCTGGGCGCGGCGCTTGTTTGCGCGTTGCTCCTCTCCGGCACGGCCTGGGCCGCGGATCTTGAACATCAGGTCCGGGAGGGAGACACCCTCTACACCCTGTCGGACGCCTATCTGGAGGATCCGCTGCAATGGCAGACGGTGGCCGAATACAACGGCGTTGCCAATCCGCGCCGCTTGCAGCCCGGCACAACGGTACTGATTCCCGAATTTCTGCTTCGGAAAAAACCGGGTGGCGCAGAAGTGATCCACGTCACCGGCACCACGGTCTTTCAGCCGCGCTTCGGATCCGCCCAGCCCTTGCGGCCTGGAGAAAGACTGATTGACGGCGACGTGATCAGCACCGCTGACAATGGCAGTGTTACCTTGAAGCTGGCCGATGGCTCGTTGTTGAAGCTGAGTCCCAATTCCGTGCTGAACCTGGATCGTCTGCGCTATAACGTCCGGACCCGCAACGCCGCCTCCAGCCTGATGCTCGATCAAGGAAGGGTGGAATCCAAAGTGTCGCCGCAGCACCAAAGCGGCCGCTTCATCTTGAAAACGCCGAAAATGGCGGCCGGGGTGCGTGGGACGGAATTTGGCGTCACCACCTCCGCTGAGCGAAGCAGCGCAGACGTGCTGCAAGGCGCCATTGGCGTTGCCGCCGCCGCTCAGCGCGCTCAGTTGGTGAAAGCGGGTTACGGTGGGGTGGTCCAGGAACAGGACCAGGCCGCCGTGATGGTCAAGGCTTTGCCCGTGGCGCCGGACTTGAGCGGATTGCCCGTCCTGATCAACAAACCGATGGTGGATATTCCGTTCGAGCCGGTGGCGGGCGCGGCGGCCTACCGGGTGCGTATCACCCCGGCGGATCAACCGGACTTCATCCTGTATGAGCGGCTTCAGCCTGAGGCGCGGCACCGGGTTGAATCGCTGGAGGATGGTTTTTACCAGTTGCAAGCACGCGCCATTTCCGCAGACGGCCTGGAGGGGGTGCCCGCCATGCTGCGCTTCGAACTGGATGCCTACCCGCTGCCGCCGGTGACGCTGACCCCTTTGCATCAAGAGGAACATGGCTCGCCTGACGTCGAGTTCAGTTGGCTGGAGGTAGAGGGGGCGGATGCGTATTGGCTGCAACTGGCGGCTGACGAACACTTCAGCGCGCTACTGCACGAAGCCAAGCCCACGCAAGCCCGCCATGGCTTGCCCAATGCCTTGCAGGCCGGCCGCTATTATTGGCGGGTGCGCAGCGTGCAGGGCGGCGAACTCGGCCCCTGGGGGGATACGCGCATTCTGGAATTCCGGCCGCAACGCGATGCCTCGCCCAGCGCGGAGCAGCAGGGCGCTTTGCTGGTCTTGCGGTGGGAGGCCGAGCCTGGACAACGCTTCGAGGCCGAGCTGTCCCAGCAGCCGGGGTTTGCGTCCTTGAGCGCGCAAGTCAGTACGGCCGAGCCGCAATGGCCGCTTGAAGGGCTGGCGGCGGGCGATTACTTTTTCCGGGTCAAGGCTATTGATCCGGACGGCTATGAGCGGCGTTTTTCGCCGCCGCACCGGTTCAGCATCCGCCATTATCTGCGGGATGGCAGCGGCAAGGCCATTTCAAGCACTGCCGAGCCGCATGTTGATCTGAACAGGCCTTAAGCTGGCATGACCAAGGGGCGAGTTTTTCTCGTGACCTTGCTGGCTGCCGTTGGCGTGCTGCTGATGGGCGGCATGAACGGACTGGGGCGCCTGGACCTGGCGCTCTATGACTGGGCCAGCCGCCATTTGGCCGCGCCGCCCAGCCCCGACATCGTGCTGGTCACCATTGATGATCCCAGTCTGCAGGAAGTCGGCCGCTGGCCTTGGCCACGGCCGGTGCTGGCCGAGTTGATCGACCGGATCTCTGTTGGCAAGCCCGCCGCGATCGGCGTGGACGTGTTGCTCAGCGAGCTGTCCGCGCAAGCCGCCGATGATCAACGTTTGGCCGACGCCATCGACCGCAGCGGCAAGGTCGTGCTCCCCATGTTTTCCGCTGCGGACCGAGACGGCCGGATTCAGGCCATGATGCCCGCGCTGCCGTTTGCCCGCGCGGCGGCCGCGGTGGGACACGTCCTGGTTGAAGTGGATCGGGACGGCACGGTTCGAAGCGCCTTTCTGAAAGAAGG
>JBAYOI010000113.1:0-9083 GCA_041678365.1 Pigmentiphaga sp. | reverse complement strand
TTTATGACCCCCCGGAAAACACCTGCCTCAGACGCCTCGCTCCATGAGGATCTTTACGATCAGCCAGGACATTTGTTGCGGCGCGCCCACCAGATTGCCATGGGCATGTTTGCCGACTTGGTCGGTCCGGACATCACTCCCACACAATTCGCCATTCTTCGCATGGTGCTGGAGCAGCCCGGCATTGACCAAGTCAGCCTGGCCAAACTCATTGCGCTTGATAACTCAACCGCGGCGCAAACCGCCGTCCGCCTTGAAAAGCGCGGGCTGCTGTCACGTCAGGTTTCCGAGACTGACCGCCGTCTGCTCTCTCTGACGCTGACTGAATCGGGCGAGCGCCTGCTTCAGCAAACACTCGACGGCGTCCATACCATGCGAACCCGGCTGCTGTCGCCGTTGAACCCGCAAGAACGCGCCATTTTCATGGAGTTGCTGGCCAAATTCGTCCAGTTGAACAACCAGGAAAGCCGTGCACCCCTCCAGTCCGGGAAGGCGCCTGCAAAAACGGCTCCGGCAACGGCACTTAGCGCACCCAACAAACGCAGCGCTTAGCACACACAAGGGTATCCCCTTAAGGGATGCGCCTGTCTTGACCAAACAGTCAGGCAAGCCTGACTATTCAAGCATTATTTCCTCATTGCCCCCGGAGATGGTCTTGAACAAGATAGATATCTATAGCCACGTTCTTCCCACTGCGTATCTGGACGTGGTCAAACAACATTGCAAGGATCCTGGACTCGTCAAGCGAATGACCAGCATCCGGATGCTGTGGGATATTGAAGCCCGATACAACATGCTCGATCAATGGGAAGGACTCAGCCAGGTATTGACCCTTGCCCTGCCTTCTCCCGACATGATTGGAGATGCAACACAGTCTCCCGGCTTCGCCCGGATTGCCAATGACGCCATGGCGGACATGGTCCGCGCCAAACCTGACAAGTTCCCCGCCTTCGTGGCCGCGCTGCCGATGAACAACATCGAAGCGTCCCTGGCGGAAATGGAACGCGCCATTACGCAATTGGGCGCCAAGGGTATTCAGATCAACACCATGATCAACGGCAAGGGTCCGGACCATCCGGATTTCTTCCCCATTCTGGAAGCGGCCACCAAGCAATACAAGGTGCCCATCTGGATGCACCCGTTCCGTCCGGCCTCCATGGCCGACTACCCGACGGAAGACAAGTCCCAGTACGAGATCTGGCAAGTGCTGGGGTGGCCCTATGCCACCAGCGTGGCCATGGCCCGGCTGGTTTTTTCACAGGTTTTCGACAAGCTTCCCGACCTGCGCATCATTACCCACCATTGCGGCGCAATGATTCCCTACTTTGGCGGCCGCGCTGAAACCTTGTGGGCTCAACTGGGCAGCCGAAGCGATGGCAATGACTACCAGGGCCTGCTGGAACGGATGGCAAAAAAACCGATTGATTACTTCAAGATGTTCTATGCAGACACAGTGCTTGGCGGCTCCGCCGCCGCGCTGCGCTGCGGGCTTGAATTTTTCGGACCGGAAAAAATCGTGTTCGCCAGCGATTGCCCCTTTGATCCGGAAGGCGGCCCCATGTTCATCCGCGAAGGCATCCGCTCCATTGAGGAGCTCGACATCAGCGAAGATGAAAAAAAGAAAATCTTTCTACTCAATGCCTTGAAGCTTCTTGGCAAAGACAGCGCAGCAAGCCGATAAAGCGCGTCGGACCTCCGACGCTTCTTTCTATGGATTGGAGCCCCCTCATGAAAAGCATCAACCTTTGCGCCTGGCTGTTCGCCGCCGCGCTGACGCCCGCCGCGGCTGCCGCCGCCGACAACTATCCGTCCCGGCCGATCACCCTGGTGGTGCCGTACACGCCCGGATCGGGCATCGACATCATTGCGCGGACCTTCTCGCCAAAAATGAACGAGAAGCTCTCCACGCCCGTGGTCGTTGACAACCGCCCCGGTGCAAGCGGCAACATTGGCGCGGACCACGTGGCCAAGTCCAAGCCTGACGGCTATACCTTGATGGTGAACGTCAATACCTTCACCATCACACCCTCTTTTTACAAAGACGTGACCTATGATCCTGCGCGGGACTTCACGCCCATCAGCCAGGTCGCCATCGGCAAGCTCGCATTGGCGGTCAATGCCGAGAAAGTCCCCGCAAACACCATCGACGAGTTCCTTGAATATGCCAGAAAGCATGCCGCCAGCATCAACTACGGGTCACCGGGAGCGGGCACGCCCCAGCACCTGGCCATGGAAATCATCAAGAAAAAACTCGATCTGGATCTCATGCACATCCCGTATAAAGGCGCGGCGGGTGCCAGCACGGACTTGCTGGGCGGTCAGATCCAGGCCATGGTCTTGCCTGTCCATACAGCCTTGAGCCTGGCGGAAACCAAAAAAATAAAGATTCTGGCGGTGTCCGGAGATGAACGCGTAACTGAAATCCCCAACGTTCCCAGCTTCAAGGACCTGAAGATGGATGACGTGGACATCAATATGTATTACTGGGTGGCGGGGCCCGCGAACCTCGATGGCAAGGTCGTTGCCAAGCTCGATGCGCTGTTCAAAGAGATCATCAGCATGCCCGACACGATCAAGACCTTTGAAAAACAGGGTTTGATCCCCGCCTATGACAAGCCCGAAAACATCCGGGAAAAGATCGCCGCCGACGTCAAGACGTGGAAGGCCTTCGTTGAAGAAAACAAATTGAATTAAGCTAGCGCACGCCTGGCCCAAACGGAGTGGGCCGGGCGTGCGCCTTATCTCACACCGGGTGACCTTGCCTACACTCGGCAATAGCTCCCATCCTTGATGCTTCCATTGACACCTCTTTTGTCCCCACTTAAACTTGACTCTAAATGCGAAAGTTAGTTTCGCATTGCGAACCAGGCAACCCACTGTCTATGATGACAGGGTTCACAAGAGAGACGGCATTGATGAAAGCACTGGATACACAGCCCCGCATCTTGATTGCGGGCGCCGGGATTGGCGGCCTCACCACCGCATTGGCGCTTAAAAAGATGGGTTTTGAGCACATTGAGATCGTGGAGCAAACCGCGGTGCTCAAAGAAGTCGGCGCAGGCATTCAATTGGGCCCGAATGCCGTCAAAGTGCTTCAGCAACTGGATCTCGGACCCGCACTTGATAAAATGGCCGTGGCGCCCCTGGCCACCATTTCAAGAGATTGGCGCAGCGGCCGCCACATCCGCAACTTTCCGCTCGGACAAGCCTGCGCAGAACGCTATGGCGCGCCCTACTATCATGTGCATCGCGCCGATCTGCACAATGCCTTGATCAGCGCTTACGGCATTGAGCGGGTCAGCTTGGGAGAGCGTGTCAGCTCGCACACACAAGACGAAAACGGCGTGACCTTGCACTTGGAGTCGGGCCGGACGTTGTCAGGAGACCTATTGATCGGCGCGGACGGCGTTCACTCCAAAATCCGTCAACAGATCTTGAGCGGCCATGATCCGCGTTTCACCGGCCTCCTCGCCTGGCGTGGCATGGCCGATGCGGAAAAAGCACGGCACCTCAATATTGAAAGAAATGTGAACGCATGGTGGGGACCCCATCGCCACTTCGTCAACTACTATGTGTCGGCGGGCCGCCGCATCAACTGGATCGGCATTGTTCCCGCTGGAGAGTGGCGGCTCGAGTCCTGGTCCGCCCGCGGCGACAAAGCCGAGGTCCTGAAAGAATTCGAAGGATGGCACCCCATTGTCCGTGGTCTGATTGACGCCACGGACGAGGTCTTCAAATGGGCCTTGTATGATAGAGACCCCTGGCCAGTCTGGACGGAAGGGCGCACAACCTTGCTGGGCGACGCCGCCCACCCCATGGTTCCCTTTTTGTCGCAAGGCGGCGCGCAAAGCATTGAAGACGGTCTGGTGCTCGCTTTATGCCTGCGGGAATTGCCCGGCGCGCCAGAAACCGCGCTCAAGATCTATGAAGAACTGCGTACCAGCCGTACGGCCCGGGTCCAACTGGGGTCCCGGGAAGCCGGGCGCATGTTCCACCAGACCGACCCGCTGAAGAAAATGCTGCGCAATATCAAGTTCCGCTGGGCGGCCCTGACGAATAGCCAGGAAAAATGGCGGCGGGTGGATTGGCTGTACGGCTATGACTGCAATGAGGCCGTGCGCCAGCGGCTGCTGTCGGGCGCCGAATAAACGCGTGCCCCGCATGCCGGACCGCGCCAGATGACAACGCCCCCTTGCGGGGGCGTTGTCATCGCCGGGGCGGCACAAGTCCGGCAGGCAGTTCGTGCAATCAAGCGGTCTGCAACCTGGGCCGGGCCGCAAAACCCAGTACGTTCTCCAGCGCATGCGCCGCTTGCAGCACTGCTTCATCTTCTCCCCGCAAGGCCGAAAGATGCAGGCCCATCGGCAGGCCGGTTTCAGTAAGCCCCATCGGCAGGCTGACTGCAGGTTGCTGAGTCAAGTTGAAGAGCGAGGTATAAGGCGTCCAGGCCCGACGATTTGGAAACGCTTCGAACGCTTCCGGGTAGGTCCGGTTGGCATCAAACGCCGCGCAAGCCACTGTTGGCGTCAGCAAAAAGTCATGGCGTTGATGAAAGGCCTGCATCTTGCGGGCCAACTGCTGACAGTAGGCCTGGGCATCCATATAGTCCTCCAGCGTCACCTCCTTGGCGCTCAGCAGGATGTCCTGCATGGTGGGCGAGAGCAGCTCACGCTGCGCGGCGGACAAGGTACGCAAGGCGTAACGATAGCCCGCCTGCAACAGAACCAGATAAGCGTCAATGGGATTCTCCACGCCCGGATCCACCTCCTCAACGGCAGCGCCTAGATCCGTCAACAAAGCGCCGACCGAACGGAAGGCCGCCTCCACTTCCGGTTCCACTTTCGGCGCATAGCCCAAGGTCAGGCTCATCGCGAAGCGCTTGCCGCGCAGGCTTGTTTCCAGCGCGGACACATACTGCTGGCGGCGCCACGGAAGCGTCATCGCATCCCTCGGATCAGGCAGGGTGATGCGATCCATGACCTGGGCCGCCTCCCTGACGCTTCTTGCAAGCGGACCGGCGCACGAGAGTCCCCCCGCCACATTGGGGGGATACATCGGCACCAAGCCACCGGTGGCTTTGAACCCGACCACGCCCGTCAAGGCCGCCGGAATCCGCAATGACCCCCCGGCATCCGTGCCCAGGGCGAAGGTGCAAAACCCGGCTGCCACACTGGCCGCCCCGCCTCCGCTGGAACCGCCCGCCTGCTTACTCGTGTCCCATGGATTCGTAGTTACGCCGGTCAACGGACTGATCGTGACCGGCCCCGCCCCCAGTTCCGGCATGGTAGTCAGGCCCAGAAACACCGCACCGGCTTCCAGACAGCGCTGAACCGCCGGCGCGGTCTCTGACACGGGCGCATCAGACCAGGCCCGGGACCCCCGCCGGGAAGGCAGGCCTTCAACCAAAAGATTGTCCTTGGCGGTAAACGTGACGCCATCGAGCGGCCCGGCGGGCTGCCCGGCCAACCAGCGGCGCTCACTGGCCTGGGCCGCCTTTTTTGCCTGCTCGGCCTGAAGCAGCGTAAAGGCATTCACTTGCCCGTCAAAATCCGAAATCCGCTGAAGCTGCGCCGCCAGCACATCCACCGGCGAGAACTGTTTTCGTGAATAGCCTTCGACTAGGTCACTGATAGAAAGGTATTGCAATGCTGACATTTTTTCCGTCCTGACTACGCTTCTGAACTCATTGGGCGCTTTGCCCCTCGACCCGCTGGTTTTCGGGCACGACCAACCCATCGATGACCATGGCCTGATCATCCACAAAGAAAGAACATTTGCGCATCGGAATGTCCAGATGGGCCTTGGTCCGGCGTGATCCGCCCGGTCCGGTGGAAAACAGGAAGTTGCCGTAAAAAGCGCGCGCCTCCATCCCCACCGTGGCCGCTTTGTCATACAAGCCCAATGAGGTCCACCGGGCCTTGGGCTGCAAGCCCCATCCCAAATGCGAAACCGCATAGGCATTCGGATCATTGAAGCCCTGAAGATAGCTTTCCAGGAACTCCGCATCCAGTCCGCCCTGGATCCGGGTAATGACGCCTTTCTCGATCGTCAAGGTAATCGGGCTTTGGACATAGTTCTTGAAAGGCAGGATGATGTCGCCCGGCGCCAGCACCACCGTGCCCCGCGCCGTATTCTCATTGGGCACGCGGGCCACGAAGCCGCTCGGCCAGTGATCCCATCTGC
This sequence comes from Pigmentiphaga sp., assembly GCA_041678365.1. Classification (GTDB taxonomy): domain Bacteria; phylum Pseudomonadota; class Gammaproteobacteria; order Burkholderiales; family Burkholderiaceae_B; genus Pigmentiphaga. Next base: position 2,900 of record JBAYOI010000113.1, on the reverse strand, counting down.
CCGGGCTATCCACATAGCCGTATTCCGCGGTGATGGCGCTCTCGCCAATCTCGGCCTCCAGGTGGGTTCCACTGGCAGAGGTCACGGTGATCGTTCGCCCTTTCTGATAGGCGTCGCGCGCATTCAGCACTCGCCGCTTGTCATCCAGGGACGGCATGACCCGCGCCAGGATCTCGGCAGGCTCGTAGGCAAGCAGCATGCGGGTTCCGGAAGCCAGCACCGCTTTCTGTCCTGGCGTGAACAACAGAAAAACGGTGTCGATGACAAGGTCTGCGGCCTGCATCGCCGCCAGCGCCATCGGATTGTCATCAATCGGCGAAGCGCCGCTCACCACCGTCGGGTCCGCCCCCACCTCGCAAACGTCCCAGTTCGGGGCAATCTCAAGCCTGACCACCCTGGCGCCCAACATCGTGGCCGCGCGGGAGGCCGCGTCAACCGTGCGCGCATCGGAGTTCTGTGAACTCAGGATCAAGACGTTTTCCTCAGGCTTCAACAACGACAGCCTCAACACCTCCAGCCAACGATCGGTAAAATCCGTTGCACTTAATGGCATAGCTCTCTCCTAATCCGCGCTGTCTGCCAGCATCTTGAGCACCGTGCCCAGGGGCTGCACATCTCCATACTTCTGCTGGATATCAAACAGGCTCGCTTCATGCGGCCCGATTGCCCGGTCTCCGGCACACTCTTCAACCACAATCGCCCGCAGGTTCAAACTCATGGCATCCACTGCCGTTGCCCTGACGCAGCCGCTGGTCGTGGCGCCGGCGATCAGCACGGTATCCACGCCCTGATAGGTCAACCAACTGGCCAGGTCGGTGCCAAAAAAAGCCGAGGGCTGCGTTTTCCGCACGATGTAATCCTCTGCCCGAACCGGCAATTGCGGAACGATCTGGCTCCAGCGATGGTCTTCCGCCAACTCTGCAAGCGCCGGAATTTTTCTGCAGAACATACTGCGCTGACCCGGCGCATAGACGATGCGCGTGAAAACTATCGGCAACTTTCTCCTTCTTGCCGCCTCAAGCAAGGGCACGGTGGCATCAATGGCGGCCTGGATATTGCCACCTCCCAACACGTCCGGATCATTGAAACCATTGACGAAATCAACGATGATCAAAGCGGCCGAAACGCCCCAGCCCAGATCCGAACCCATGCCTTGCCGACGATAAACCGCCTCGTCCTGGTGAGAGTCTGTCCTCATTTCTCCCTCACTCAGTAAGCGCCATCCAGCAAGGCACCCGCATTCGGGACCGAGGTGGCCAGATTCAAGCGTTGCAGCATGGAGTAGGTCGTTGCCACCGCTGCCGACAAGACGGGCAGCGTCTGCTTGGCTTGAACCAGCGGAACCGCCGCCAGCGATGGCATCTGCACGCAGGCGGACAGCACGATGGCATCGGCATTGGCCGTGTTCAGCCTGCCCGCCACCTCAACCAGGTTCAACGGATCCTGTCTGCCGACGGCCCGATTGTCATCGATTTCCAGGGAAATGGCATCGATCACCTCAATGCCTTCCGCTTCAATGTAGTCCACCACCAATTGCGTCAGCGGTTTCATATAGGGGGTGATGATCGACACCTTCTTGGCCCCCAGCGCCTGGATCCCATTGAGCAAGGCGCCCGCACTGGTCACGACTTGCGTGGCGGGATGCCCCTGCGCCGCAATGCGCGTCAGCTTTTCCTCGGAAACCCGGTGATAGCCCTTACCCATCGACATGATCGCCACCAGGCAGGCATAGCCGATCACATCCATGGCGGCGTCGCTGAGTTCCGCCGCGCAGCGGTCCGCCTGCGCATCCATGGCCGCCAGCTCGGCCTTGGTCACTTTCATCATCCGCATCCGGCTGGAGTGAAAGGTGAAGCGCTCCGGCGCAATGGCTTCCCGCGCCCGGAACATCGCCGGTACTTCGGTTTCCATGGTGGTGTTTGAACTGGGAACAATCTGTCCAATTCGATAGATCCGATTATTCATTACCTCGTTTCCTTGCCACGGCCCTGATCAGCCGCGGCTTGCTTGCTTAAAAGAATCATGATCCAGCATGAACCTGTCGTTCAGGCGGCAATAGCTTCGCCCCGCCAACCGTCCTATCGCATTGAGCCGGTCCGGATCAATACGCAGACGTTGATCCAGAACCCGCTCATCCACATGGATCATCAACACTTTGCCAATGACCAGCGTATAGCTGCTATCCGGCAACGCCAGGCTCTGGAACAGTTCGCACTCAAACCAGGCGCGCGACTCCGCCACGCAAAAAGACGGCACCCGGGTTCCCGGCACTGGCGTCAAGCCCGCCACCTCGAACTCATCGGCCTCAGCGGGAAAATCTTGTGCGCACCGGTCCTGCTGGACGGCCATCTCTTCCCCCACCAGATTGACCGTGAACACCCTGGTTTGAAGCAGGTTCTCCAAGGTGTCCTTCCGGCGCCCATCCGCCCGGCGCGCGATGGACACGGACAGATAAGGCGGATCGGTTGCCGCCACGCTGAACCAACTGAACGGCGCAAGATTGCGCACGCCTTGCGCATTGATGGTCGAGACCAAGGCAATGGGCCGCGGAACCACCAGCCCCGCGAGCAGTTTGTACAGTTGCGCAGCGTCAGCCTGGCTCGGATCGAAAGACGTCTTTCCGTCCATGTCAGCCTGAAATGCCCTTATTCGGGCTTGATGCCCGCTTGCTTGATCACCGCCCTGAACGAAGCCAGTTCGTCCCGGATCACGGCGGCGGAGTCTTCCGGTGAGGTGTATTGCGTGATGATGGACTGAGCGATCAAGGTATCTTGCAAGGTCTTATTGGAAAAAACCGTTTTGAAAGCCTGATCCAGCTTGGCCACCACCTCATCCGGCGTATTCGCGGGCGCCACGGCAAAGAGCTTGGTGCTCACGTCAAAGTCCTTGACACCTGCTTC
>JBAYOI010000112.1:0-9107 GCA_041678365.1 Pigmentiphaga sp. | reverse complement strand
TGCCCTTCGGGCTGGCTTCGTACGTGTTCACGGAAAGATCCAAGACCGCGCACCAGATGGCCAATGGCATTGAAGCGGGCATGGTCAGCATCAACCACTTCGGCCTGGCCTTGGCGGAAACGCCGTTTGGCGGCGTCAAGGACTCGGGGATTGGCAGCGAAGGCGGCACCGAATCACTAGAGGCCTTTCTGACCACCAAGTTCGTTACTCAAATATAGGAGACCCACCCCTACCCGCTGACGCGACCCCACCTCGCGGCTTGCAAGCCGCTCGGATTCGCCAGGCATCAAGCAGCCCTCAAGGGCTACTTGATGTCCGGGCTCATCCCACAAGGGGCAGCACCGGCGGACCGGCCAAGCCGGATCCGCGGTGTCCTGGATCGGCAGCGCTTCTTTAGCTGGCGGTCCAAGACTTCTCAGGGGCCTTGCACTTCGTGCATCCGCGCCACATAGCGGGCCACGGTGTCGATTTCCAGGTTGACGCCATCACCGGCGCGAAGATTACCGAGCGTGGTGTTGGCCAAGGTATGCGGAATCAGGTTGATCGAGATCCGGCAGCCGCTGTCCACATCGGTCACGCGGTTGACCGTCAGGCTGACGCCATTGATGGCGACCGAGCCCTTGTAGGCCAGGTATTGCGCCAGGTCGCGCGGCGCTTCGATCACGAACTCATGCGATTCGCCCACCGGTGTCAGGCCGACCACGCGTCCGACGCCATCAACGTGACCAGACACGATGTGGCCGCCCAGACGGTCACCCACGCGCAAGGCCTTTTCAAGATTGACGTCGCCGAGCCGGTCCAGACCGACGGTTTTCTGCAGGCTCTCGTGTGACACGTCAACCTGGAAGCGGTTGCCGTCCAGGCTCACCGCCGTCATGCAAGCGCCTTGAATGGAGATCGAGTCTCCCAGGATCACGTCGTCCAGGCCAAGGCCGCCCGCTTCAACCGTCAGCCTGACACCGCTGAACTCGCCTTTGGCAAACGGTTCAACCTGCTCAATCCGCCCCACCGCGGCCACAATTCCGGTAAACATGCATCCTTCCTTTATTCAATGAGGAACATCGGCCCCAAGGACCGGCGCCAGACGGACCCGCTCCAGCAAGTCCGCAAACCGGGCCGCATCGCGGGCGCGCAACCGCACATCCGGCCCAACCATTGATACATCAATAAACTGATAACGCAAGGCTTGATCCAGCGAGGTATTCACCGGCAAGCGCGCAATCCCGCGCCCCTCCCCGAGCAGCATAGGCGCCACGTAGCAGAGCAGCTCATCCACCGCCCCCGCTTCGATCAGCGCGCCCGTCAGACGCTCTCCGGCCTCCACGTGCAACTCATTGACGCCCGCCTCGGCAAGCCAGCGCAACAGGGCCGGAATATCCACCTTGCCGTGCGCATCAGGCAGCGCAACACACTCCACCCCCACGGACTGCAAGTCATGGATCCGGTCTGTCTGCCGCGAGGCGTGAAAAACGATCACGCGTGCGCCATCGATCAGCCGCGCCGTGCGCGGCAGGCGCAAGTCCGCATCAATGATGATTTTCCACGGCTGGCGCGGCGTATCAACGCCACGCACGTTCAATTGCGGGTCATCGGCAAGCACCGTGCCGATGCCGCTCAGGATCGCGCAGCTGCGCGCGCGCCAGACATGGCCATCCTGACGCGCAGGCTCGGCGGTGATCCATTGCGAGACGCCATTGGGCAAACTGGAGCGGCCATCCAGGGAAGCGGCCATCTTCGCCCAGACCCAAGGCTTGGCATGAACCATGCGCGAGACAAAGCCCGGGTTCAGATCCAGGGCGGCTTCCAGCTCGACGTTCACGGTCACGGCAATACCCGCTTGCCGCAGGCGCTGAATGCCTTGGCCGTTGACCAGTGGATTCGGATCTCCCATGGCCATCACGACCCGCGCCGGGCGTGCCGCAATCAGGGCATCCACACAGGGCGGCGTGCGTCCGGTATGGCTGCAGGGCTCGAGCGTCACGTAAACCGTGGCGCCAGCGGCCGTCTCACCGCGTGCGCGGAGCTGAGCCAGCGCGGCGGCTTCGGCATGCGGACCACCCGCGGCGGCGGTTGCGCCTTCGGCAATGACCTGTTCATGGCGAACGATGACGCAGCCGACCCGGGGATTCGGGGTGGTGATGAACAAGGACTGCCCGGCCAGCGCCAGCGCGCGGCGCATCCAGCCTGCATCCTGCGGCTGTTCCGGCACCACGAGCGTCACGGCGCGGTCCCGTCTGTGGGCGGCGACTGCATCTCCCGCACCACTTCAGCGAACTCGTCAATATCTTCGAATTTTTTATAGACCGACGCAAAACGGATATAGGCAATCCGGTCAAGCTTGTACAGCTCCTGCATGACCAGTTCGCCTATCCGTTCGGACGGCACTTCGCGCAGGCCGCTCGTCATCAGGTGCTGCTCGATCCGATGCAAGGCGGCGTCCACGCGGTCAGCGCTGACCGCGCGCTTGCGCAGCGCCAGCTGGATGCTGGCGCGCAGTTTGGCGGAGTCGAAATCAATCCGGCTCCCATCCCGCTTCACGACAGCGGGCAAGCTCAGCTCGACCCGCTCATACGTCGTGAAACGGCGATCACATTGCGCACAGCGGCGGCGGCGACGAATCGCACTGCCATCATCGGACTCCCGTGTCTCGATGACCTGGGTATCGTCATGCTGACAGAAAGGACACTTCACGCGCCGCCTCCTGTGGTGGCTCAGCCGTAGACCGGGAACTTGCGGGTCAAGGCATCGACCTTGGCCCGAACCGCGGCAAGACTGGCTTCATCCTGCGGATTGTCCAGCACGTCCGCGATCAGGTTGGCCGTCAGTTCCGCTTCGGCTTCAGTAAAGCCGCGGGTGGTCATGGCCGGCGTGCCCAGGCGGATGCCGCTGGTGACGAACGGTTTTTCCGGATCGTTCGGGATCGCGTTCTTGTTCACGGTGATGTGCGCCTTGCCCAATGCGGCTTCGGCGTCCTTGCCGGTAATGCCTTTGGCGCGCAGGTCAACCAGCATCACATGGCTTTCCGTGCGGCCCGACACAATCCGCAGGCCGCGCTTGACCAGCGTGTCGGCCAATACCTTGGCGTTGGCCACGACCTGGGCCGCATAATCCTTGAACGACGGTTCGAGCGCCTCTTTCAGCGCCACAGCCTTGGCGGCGATGACGTGCTCAAGCGGACCGCCCTGGATGCCGGGGAAAATGGCCGAGTTGACGATCTTGGCGTGCGCTTCCTTGCACAGGATCATGCCGCCGCGCGGGCCGCGCAGCGATTTGTGCGTGGTGGTGGTGACGAAGTCCGCGTGCGGCACCGGGTTCGGGTAGACGCCGCCGGCGATCAGGCCCGCGTAGTGCGCCATGTCAACCATGAACAGCGCGCCGTGGTCTTTGGCGATTTTGGCGAAGCGCTCAAAATCAATACGCAGCGCATAGGCGGACGCACCGGCCACAATCAGCTTCGGCTTGTGCTCCGCGGCCAGGCGCTCAACCTGCTCATAGTCCAGCTCCTCATTGGCGTCCAGGCCATAGGAGACGAAGTTGTACAGCTTGCCGGACGCGTTGACCGACGCGCCATGCGTCAGGTGGCCGCCTTCGGCCAGGCTCATGCCCAGCACGGTGTCGCCGGGCTTCAGCACCGCCATGTAAACACCCTGGTTGGCCTGCGAACCCGAGTTCGGCTGCACGTTGGCGTGCTCGGCGCCAAACAATTCCTTGGCGCGGTCAATGGCCAGCTGCTCGACAATATCCACGTACTCGCAGCCGCCGTAATAGCGCTTGCCGGGATAGCCTTCGGCGTATTTGTTGGTCAGTTGCGTACCTTGCGCTTCCATCACGGCCGGGCTGGCGTAGTTTTCAGAAGCGATCAGCTCGATATGCTGTTCCTGGCGCTGGTTTTCCTGCTCGATGGCAGCCCACAGCTCAGGATCATAGTGGGCAAGGCGGCGGTTAGGGTCGAACATGAGGATTCCTTGGATAACAAGTTCAAGGGCCAACCGGTTTGTTCTGTACCAACCGGCCAGCCGCAGTCGAATAGCATCCCGGGTCCCGAAACGGACACGGAATGGACGAACTGCCTAACAGCTGCCCAGGCGAACGGCATACCAGCCAGCGGATCCCGGATCCGTTGGCTGCTAGAGCCCTGCGCTTCCTTGTGGTAACCCACCCAGGCCCGGGCTGATTCCCGAACCTGTTCTTTTCGCCAGTTACGCAGAGCAAAGGCAATCCGGTTATTTTAACGCATCTCCGGGCGCCGCATCATTGTCTTTGCTGCAACAGACGTCCGGTTCAGGACTCGATCAGCGCGGGCTGTTCCGGTTCCAGATGGGAGACGTCCCCCCATTGCAGCGCCGACCAGCCCGCCGGACCCACCGCAATCCGGTTGATGCCGACGTTCGGGTTGCGGACGCGCTCCGGATGGTTCAGCGCCACGCCATGCAGGCGGCGATAGACCACATCCAGCACGGCGCTATGGGTGAACACCAGCACTCGCTGGCTGGCGTAACGACGCGCAATCGCCTCCAGCGTGGCGAAGATACGCCGCTGGAAGACCACCAGCGACTCGCCATCTTCGAGGTTGTAATTCACGCAGCGTTCGCGCACCGCTTTGGCGGCCGACGGGAACTTCAAGGCCAGGTCGTTGAAGCTCAAGCCTTCAAAAATGCCGTAGCGCCGCTCGCGCAGGCCCGCGTCCAGCGCCACCGGCAGCCCCAGCACCTCGGCCGCCGCCTGCGCCGTCTCGGACGACCGGATCAGATCGCTGCTGACGATTGCATCGATCCGACAGGGCTCATCAATAAAACGGCGGGCCAGCAGATCCGCTTGCTGACGCCCGACTTCATTCAGCGGAATGTCCACCGAACCCTGCACGCGGCGCTGGCGATTCCATTCGGTCTCGCCATGCCGTATCAACCAAAGTTCACTCATCGGATGCAATCGGTGTGGGCGCCAGATCCGGGTTCAGGGTATAGGTGCCGGTGATGGCGGCCTGGTCCAGCACGTGCCCTTCAATGGCGCGGCGCACATCCGCGCCGGAGAACTTGCCCTCGAGCGGCAGCGCGGGCACGTCCAGCGCGTACAAGGTGAACACGTAATGGTGGATGATGCTGTCGTTCCACGGCGGGCACGGGCCATCGTAGCCGTAATAATCACCGCTCATGTCATGGTCTGACGCAAACCAGCTGGTGAAATCGTTGACGCCCTGGCGCGCACCGGCATGCGCCGTGGGGCCGGACTTGCCGCGTGGCGTCACGCCATTGGAAAAACGGCCTTCTTCAATGTCACGCAAGGCGCCGGGCAGATCGACCAGCACCCAATGGAAGAAGTCCACGCGCGGCAGGTCGGCGGGGACCAGACGGTCCGTCTGGTTGACGTCGTCGCCCTGGCTCGGCACGTCATAGTCATGGCACAGCAGGACGAAGGACTGCGTGCCCTCGGGAACGTCCGACCATTGCAATTGAGGATTGACATTATCGGACAGCGTCACCCGTTTTTTCGGATCGATCTTGCCAAAGGCAAACCGCTCGGGGATGGGGGAACCATCGCGAAACGAGGTGCTAAACAGTTTCATGACAACACTCCTCTTCAAGGGCGAACGGCGCATCTTCCGCATTCGCCCACGTTTTCAGACGATTGTGACTCGGGCAAACTTGCGTTTCCCGACCTGGACCACGTAGGTGCCCGCCTCAAGCTTCAGCGCCTTGTCCTCGACCTTGCTTCCTTCCAGTCTGACGCCGCCCTGCTCAATATTGCGCTGCGCTTCGGACGCGGACGCACACAGGCCGGACTGGCGCAGCACTTGCAGAATGCCGAGCGGTCCCTCAATACTCACTTCCGGCATCTCGTCCGGAATTTCCTTTTGCTTGAAGCGGGCTTCAAAATCCCGCAGCGCCTGCTCGGCAGCGGCCCGCGAGTGGAAGCGCTCAACCAGTTCCTGTGCCAGCGAGACCTTGACGTCTCTCGGGTTCTTCCCTTGCTGGCACGCCTGCTTCAAGGCTGAAATATCTTCCAGGCTGCGGAACGACAGCAGCTCGTAGTAGCGCCACATCAACGCATCGGAGATCGACATGAGCTTGCCGAACATGGCGCTTGGCGCCTCTGAAATCCCAATATAGTTATTTTTGGATTTCGACATTTTTTCAACGCCGTCCGTGCCGATCAGCAGCGGCATGGTCAGCACGCATTGCGGCGCCTGGCCATATTCCTTCTGCAGCTCGCGCCCGACCAGCAAATTGAACTTCTGGTCCGTGCCGCCCAACTCCAGATCCGACTTCAGCACGACGGAATCATAGCCCTGAAGCAAAGGATACAGGAACTCGTGAACGGCGATCGGCACCCCGCCCTTGAAGCGTTTGGTGAAGTCATCGCGTTCCAGCATGCGCGCCACCGTATAGCGCGACGCCAGCTGAATCAGCCCCTTCGTGCCGAGCTGATCGCACCATTCGGCGTTGTACTTGACTTCGGTCCGGGCCGGATCCAGCACCAGGCTGGCCTGGGCGTAGTACGTTTGCGCATTGAGCGCGACCTGCTCGGGCGTCAGCGGCGGACGGGTGGCATTGCGGCCGCTCGGATCGCCGATCAACGAAGTGAAGTTGCCGATCAGGAAGATCACGGTATGGCCCATGTCCTGCAACTGCCGCATTTTGTTCAACACCACCGTATGGCCCAGGTGGATATCAGGCGCGGTCGGGTCCAACCCGAGCTTGATGCGCAGCGGCACGCCGGTGGCATGGCTGCGGGCCAGCTTCTGCGCGAACTCCGCTTCCACCAGCAGCTCATCGCAGCCGCGCTTGACGATCTGCAGGTCGCGCTCCACCGCCGCCGTCATCGGATAGGCCGCGGCAGCCCCCGTGGATGCGGACGCTGACCGCGAACCAGAGACAGCAGACTGAGGGGAAGAAGCTTCGGAAGAGGTGTTCATGGCAGATTAAACGCTGAATTTCTGAAAATTAATCCCTAAGTGTAAACAAAGCTTATGGAACTACGTGTATTGTTTCGTTATACTTTGGCGATCTCGGTTGTTTTTCACCTTTTTTGACGTTGAACCTGACCTGATTGACTAGGCAGCGTGCCCGTTGCGGCCCCCTTTTCACAGCTCGGGTTTTTCTATTGATCGCCGGGACACCCAAACCCTCGGGCTCCGAACCCGCACTTCGGAGCGCATTTCAGCCCTTACCTCGTCAATAGGCCAGGACGCATGAATTCTTTTTTCTCCAGCATTGCCAACGCAATGCTGACGCGCGTCGCAACTGCTGTGCGTCATCTTTCCCCCCGTGCGAATGTTACCCGTCCCCTTCCTTCCGTCTCTCCGAATCCGGCCAAACGCCGCCTGACCTACGCGGTCGGCTTCTGCAGCGTGTGCGTGACCGCTGCCGCCATCGGATTCGCGCCGCAAGACGCGGAAGTCGCCAACATTCCCACCCGCAACATCGTTGAATCCCTGGCGCTGCCGGATCTGTCCGAGCAACTCCCCGAAACGCCCGCCTCTCCGCTCAGCTTCATGCGCGAAGAGCGCGTGCAGCGCGGCGACACGCTTGCCACCGTCCTGACCCGGCTTGACATCACCGATCCAGACCTGGAGTCCTTCATCCGCGCCACCCCGGATGCGCAGGCTTTCTACCGCCTGACGCCCGGCCGACCGATGCAGGCGCAAACCAATGACCAGGGCGAAATCCAATGGCTGCGCTACCTGACCACGCCCAGCGAAGAAAGCGGACAGCGCGTGCTGGTTCGCTACCTCCAGGTCGAGCGCACGGACGAAGGCTTCGCCCTGAGCCCGGTTGAAATTGAAGCCGAGCGTCATACCCGTGTCGCACAAGGCGTGATCGTCAATTCGCTGTTCGGCGCCACCGACACCGCCGGCATCCCGGACGGCATTGCCATCCAGATTGCCGAGATCATGTCCGGCGACATCGACTTCCACCGCGACCTGCGCCGCGGCGACCACTTCAACGTCATCTACGAAACCTATACGCACCAGGGCAGCTTCATCCGGTCCGGCAAAGTGCTGGCGCTGGAGTTCGTCAACAAAGGCACGGCGTACCAAGCCGCCTGGTACGAGCACAGCAAATCCGGCGCCTACTACAGCTTTGACGGCAAAAGCCTGAAAAAGGCCTTTCTGCGCGCACCGCTTGAATTCAGCCGCATTTCCTCCGGTTTCTCACGCCGCTTCCACCCGATCCACAAAACCTGGCGCGAGCACAAAGGCGTGGATTACGCCGCGCCCACCGGCACGCCGATCCGCAGCACGGCTGACGGCGTCATCGAATTCATCGGCAGCCAGCGCGGCTATGGCAACACCGTCATCGTCAAGCACCATGGCAACTACTCCACGCTTTATGCCCATATGAGCGCCTTCGCGCCCGGCCTGCGCAAGGGCGCGCGCATCTCGCAAGGCCAGATGATCGGCCGCGTCGGTTCCACCGGCTGGGCCACCGGTCCGCACCTGCACTATGAGTTCCGGATCGCTGGCAAACAGGTCGACCCGCTGCGCGTGGACCTTCCCACCGCCGCCGAACTGACCTCGCAACAGCGCCAGGCCTTCCTGAAGGAAACGGAAGCGGTTCGCCAGCACATCAACCTGCTGGCCCAATTGCAGGATGCTCCCGCGCGCACGCGCCTGCTTGCCGCCAAGTAAACATGGCCAAGGCCGCGCCGCAACGCTATATCGGCTTGATGTCGGGCACCAGCCTCGACGGCGTTGACGGCGTGATCGCGGAGCTGGCGCCAGACCAGCCGCCGCGCCTGCTGGCGCGGGGCAGTATGGCCTTTGACAGCCAGCTCAAAACCACGATGCTGGACCTGAACACGCCAGGCCACAATGAAATCCATCAGGCCGCCATGGCCGCCCAGGCCCTGGCGCAGTGCTATGCGTCCGTCGTCAGGCAAATGCTTGATGACGCGCAACTTGACGCCGCGCAGATTCGCGCCATTGGCGCTCATGGCCAAACGGTCCGGCATCGGCCCGAACTCGGCTATACCGTACAAATCAATCAACCGGCCCTGCTGGCCGAACTGACCGGCATCAGCGTGGTGGCCGACTTCCGCAGCCGCGACGTGGCGGCGGGCGGTCAGGGCGCGCCACTGGTGCCCGCTTTCCATGCCGCGCTGTTTGG
>JBAYOI010000111.1:0-9140 GCA_041678365.1 Pigmentiphaga sp. | reverse complement strand
CGGTCCAGGCGCAGCTGGACACGGTAGATGCCGGTTTCCGTTTGCAGGATTTCCGGTTGCAGGCCCGCATCAAGCAGGCGGCGCGCGGCAATCTGGGCGTCATGCTCGGTGGCCACCGTCGCGGCTTGCAGCACGATGTCCGGAGAGATGCTTTGCAGGACGTTCATTTGCTGCGGCACGGTCGTGGCTTGCGGCATGCCGGGCTGTCCGTCCGGGCCGGGCGGCAGGACGTCGCCAACGGCGGGGATGCGCGGCGGCAGCAACGGCGCCTGCATGTCGGGCAGCAGCCAGTGCGAGCCGGGCTGGGTCATCGCCTGCTGGGTGCGCATGTATTCGTAGCGGTCCACCATCAACTGGTTCTGGGCGTCGCCATCACGAATAACGTAGGGGCGCAGGAAGACCATCAGGTTGGTTTTGGAGCGGCGGCGGTTGTCATAGCGGAACAGCGCGCCCAGGTAGGGAATATCGCCCAGCAGCGGTACTTTCTGTTCGCCGCCGGAAACCGTGTCCTGCACCAGTCCGCCAATCACGATAATCTGGCCGTCATCGACCAGCACATTGGATTCGATTGCGCGCTTGTTGGTGATGATGCCCGCGGCATTGACCTGCGTGTTGTCCACGCTGCTGACTTCCTGGTAAATGGTCATTTTGACCGTGCCGCCTTCGGAGACCTGCGGCTTGACCTTCAGTGTCAGGCCCACGTCCTTGCGCTCGATGGTCTGGAACGGGCTGACGGTGGAGGTGTTCGAGGTCTGCGCGTATTGGCCGGTGATGAAGGGCACGTTCTGGCCGATGATGATGCTGGCCTCTTCGTTATCCAGGGTCAGCAGATTCGGGGTGGACAGAATATTGCCGCCGGACTGGTTTTCCAGCGCGCGCGCCAGGACGCCGAGATTGGTGACTTCGCCGACGCCGGGCACGTTGACGGTGCCATCGGCGATCCCGATGCTCAGGCCCGCGCCGACCGAGCCCAGGTTGGCGGCGGTGGTCAGGATGTTGGACCCCGCGCCGCCGAAGCTGGTGCCGCCGATGATGCTGCGGCCGCTGTTGCCAAGCCCGGTCAGCCACTGGATGCCGAATTCGGAGGCGGTGTCGGTGGTGACTTCAACAATCAGGCTTTCAACGAAAATCTGCGCCCGGCGCACGTCGAGCAGGTCGATGACCTCGCGCAGGCTGCGATACATCGGTTCCGGCGCGGTAATGATCAAGGTATTGGTGGTCGGGTCGGCCATGACGGTGGCATGGCCTGCACTGAAGCTGGTGGCGGTGGCCTGCGTGCCGCTGGACAGGCTGGGGGTGGTGTTGAGCCCCATCGTATTGCCGCCCAGGGTGCTGGAGGGGTTGGCGGAGGCTGGCGTCAGGCCGCTGGTTTGATTGAGCGAGGTATTGAAGGTGCTGCCGCCGAGCGCTGAGCTGCCTCCGGTTTGTCCTGTCAACATGCCGCGCAAGACCTCGGCCAGTTTGACGGCCTCGGCGTTTTTCAAATAGACCACGTGCATGGTAGAGGAACGGGCGCTCGGGCTGTCAAGCCGCGCAATCAGATCGCGTGCCAATTGGGCGCGCGCCGGGCTGCTGGCCCGCACCAGCACGCTATTGGTGCGGGGATCGGCCACCACCGTGACCCGCTGCGCCTGGTCGGCGCCGCCAGCGGGCTCAAGCACCTTGTTCACCATGGCGGCAATATCGCTCGCAATGGCCTCCTTGACTTCGATCAGGTCGGTGGCAACCGCCGACGGCGTGTCCACGCTGGCAATCACCTGTGCAATCCGTTGGAGATTGTCGGCGTAGTCGGTGATCACCAGCGTGTTGTTGCCCGGGTAGGCGTTGATCGGATTGTTTGGCGCAATCATCGGACGCAGCACGGGCACCAGGTTGGCGGCGTTCTCATAGTCGAGCTTGAAGACGCGGGTCACCAACTGGCCGTGATTGGGCTGGTTGACGTTGACCGGCGAGCCTTGCAGCTTGGCGTCCGCCTCCGGCACGACCCGGCTGATCCCCCCGGACTCAACCACGGCAAAGCCTTGCATGCGCAGTGCGCCCAATAGCATCCGATACGCAATCTCCCGATTGACCGGCGCTTCGGAGACCAGCGTGAGCTGGCCTTTCACACGCGGATCCACCAAAAAGTTTCGCCCGGTGAATTGTCCCAGCGCGCGCACCACCGATTCCAGCTCGGTATTGACGAAATTGAGCACCACGCCATCGCTGGCTGGCGCCCGGGCGGCGGTTTGCGCCTGGGCGGCGTGAGGCAGACTGCCGAGCAGCGTGGCGCTGAACGCGGCGGCCAGGGCAAGCTGTAGGGAGCGGGCGTGAAGGGCGCGGCGCGAAAGAGGGAAGGTAGTCGGCTTCATGGGCATTACCGTTGGAATTTCATGACAGAGGTTTCGCCGGAACGGGTGCCGATGGCCGAGAGGACGGCATCCAGCGCGATGCGCTGTTCCGGGGTCGAAGCGAGGGCGGGACGTGCTTGTCCCTGGTAATCAAAACGTGAGCCGCGCCAGTTGCCTTTGCCTTCCACCAGCAGCACGCCCTGCAAGGTTGAAACCTCAAGGTGGAGGGCGTTGGCCTGGCCGTTGAGCGTGGCGCGGTAGTCGCCGAGGGGCCGCAACAGGGACAAGGCCGTGCCCGCCTGGCGCCAGTGCACGGTGGCGAGGAGGCCTTGCGGCACGGCGCCGCCCAGGGTCAGCGCGGGCCACGAGAGTTGGAGCTGGCCGCTGGGCTGCAAGGTGTTGAAAGGCGCGCCCAGTTGGGTCAGAACGATGGCGGGCAGTTGCAGGTCGCGGGCCGGCAAGGAAACGCGCCGCCAGCCGAATCGCACCGGCATGGCCTGGTTCAGCCACGGGTGTTCCAGCACGAGGCGCGGACCGGCTTGCCAGGACCAGCGCCATTGCAAGGCGTTGGCCAGGGTGCTGCGCTGGCCGGGAAAGCCCAGGGCAAGCCGGGCTTCGCCATGCCAGAGGGTGCCGGAGGCGTCCACGATGCTGACCGGGCTGTCTTCCGGCAGCGCCAGCAACAGCCAGCGGGCGGGCAAGACCGCCAGGGCGCTGATCACGATGATGCTCAGGGCCGCGAGACCCCAGCCGAGACGCTTCATGGCTGCTGCTCCCGTTGAAGCACGGCGTGGCCGCTGACGAGTCCGGGTATCCAGCTGCCGGACTCATCCTGCTGGCGCACCAGCTCAAGTTCAACGGGCTGGAGCCGGGTCAGGGCCGGAAGTTGGACCAGCCAATCGAGAATGAGGCTGGAGCGTCCCGGCTCCCAATCAATTTGCACGCCGGTTTCGCCGCGATGCAGCTGGGCGGCCAGCCCGGCTTGCCGCAAGCTGCTTTCAAGCAGGGCGTATTGCGCTTCTTCATCGAGCTGGCCGGTGCGTTGGCCCTGCAAGGCGCGGGAGGCCTGGGTCAGCGCCTGGATTTGCGAATACTGGGCCTGGGCCAGCGGCAGGGCCGTGCGCGCCTGTTGCCATTGCTGCCAGGCAGGCGTGACCAGGAGGCGGAGCACCAGGAACAGGCCCACGAGCAGCGCGGCCACGAGAACCAGCCTGCGTTCGCGCAGACTCAAGGCCCGCCATCGCTCGGACGTCTGGGCGCGCCTGCGCATCCAGGCGCCCGATAAAGAAGAAAAAGAAAACGTAGCCATGGCGGATCAGCGTGTGGAAAGGGTGGAAACCGTGGCTTGGGACGAACGGATACGCCAGCTTGAGCCGTCCACTTCCACGATGAGATTGAGTGTGTTCGCGCGCTTCTGCTGGGCGTCGGTCAAGACCAGGGGCGCAGCGCCGCCTTCGGCCTTGGCGGCGCCCAGCGTGGCCGATTCGGCGCCGGGCGCCAGATCGAGCGTCAGTTCGCCTGCCTGATAATGAAGGCGGCGAACCTGGTTGTTGAATTCAGGCAGGAGTTCGGCGGCGGCCAGACTCAATGGAATGAAGTCGGCGTCCGACAATTGGCCCGCCTGGCCGAGCAGCGCGGCATGTTGTTGTTGCGCCTGCTTCAGCGGATCCACGATGATCGGCACCTGCGGATAGGTCTGCCGCACGAGTTGCGTCATGCGGGTGTTGAGGGTTTGCACTTCTTTGCTGAGGCGGTGGGCATGCAGATTGAGCCCCAGGATCAGGATGGTCAAGGTGGCTGCGAGCCAAGCCAGGTTTTTCTTGCCGAGCGTGCTCAGGCCTTGCTGCGGGAGAATATCGGACAAAGCCAGCGATAGGCCGGGGTCCGGGCTCCAGGCCTGGTCGGCATCATGGCGGATCAGCGCTTTATTGCTGTCTTCCCAGCGTATGTCCGCCACGGCCGGGTAGAGATGCAGCGTGGGCGCATCGCGAAACAGCGTCCAGGTCTGGAGCTGTTCCAGCGCGTCGTTGGCGCCATGCTTCGACAGGGGATCAAGCACGATCTCATGGCCCTGGCCGCTGGCTTCGCGCAACAGCAGCGTATCGTCGTGGCGGTCAATGGCCAGGCCTTCGGGCGGGCGCGGCAGATTCAGCGCGGCCGGATACAGGGCTTGAAGCGTGAAGCCCGCGTTGGCGTAGTGCAGCAGCAGTTGGCGCAGCCGCGCGCGTGAGGCCCACGCCACCATGACCCGCCCCGTGTCCTGGCGCGGACCGTGCGCGATGACCTGTTCTTCAAGCGGATCGAGCAGCATGGGTTCGACAGCGCCCAAGACGGCTTCCTGCATCCGGTTGGCGGGAACCGGCGGCAACTGCACCCAGGCGATCCGGCTGTCCTCCGGGTGCAGCACGCCCTCGTAGCGGGCGCCGGGAAAGGCGGGCAGCAAGGACAGCAGCGGCATTTCTCCCTGCCGAACCTGCTGGCGCCGACGGTCGAAGCCGACAAACTTGACGAGCGGATTGCTGCGGGGATCAAGGGTGGCAGGGGGCAGTTGCAAGCGTAGGGTCAGCGCGCTCATTCTTGTCTTCGCCAGTAAATGGTGGGCAATTGCGTGCCGGGTCGGGAAACCAGAGCCTGCATGGAAATTGTCAGCGGGTCGAGTCGGACTTGCCCGTTGATCTTGAACCAGGCGCTGGCCGTTGTCAGGCGGCCATCGGCCAGGGAGAGTTCCACGCCCGGCAATTGATTCAGGAAGTCCGCGCTGCTGTTGAACCAGGAGCCCCGGTTGCGCCGCTCGATCAAAGAGCGAATGGCACCGAAGTGTTCGGCGCCGACGGCGGCGGCAATGACTTCCGCTGTGGCCGTATTGACGTTGATGCCAGTCGTGTCGGGCAATAGCGTGACGTAGGGCCGAAGGGCGTTCAAGGTGGCTTGATCAAGCATGGCGGTGCCAAGTAAGTCTTCGAGCATATGGATGGGCGGGGCGGCGGGTCCGGTTTGTGTCTGCGGTTCATCCGTAACGGCCTCGATCCGCTGTCCGGCGGCAATACGCTGGGCCAGGGCGGGGGCAAGCTCGGTAGGAAATTGTAATAGTTGGCACAAGCGCTGCAGAATTGCAATGGCGCTTGGGTTGACATGGCCTTTTTCAGCCAGGTTGCCGAGGTTGAATTTGCCTTGTTCATCTTCCACGTAGCCGCTGAAATAGGCTTCCCGGCCCAGGCCGGGTACTTCAATGCGCGTTTCAGCCAATGGCGTTGACCACAACTCTCCCAGCCGGGTCACGGACTGCCTGCGGGCATCCTGACGCAGAATCAGGCGCGCCCAGTCCAGGCCGCCCTCCAGCAAGGCGTGCGCCTGCACGCGCGACTGCTCGGCCTCAAGGCTGCGTATCAAGGTGGTTTGCTGTTGCAGCAGCTGGGTGGACAGCATGGCCACGGCCGCCACCACCAACAGGGCGCTGATGATGGCCATGCCGGCCTGCGAGGTTGGCTTTCGGCGGATCATAGTTTGATGACCCGCCGAAAGCTTTCCGTGTCGGCGCCGCTGATCAGCTCGATCGTGACTTCCAGCGCCAGCAAGGGCGTATTGGATTCCGCAAAGGGCGGCAGTTGCCAGCCGTTGGGCGCTTGCCAGCCCCGCAGCGTCACGCGCTGCACGTGCTCAAGCAGCACGACCGCTTGCTGCGGCGGGGGCAGCGGATACTGTTGGGCGCTGGGGCCGGACCGGCGGATCAGGCGTTGGCCATCCACAGCCCAGCTGACGTGCTGCCAGTGGCCGGGATGGCTGCCGTCACGGCGAAGGATGTCGAGTTGGGTCAGTTCATTGCGCTGATCCATTTGATGCAGGGACAAGCTGTCGGGCAGGGCGCGATCCGGCGCGGGGGTCAGCTCGACCAGCCGCTGCGAAATGTCCCGCTCCAATTGCCCGAGCGCGCGCAGCAGCGCCTCGTTTGATTGGGTGTCTTGCGTCAGGCGGCGGTGCGCGGACGAGATATTCTCCAATCCTTGCCAGGCCATCAGGCTGGCGATCGCCATCAAGGCGACGGCAATCATGACTTCAATGAGAGACAGGCCGCGCTGGCGACCGATTCTGTGGGAGCGAGCGCTGCTCGCGAATTGCAAGGCCCCTCCTGTCATGGCATGCCTGAAATGAAGCCGTCGAGCTGGACGACGGTGTTGCCTTGCTCCGTGCGCACGGCAATCTGGGCCTGGCGGATATTGGCATTCTGCGAAGACCGGATGCGGACTTCGCAGCGCAGCGCGTGACGGCCCTGCGCGCACGGGACGGTCGTGACGCCGGGGCTGGGCAGCGTTTGCTGCAGGCGCCATTCAATCAAGGTGTTCTCAGCGGACAGATAGGCCAGGGACTTCAGGCGCAAAGCATGGTTGTTGTTGGTCAACAGGCCCACGCCGCGCAGCGCCGCGCCCAGCGCGACGGCCAGAATGGTCAAGGCGACCAGCACTTCGATCAAGGTGAAGCCTGACTCAGTGGATTTCATAATGGCCTGCGGCATCGCGGACAATGGTGAGCTGGGCTTCGTCGCCATGAAGCACGATTTGGGCGGGCGGCAGCAGCCATTCCGCCGTGAAGGCCATGGCGCTGCCATCGATCCGGATCAGCGCTGTTTGCCAGCGGCGCGGGCGCAGCAGCGGATCCTGTTCAAAAAAATCGGGCAGTAGTACCTGATGCCGCACCCTGTCCGGGGTGGGTGCTGCGCTGCGTTGCACGCGCATGAAACGGTAGCCTTCGGCATCGAATTGCCACTCAATGCGGCGGCCATCGGTACGGGCCTCGATCTGCGCGAGCTTGAACAGTTCGACCAGCCGCTGCGCTTCCTGCCGCAAGCCTTGATTGCGGTCGGGAAAGGCGCTGAGGGTCAGCATTGACGCGGCAATGCCGATGATGATCAGCACAACCATCATCTCAATGAGGGAAAACCCCGCCCGCGCCGCGCTGCCCGCGCGGCGTCCGACGGAGGCAAGACGCCGTGTCACGCTCAGTGCTGCGGGCGGGCGTTCAAGGGTTCCACGAACCGACATCGGCATTGACACCCTCTCCGCCAGGCTGGCCATCGGCGCCCAATGAAAAAACGTCAACGTCGGCATGCACGCCGGGGTTCAGGTACTGATAGGGGTTGCCCCAGGGGTCGGTTGGCAGGCGGTCAAGATAGCTTCTCCAGTTTGACGCGCCTTGGTCCGGACGGGTGACCAGCGCCTGCAGGCCTTGTTCGCTGCTGGGGTAGCGCCCATTGTCCAGACGATAGAGGCTGAGCGCCTGCATGATGCCATTGACGCCTTGCTTGGCGGCCGTTGCCCGGGCGTGGTCCGGCCGGTCAAGCACATTGGGCACGATGACCGCGGCCAAGATGCCGATAATCACGACAACCACCATGATTTCAATAAGCGTGATGCCCCGTTGGCGGCGGGCGGTACGATAACGGCCGCGCATAACAAAACTCCTTGAATTGTTACTAGATGCTGACGAAAGTATGACAGTGAATGATGACAGTTTTCAGAATGCATTGGTATTGTCATTTGTCATGGCGGTCTTTCATTCATAATGGCGGCACAAGAAACTGAGGATGACCGATGACTATTGCGTGGAATCTCCAGGGGTTGACGGCGCTGCTGCCATGGACCTTGCGCTTTTTCCAATTGACCGCCTGCGTGGCCGCGGGTGTGTTCATTGCCTATATCGGGGCGCCGTCGCCCGGCAACATTCCGCCCGCCCTGGCGAGCGCTGCCAACCAGCACGTGTCCACGCGCCCGGTCAGCGCCTGGTTCGGTGAAGGGCTGGACAAAGCCGTCAATATCAGCGTCCAGGGCCTGATTGCCGATGCGGGCGGCGGCTCGGCCATCCTGGTGGTCAACAACCGGCCGCCCCGCGCTTATTTCGTTGGTCAAACACTGGCTGATGGCGTTACACTGACTGCCATTCGCGCCACGGGCGTTGTGGTGGACCTGAGCGGGCGTTCGCAAGATATCCCGATGCAGGTTCTGCCTCAAAGCAACGGCATCCGGAGCGCGGATAGATAGCCGCTGCGCCTTTGGCTTGCTGCCCTCCCATGGAGGGTGCTTTTTGCCTTGGGAACGGCCCGGCGGCTGGAAAGCCACCCACGCTGCGCCTTTGGCTTGCTGCCCTCCCAAGGAGGGCGCTTTTTGCCTTGGGAACGGCCCGGCGGCAAAAACTTGAGAAATAACCCAGAGATACGCTTGACTTTGTTTTTCAATCTCTTCATAATCTCAAGTTCTCTGACGGAGGAGTGCCCGAGTGGTTAAAGGGGGCAGACTGTAAATCTGTTGGCCTTGCGCCTACATTGGTTCGAATCCAATCTCCTCCACCAGATCTGCGCCCAGCATTGAATCCATGAATTTTCGTGCCGTTCGTGCGTAGGCTGCGTAAGCAGCCCGGGTAAAAGCGGCCCGGCCGCAAGTGGTGGTAGCTGGGCGGGTGTAGCTCAATGGTAGAGCAGAAGCCTTCCAAGCTTACGACGAGGGTTCGATTCCCTTCACCCGCTCCAAGAATAAACGGTCTCCCGTTTGGGGCGGCTGGTGTTAAAGATTCGCCCATGTGGCTCAGTGGTAGAGCACTCCCTTGGTAAGGGAGAGGTCGCGCGTTCGATCCGCGCCATGGGCACCAAATTCCTTTCCATTATTTTCAGCAGGCATCCAGAGGCGGAGAGTCAGCCATGGCAAAAGGCAAGTTTGAGCGTACGAAGCCGCACGTCAACGTGGGCACGATCGGTCACGTTGACCACGGCAAGACGACGCTGACGGCAGCAATCACGACGGTTCTGGCCAAGCACTTTGGCGG
>JBAYOI010000110.1:0-9178 GCA_041678365.1 Pigmentiphaga sp. | reverse complement strand
CTGCAAACTGCAATTTTCCCTGCTTATTTCAGCGATTGCACACTGCGCTTTACAGCGATAATCAGGCGTTTCGGGCGCTGCCGTCGCCCTTCCACGCATGAACTCCGGAGAAGTCCTTCATGGCCGAGGCCACCCCACAACCCAAACGTAAGCGCACCGCGCTGTATGTGTTGCTTGCTTTCCTGTTGCTGGTCATTGTGGCGGGCCTTGCCGCATTCGTGCTGATTCAAAACAAACGCCTGAGCCAGTTTGAGGCCTATGCCTTCACCTCGGGCGGCGCGGAGCCACAGGCATCCGCCAAGGCCGAGCCGGACCCCTACTCGCCCGGTGCGGCCAGCCGCCATGTTTTTGTTCCGTTTGAGATGTTCACGTCCAACTTGTCAGGTACCGATTCTGACCGCTTCGTGCAGGTCGGGGTCAGCCTTGAAGTCAAGGACGAGCAGCACAAGAACGGCGTCGCCGCCGTGATGCCGGTGCTGCGCAGCGAAATCCTGCTGTTGCTTTCCTCCAAACGCGTGACGGACTTGTCCACGCTGGACGGCAAACAGCAACTCTCGCGCGACATCCTCGATATTGCCCGGCGCTACGTCTCCCCCGAGCTCAACCGGGGGATCTATGCCGCGCACTTCTCCAATTTCGTAATCCAGTGAAGGGCCTGAGCCGCTACGCTGGAGGGAGCTGCGCACCGTGATCAATATGGCCGGAGAGTTCCTCTCTCAAGACGAAGTCGATGCCCTGCTGCGCGGGGTAACGGGGGAAACCGACGACCCCCTTCCACCGCAGGAAGGCGAGGATGGCATTCGCCCGTACAACCTGGCCAAGCAAGAGCGGATTGTCCGCGGCCGGATGCCATCGCTGGAAATCATCCACGACCGCTTCGGACGGCTGCTGCGTACCGGCCTGTTCAACTTCATGCGCCGCAATCCGGAGATTTCGGTCGGCACCGTCAAGCTGACCAAGTACTCGGAATTCCTGCGCAACATCGTTGTCCCCGCCAACCTGAACGTCGTATCGCTGAAGCCCATGCGCGGCAACGCGCTGTTCATTTTCGAACCGAGCCTGATCTTCGCGGTCATCGACAACCTGTTTGGCGGCGACGGCCGCTACCATACCCGTGTTGAAGGCCGGGACTTCACGCCCACTGAGCAACGCATCATCCAGAAAATGCTGAATGTGGTGCTGGAGGAATACGCGCGGGCCTGGGTGTCGGTGCACCCGATGAAGTTCGAATACCTGCGGGCGGAAATGCACACGCAGTTCGCCAATATCGCCACGCCGTCCGAGATCGTTATTTCCACCTCGTTTTCCATCGAGTTCGGCGCCTCTGGCGGCAGTCTTCATATCTGCTTCCCCTACGCCACCATTGAACCGATCCGAGACATCCTCTACTCCCCGGTTCAAGGGGATCAGATGGAGCCGGACAAGCGCTGGCTGCGTCTGCTGTCCAAGCAGATCCAGCTGGCTGACGTGGAAATGGTGGCCAATCTGGCCGAGGCGCGCGTCACGGTTCGTGACCTGCTGAGCCTGCGCGTCGGCGACGTCCTCCCGCTGGACATTCCGGCGTCCATACCCGCTTACATTGATGGCGTGCCGGTGTTTGACTGCAATGTCGGCACCAGCAACGGCCAATATGCTGTCAAGATCGGCAAGGTGATCACCCCATCACAGGCCGATAACCAATTAGGAGATGATCTTGGAAATGGAACCTGAGAATCCGTCAGGCACTCCGTCTGCGGACGCAACGGATGACTGGGCGGCCGCACTGGCCGAGCAAGCCAAGATTGACGCCGCTCAGGAACCGGCCCCGGCCCGGCCCGCCGATGAACTGTTCGAGTCGTTCACGCCCAATCGCCCCAGCGAAGAAGCGCACAACGACATCGAAATCATCATGGATATCCCCGTCACACTGACGGTCGAGCTGGGCCGCACCCGAATCCCGATCAAGCAGATCCTGCAATTGGCGCAGGGTTCGGTGGTCGAGCTTGACGGCCTGGCTGGCGAACCGATGGACGTCATGGTCAACGGCTGCCTGATCGCCCAAGGCGAAGTGGTTGTCGTCAATGACAAATTCGGCATTCGTTTCACTGACATCGTGACTCCGTCGGAACGGCTGCGCAAACTCAATCGCTGACATGACTCCTTCTCCGGCTTCGTTCTTTCAAACCGGGCTCTCCCTGCTGCTGGTACTGGCGCTGATTCTGATCTGCGCCTGGCTGATCAAGCGAAGTCAGCGTGCAATCCAAGGCAGCAGCCCGTTGATGAAAGTCCGCGCGCAACTGATGGTCGGTCCCCGCGAGCGCATCGTGTTGCTGGAAGTCGGCGATCAATGGATTGTGGCGGGCGTCGGCGGCGGACAGGTTCGTCCGCTGGCCGTGCTGCCCCGCCAGGAAGTCACTGAAAACCTCCCTGAATCTCCTCCCTCCTCCCAGGCTTTTTCCGCCGTGCTTGCCCGCTTCATCAATAAACCATGACGTCTGCCCGCTTTTCCAGCGCCTTGCTGTGGGGCGTGTTGCTGCTCAGTCTGCCGTGGACCGGCGCATGGGGGCAGGAAGCCGGTATTCCCGCCCTCACCAGCAATACCGGCCCCGATGGCAACACGACCTGGTCGCTGTCCTTGCAAACCCTGGTGGTGCTGTCCGCGCTCACGTTCATTCCGGCCGCGCTGCTGATGATGACCGGCTTCACGCGCATCATCATCGTGCTGTCCCTGTTGCGCAGCGCCCTCGGCCTGCAAAGCTCGCCCCCCAATATGGTGCTGGTCGGCCTGGCGCTGTTCATGACGTTTTTCGTGATGAACCCGACCTTTGACCGCGTCTACGAAGAAGCCTACCAGCCGTTCAGCCAGAACGAGATCACCTTCCCGCAAGCGTTGGAGCGCGCACAGGATCCGCTCAAGGCGTTCATGCTTCGCCAGACGCGTGAAACGGATCTGGCGCTGTTCATGCGGCTGTCGGAAATGGAGGCGGTGGAGAGCGCGGAAGACCTGCCGCTGCGCGTGGTCGTGCCGGCCTTTGTCACCAGTGAACTCAAGACCGCTTTCCAGATCGGCTTCATGGTTTTCCTGCCGTTTCTGGTCATTGACCTGGTGGTCTCCAGCGTGCTGATGTCAATGGGGATGATGATGCTCTCCCCGGTGCTGATTTCGCTGCCTTTCAAACTGATGCTGTTCGTGCTGGCTGACGGCTGGAATCTGTTGATCGGCAGCCTGGTTGCCAGCTTTACCTGAACCGCAACAAGGAGGACTTGCCGTGAACGATAGCGCAGGCGTCATGACGCTGACCCAGGAAGCGGTCCAGATTGCGTTCTACCTGGCCGCTCCCTTGCTGCTGGCGGCACTGGCGGTGGGACTGATCGTCAGTATTTTCCAGGCCGCCACGCAGATCAACGAAATGACGCTCTCTTTCGTCCCGAAGCTGATTGCCATTTTCCTGGTGGCCGTGCTGGCCGGTCCCTGGATGATCACCATGGCCACGGACTACATTCGCCGCTTGTACGGCAGCATTCCCTTCATGCTTGGCTAAAGCGCATGCTCAGCTTTTCCGAAGCCGCCGTCCAGGCGGCGCTGGGCAGCCTGCTCTGGCCCTTCGTCCGGGCCCTGGCCATGATCAGCACGGCTCCGGTATTCGGGCACCGCGCCATTCCGGCGCGAGTCAAGGTTGTCTTGTCCTTGCTGATTGCGCTGCTGATCGCACCGTCACTGCCTTCGGTGCCGGTAGACGCGTTCTCGTTGAACGGCTTGCTTCTGCTGCTCCAGCAGATTCTGGTGGGCGCCTGCATGGGTTTTGGCTTGCGAGCCATTTTTGCCTCGTTTGAAGTGGCCGGCGACTTGATCGGTTTGCAGATGGGCCTGGGCTTTGCGTCGTTTCTCGACCCGGCGCGCGGCACCCCCTCGCCCTTGCTGGCCACCTGCTTCGTCATGCTCGCCATGTTGGTCTTCATGGCCACGGACGGCCACTTGAACCTGCTGTTCATGCTGAGCGAAAGCTTCACCTTGATCCCGGTGTCCGCGCAGCCGCTCGCAGGCCTGGACTGGATGCAGCTGGCGGGCCTGGGCGCGGTGGTTTTTGCGCTGGGCCTGCAGATTGCCCTGCCGGTGCTGGCGGCCGTGCTGGCCATCAACATTGCCATGGGCTTCATGTCGCGCAGCGCGCCGCAATTCAGCATTTTCAA
Organism: Pigmentiphaga sp.; assembly: GCA_041678365.1. GTDB lineage: Bacteria > Pseudomonadota > Gammaproteobacteria > Burkholderiales > Burkholderiaceae_B > Pigmentiphaga. The sequence goes on along the minus strand of JBAYOI010000110.1, from coordinate 5,008 downwards.
CCTGGGTTTCGCCATCACGCTGATGGCGGGCATGATTTTCCTGTGGCTGGCGCTCAGTGTGCTGGCGGTTCCGTTCGAACGGGTAACCGGGATTGCCGTGCCCTACTTCAGATCGGCGGTGGCGCCGTAAACGGATAGGCTGCGGCAATACGCCGATCCAGGCGGGCGCCAATCCGCGGCCCGGGGAAGACCATGCTGAAGCGCGTGCCCGGGAACTCGGGGCGGCTTTCCAGATTCCAATGCATACCGTGAGTCCGGGCAATTTCACGCACAATGGCCAGCCCCAGGCCCGACCCGCCCGCCTTGCTGCCTTCCTGCCGGTAAAACGCCTCAAACACCTGCCGACGGTTTTCCAGTGGAATGCCCGGGCCGTCATCTTCCACAATCAAGGTGGGCGGCGAGGACTGCAAGCGCAACTGGATATGCCCGTCCTGATCCGGGTATTTATAGCGAATGGCATTGTCAATCAAATTGCCGAGCAGTTGCTCCAGCAGCACCGGATCGCCTTCAATTTCTATGGTCGGCACATCTTCCTGCAAGGTGATGGTCACGCCCGCCTGATGCGCGCGCGGAATCCAGTCCGCGCCCACATTCTCCACCAGTTCGGCCAGATTCAGGCGCTCGAAACTATCGCGCGGCTGTGTCTTGGCATCCAGCCGGGCAAGAATCAGCAATTGCTCGCCCAGGCGAATCATCCTATCCGTCACCGCCTTGATCCGCAGCACGCGGGCCCGCAGTTCCGGCGGCAACGGCTTGCTCAGCATCAGCTCCGACTCGAACTTCAAGCCGCTCAACGGCGTGCGCAACTGATGCGAAGCATGGCCGATGAAGCGGCGCTGTGCGGCTACCGCCTCGGACAGGCGCTGCAACATATCATTGGTCTGTAGCAGCAGCGGCGACAACTCGCTGGGCACACCCGCCAGATCAATCGGATTCAAGTCATCAATATCACGCCGTTCCAGCTCGTCTGAAATGCGGCTGACCGACTCCATGCCCGAACGCACACTGCCAATGATGACGAACGTCATCAGCACGATCAGCAGCAGTTGCCCGGCCACCAGCACGGCCATGACTTCGTCGACAAAGGCGGTGCGGGCATTCAGTGTGCCCGCCATGCTGAGGTCAAGATTCTTACCTTGATAAATCAAGGATATAGTGGCCACACGCATATCATGGCCTTGATACTCGACCGCATACAGCATCGGCGTCATCCGGTCGATGGCCGCTTCATAATGCTCGGCTGATACCATCAGCATGCGCGCCGGACCCGCCTCTGGTTCCGGCAAGTGCGCATCGCCTGCCAATACCTGCCCATCCACCCGGATCCGGAACACCGAGCGTTCCTCAGGATCCGCATCATCAAAACGCAGCGGGTTGAAGCCCTTGACCAGACGCACGTCCCCTTCCACCGCCTCCACCTGTCTGGCCAGGACGCGTAAGGTATCCACCAGGACGCGATCATGGGACTGAGTATTCAGGTTGTGGGTCAACACGTAACTGACCGCGGTATCCACCAATGCCAGCAGAATGACCGCCGGAATCAAGCGGATGATCAGGTGCCAAGCAAGTGATCGCCGACTGAACCATCGGGAGGAAGACGGTTTATGCGGTGAGGACGGCCTACTCTTGTTGGGCATGGACGTCCAGCAAATAGCCGAACCCGCGAACCGTCTGGATGGTGGCGCCCGTGCCTTCCAGGCGCTTGCGCAGGCGATAGATATAGACTTCCACCGCGTTTTCGCTGAAGTCCGCGTCCCAGGCGGACAAGGAGCCCACGATCTGCCGCTTGGTCACTACCCGGCCCGCGCGGTTCATCAGCATTTCCAGCACGGAAAATTCCCTCACTGACAGCGGCAGGCGCACGTCATTGACGCGGATTTCCCGGCCCACGGTATCCAGGCTCAACTGCCCCACTTCCAGCAGCGGGTTGACTTGACCGGTCTGCCGACGCGTATGGGCACGCACTCGCGCCGCCAGTTCCGGCAATTCGAACGGTTTGGTCAGATAGTCATCCGCCCCCGCGTCCAGACCTGCGATCCGCTCATCGAGCGCATCCCGCGCCGTCAGGATGATGACGGGCAAGGTCACGTTGCGCTCGCGGATCTTGCGCAAGAAACTCAATCCGTCCTGGCCTGGCAGATTCAGGTCCAGCAGGATCAGGCTGTACAACGCGTCATCCAGCGCCACGTCGGCGGGCTCGGCACTGGTCAGCCAATCCACCGCATACCCCTGGTCCCCCAGGAACTCGCTGAGGGCGCCGCCCAGAATCGCATCATCTTCAATCAGTAATAGACGCATTTGCTTGCCAAAATCCGCTGTGCCAAAGAATCAAGATTAATACCTGTACAAAAAACCCGCCAGTCCCGTACGGATCAAGGCGCTGCGCCTTTCTCCAATACAGGGCTGACGGGTATCAAGCGCCCCGGCTGACGCCGGGGCTTCTCAGTCATCGGTGAAAACGTGTGCTCACGGCGTCTGCGCTGCGGGCGTATCGCTGGGCGTGCTGACGAAGCCGATCCGCTTCATGCCCGAACGCGAGGCATCGCCCATGATCTGCGCCAGCACTTCATAGCGCGTTTCCTTGTCGGCGCGCAGCTGGATTTCCGGCTGCGGCTCTTCCAGCGCGGACACCTCGAAACGCCCAACCAGCTCTTCCATCAGGATCGGCTGCTCATCCCAGAACACGCCGCCTTGCGCATCAATCGCCAGATCGATGACTTTCGGTTCCGTTTCCGCCGGCGATGACGACACCTGCGGCACGTCGATCTTGATCGAGTGGGTCAGCATCGGCGCCGTGATGATGAAAATCACCAGCAACACCAGCATGACGTCGATCAACGGCACCATATTGATTTCCGAGTTGACCTGCGTGCTGCCGGAACCGTTGTTGAAGCTGCCAAAAGCCATGACGTACTCCTCAGCTTGCCGCCGCCATCGGGTTCTGGCGCGCTTTCAATGCCCGGATATTGTCATCGGTCACCACTTGCTGACCGGTGGTCAGGAAGGCGAACAAATCATAGGCAAAGGCATCAAGTTGAGCCAGCAACAGACGGTTCTTGCGGGTGAAGAAGTTATAGGCCAGCACAGCGGGAATGGCCACGGCCAGGCCCAGGCCGGTCATGATCAGCGCCTCGCCCACCGGACCGGCGATCTTATCGATTGAGGCCGAGCCGCCAATCCCGATTGCCACCAGCGCGTGATAAACCCCCCACACCGTGCCGAACAGGCCAACAAACGGCGCGGTGGAGCCGACCGAGGCCAGCACCGTCAGGCCGGTTTCCAGTTTTGCGGTTTCTTCATCCATCACCTTGCGCATGGTGCGGGAGACGAATTCGGACTGCGTGCCCGCCTCTTCCAGCTTGGCCGCGCCAAACCGCGCATGGTGCTTGCGCGCATACAGGGCGTGGCTGGTCAGGTGCGAGAACGGGTCATTGACGCCATGCGCGGAAATTTCATGATCCACCGCTTCCAGCGAGCTGGCATTCCAGAAATGCGTCAGGAAGGCCTCGCTTTTCCTGCGGGTTCGAAGCACGGAAATGCCTTTCACAATAATCAGGTACCACGTGGCCAACGACATCACCAACAGGATGACGAACAGCGTTTTACCCACCCCATCAGTCTGGGCAATAAAGTGGGCGAAACCAAGGGTTTGAGCTTCGTTCATAATGAGTAATCAATTCCGGGCAGTAAATTCGAACGGGATAATGACGTAAGCCGCGCGGGCCTGGCCATTGACGGTATAGGGTTTGAAGCGTCCCTGGCGGGCGGCGCCGAGCGCGGCCTCGTCAAGGCGGCCATGGCCGGAGGTGCGCTCAAGGGCAACGCTATCAACAGTTCCACGCATATTGACCAGCACTTTGATCAATACGCGTCCTTCCTCACCCAGGCGCTGCGAGTGCCGGGGATAAACCGGCTTGGGCGGCGCGCCAAGGTAATCGATCTGGCCAACCAGCGGCGGCGTGTCGGACACCGGCACGTCCGGCGCGGCGGAACGGGTGGCGCTGGCGTCCGGTGCGCCTGAAGCGGGTGCCGCCGGGGCAACCGGCGCGCTCGGGGCAGGCGTAGGCGCTGGCGCGCTCTCGGCAACCGCCACCGGTTCGGAGACGGGCTCCGCCACCGGCTCCGGCTCAAACTTCTGCACCGGCGCGGGCTCAGGCCTTGGCTTGGGCTTGGGCTTTGGGTTCGGCTTGGGCGGCTCCGGTTTGGGTTTGGGTGGCTCCGGCTTGGGCGGCTCCGGTTTGGGTTTGGGTGGCTCCGGCTTGGGCGGCGTCGGCTTCGGGGGTTCCGGTTTGGGTGGTTCAACCGGCGCGGGCGGAGCCGGTGGCGTTGGCGCGGGCGGCGCTTGCGCAAGCTGCACCTGCGGGGCCAGCTCGATGAACCGGACTTGGACGGTTTCAGGCTCCGACACCTGCAACAACTCGGGCTTGGCAGTCATCACGACACCAATGGCCACGGCATGCAAGGCCACGACGGCCAGCCCCGCGCCAACCCGCATGGACGGGCTGGTCATTGCGTTCCAGGATCTATGAGCACTCATCACACAGTTAGGGGTAAACCAGAATTACTCTGAAGCAAAAAAGTTAACACAAATGCGAACCATTCGCAATTATAAAATGAAATTGATCGAAATAGTTTTCGTTATGTTGCTCATGGACTTTTTCAAGCCTAGCGGACCTCTGGGCTTCGGGAAACTACGGAAGGGGAAACCAGAAAAGGGTAAGCACCAAAAGCCCAGTACTAGGGTCTTTCTATATAGTTGAGAAAAACCACTTCCTCATAAAAAAGGGGCAGGCGTTCCATCGCCGCTCCAGGAGAACACGATGCTGATCCACGGTCTTGTCATGTTGGGCGTAGCAATGTTGGTTCGCGGTTTGTTTTTCACGGATGACTACTGTTTTGCCACCAGTGATCGCCACCCTGGGCAAAGCAAGCATTCCACCGTCACGCTGAGCCTGCTCAAGATCCTGGAATTTCCGCTGCGCGCGGTGGGCACCCTGTTCGTGCTGAG
>JBAYOI010000109.1:0-9209 GCA_041678365.1 Pigmentiphaga sp. | reverse complement strand
TTGGGGCAACAGGCTGCGCGTAAAGATGATCGCCCGGACTAGCCAGCCAAGGCGGGGCCGGGACTGGAACATGTTGTAGCTGGCGGCTTCAAGCAGATCAAGAACGCGCAGGCCGCCCAGCACCGCCATTTTCAACTCAAGCGCCATGCGGGCGGGCAAATGCTGGCACAGCGACATGCCCGAGTTTAACAGGCCTCGCGTGCGCTGGACCTGGTAGGACATCAGCGCGCTCCAGTTCAGGTCAACGTGTTGTTGTGCTATTTGCCAAGTCTGGACGCCGAAGGCCTGCATGTCCGCTTCCGGCAGGTAGACCCGGCCTTTCTGCCAATCCACGGCCACATCCTGCCAGAAATTGGTCAGTTGCAGGCCGGTACAGACGGCGTTGGCCAGATGCAGCCGTGGCGGGGTATTGACGCCGTACAGAGACAGCAGCAATTCGCCGATCGGATTGGCCGAGTGATGGCAGTAGGTTTCCAGGTCCCGGTAGCTAGCATAGCGCTTGGTATGGACATCCTGCGAGAACGCCGTCAACAGACGGTAGAGCGGCGCGGTATCAAGCTGATGGCGCTGTACCGCCTCGAACAGTGGATCGAAGATCGGACGCATCGGCTCGGCAAAACAGGGCGGGTGGCGGCGGGCGTCAGCGATCAGGTCCAGGGCGCCGCGGTAGGCGTCGAGCTGATTCAGGCGTTCTTCATTGGTGGCCGTGCCTTCGTCTGCAATATCATCAGCGGTACGCGCAAACCAATAGATGGCAATGACGGCGGCGCGCAGGTGCTTGGGGAGCAGCCACGAGGCAACCGGAAAGTTTTCGTAATGGTCAACGGCCATGAAATAACAAGACGGGATGATCGACGCGGATTGTAAGCATACGTGAACTGGATGATTAATGCATGGCAGTGATCGATAATGAGCGCTTGTCTTCGGTAAAGGATGGCGGCATGGGCGAAGTGGGGCGTAGAACGGGGCTTGGCCGTTGGCTTGGCTGGGTGGCGGGCGGTCTGTTCGCCGTTGGACTGTCCGCATGCTCGGATGCGCCCGAGCCCACCGCAACGGTACGGCCCGTCCGGACACAATGGGCCATGCCTTCCACACAAGCCGCCGCGGCAAGCTATCCGGCGACCTTGCAGGCCCGGCGGGAATCCGCCCATGCTTTTCAGGTCAGCGGCCGCGTGGTGGAACGCGCCGTCCAGTTGGGTGAACGGGTGACGCGCGGGCAGTTGCTGGCCCGCATTGATGCGCAGGATTATCAATTGAGCCAGCAGGCGGCGCGCGCCCAACTGGCGGCGGCCGACGTCGAGTTGCAGCAGGCCAGGGCGGACCTGGACCGTTTTGAGGCCCTGCATGCGCAAGGCTTTATTTCCGCCGCCGACATCGAGCACCGGCGCGCTGCGGCGCAGGCAAGCCAGGCCCGCCATCAGCAGGCGCGGGCGCAGTACCAAAGCACGGTCAATCAGGCGGATTACACCCGCTTGCTGGCAAGCCTGGACGGCGTGGTGACCCGGGTCGAAGCGGAGGTCGGGCAGGTTCTGGCGGCGGGCCAGCCTGCCTTGTTCGTGGCCCAGTCCTCACAGCTGGATGCGGTGTTCCAAGTGCCTGAACAGCAAGCGCTGCGTTTGCAGCAGGGCGATGAGGTCCAGGTCAAGGTCTGGGCCGCGCCGACAGGCTGGCGGGCGCGCGTCCGCGAGCGCTCGGCCGCCGCGGATCCGCTGACGCGGACCTTTTTGATCAAGGCCGAACTGGAAGCGGACACGAACACGCTCAGGCCCGGGATGAGCGCGACGGTTGAGACGGCGGCGGCCGCCAGCACCGGCACCTTGCTGCCCTTGCATGCGCTGCTGCGGGGCGAGTCCGGACAGGCCGCGGTATGGGTGCTGGATGCCGAAAGCATGACCGTGCGCAGGCAGCCGGTGAGGCTGCTGTCGGTCGGGGATCAGCTGGCCCAGGTATCGGGCCTGCCCGAGCGGGTTGAGGTTGTGACGGCGGGGGTGCATCAGTTGCAGGACGGGCAGCGAGTCCAGCGCCTGGCTGAACCCGAGCCCGCGCCGACGCTGCCGCAGCGTCTATTGGATAGCGCCGCCTTGCCGCGCCAGGATGCCCAGCCATGAAGGACGCCGCCGCGCAGCGCTTCAACCTGTCGCGCTGGGCGCTCCAGAACCAGCCGCTGGTCCGTTTCCTGATGGCCATCCTGTTGTTGGGTGGCCTGCTGTCTTTCTTCCAGCTGGGCCAGGATGAGGACCCGCCTTTCACGTTTCGGGCCATGATCGTGCGGGCCTATTGGCCCGGCGCCTCGGCTGAGCTGATGGCCGAGCAGGTGACGGACAAGATCGAACTGGCCCTGCAAAGCGTGCCCTATGCCGACCGCATCCGCAGCTACACCAAGCCGGGAGAGAGCCTGACCATTTTCCAGCTCAGCGACGACAGTCCGAAGGCGGCGGTCGAGTCCAGCTTCTATCAGGTTCGCAAACGGGTCCAGGACATCCAGATGAGTTTGCCCGACGGCGTGATCGGACCGTTCTTCAACGATGATTTCGGCGATACCTACGGCGTCATCTATGCCTTCCGCGCCGATGGTTTCAACGAGGGCGAACTCAAGGTTTATGTGGACCAGGTGCGGCAGCAACTGCTGCGGGTGCCGGATGTGGCCAAGGTGGAGCTGTTCGGTGTCCAGGAAGAAAAAGTGTTCCTGGAGGTGGACCATGCGCGTCTCTCGCAAACCGGCCTGTCGATCCAGCACATTGCTGAACAGCTCAACAGCCAGCTGGCCATTGAAAATTCGGGTTTGATCCACCTGGATCGGGAGCGATTGTGGCTGCGGGTCAGCGGCGCGCCGATGGGGGTGGCCGATCTTGAGGCCTTGCCCTTGCGCGTCCAGGGAGAGGCGGGCCAGGGCGGCACGATACGCCTGGGCGAGCTCTTCAAGGTCAGCCGCGGCGTTGAGGACCCGCCGTTGACCAAAGTTCATTTCGGCGATGCCGCCGGTGCATCCGAGGTCATCGCGCTGGGCGTGTCGATGCGCAAAGGCGGCGACATCATCCGGCTGGGTCAGGCGCTCGATGACAGCGTGGCGCGGATCAATGTGCAACTGCCGGTCGGCATCGAGATCATCAAGGCCGCTGACCAGCCGCAGGCCGTGAGTGACTCGGTGCGCGAATTCCTGAAAGTGCTGGCCGAGGCCGTCAGCGTGGTGCTGGCGGTCAGTTTCCTGTTCCTGGGCGTGCACCGTCATCCGCTGCGGGTGGACATGCGTCCCGGCCTGGTGGTGGCGCTGACCATTCCGCTGGTGCTGGCTGCCACCTTCCTGTGCATGTACGTGTTGAACATCAATCTGCACAAGGTCTCGCTGGGTGCCTTGATCATCGCGCTGGGCCTGTTGGTGGATGACGCCATCATTGCGGTTGAAATGATGATCCGGAAAATGGAGGAGGGGCTGCCGCGCCTGGAGGCCGCTGTGTTTGCCTACCGGTCCACCGCATTCCCGATGTTGACCGGCACCTTGATCACGGTGGCGGGCTTCCTGCCAATCGGGCTGGCCAAATCCATGGCGGGCGAATACACCTTCAGCATCTTTGCCGTGACCGCCATTGCGCTGGTGCTGTCCTGGTTTGCCGCCGTCATCTTCACGCCGTTCCTGGGCTATCACCTGCTGAAAACCCGGACGCGGGAAGAAGCGCATGGCGACGTGTTCCAGACGCCTTTCTACCGGCGCTTCCGGCGCTGGGTCGACTACTGCCTGCGCTATCGCTGGTGGGTGATCAGCTTCACCCTGGTGCTGCTGGGGGTGGGCGTGCTGAGTTTCAAGTGGATCGAGCAGCAGTTTTTTCCGGACTCGAACCGCGTCGAGCTGATGGCCGATCTGTGGCTGGCGGAGGGCGCCAGCTTCCAGGCAACGGAGCAGGAGGCGCGGCGGCTGGAGCAATGGCTGGGCGGGCAGCAGGAGGTGCAAAGCTATCTGGCCTATCTGGGTATTGGCAGTCCCCGCTTTTACCTGCCGCTCGATCAGCAGATGAACCAGACCAACCTGGCGCAATTTGTGATCACGCCGCGCTCCCTGGAAGACCGGGATCGCTTGCGCCCACGCCTGGAGGCTTTTCTGCAGAGCGAGTTCCCGGATGTGCGCGCCCGGGTCAAGCTCTTGTCCAGCGGGCCGCCGGTGCCGTATGCGGTGCAGTTCCGTGTGCAAGGCCCCGAGCTGGAGGAGGTCAAGCGGATTGCGGGCGATGTGCGGGCCGTGATGGCGGACAACCCGTATCTCCAGGGCATCAATGACAACTGGAACGAGCCCGTCAAGGCGGTGCATCTGGAGATCGATCAGGCGCGCGCCCGGGCGCTGGGCGTGTCCAGCGCCAGTTTGCAGCAAACGGCGGCCTTCATGACCGAAGGCGTGACCATCGCCCGGCTGCGGGAAGACAATAAACTGATTCCCGTGATCGTCAGGCAGCCCGCGTCGGAACGAGGATCATTGACCCGGCTCGCCCAGGCCAGCGTGCCGACGGCCAGCGGCCAGTGGGTGCCGCTGCTGCAGGTGGCGGCGCCCAGCTTGCGCTGGGAGCCCGGTGTGATCTGGCGTGAAAACCGCGACTACGCGATGACGGTGCAAGCGGACGTCATCGAGGGCATCCAGGGGCCAACGGTGGCGGCGCAGATTTCCCCGCTGCTGGATCCGCTGCGCGCGGCCTTGCCGTCCGGCTATTCGATTGTGGTGGCGGGCGCCACGGAGGAGTCCTCGCGCGCCCAAGCGTCGATCATGGCCTTCATTCCGCTGATGCTGGTGGCGGTGCTGAGCCTGCTGATGCTCCAGCTGCGCAGCTTCGCCCGCGCGCTGCTGGTCTATATGACCGGGCCGCTGGGCATCATCGGCGCCGCCTTCGCCATGCTGGCTCTGCAGGCGCCGTTCGGCTTCGTGGCGCAGTTGGGCGTGATTGCGCTATTGGGCATGATCATCCGCAATTCGGTCATCCTGGTGGACCAGATCGAACAGCACGTGCAGGCCGGCGAGCCGGTCTGGACCGCCATCGTCGAGGCCGCCGTGAGCCGGGCGCGGCCGATCATGTTGACCGCCGCCACGGCGGTGCTGGCCATGATTCCACTCTCGCGCAGCGTGTTCTGGGGGCCGATGGCCGTGGCAATCATGGGCGGGCTGATTATTGCCACGGTATTGACGCTTTTATTTTTGCCCGCATTGTATGCTGCGTGTTTTCGGGTAAAACCGCCGCCTTCCTCCTCCACTGATTAATGTTTCAAGCCGTGGGTGTCCACGGCCCATTTCCTCGTATGCCTCGACCTATTTCCGCCCTGATTTCACCTACCGCGCTTCGGCACAATCTTCAACGCATCCGGCAGACGCTGGATGCGGCCCGCGCGCCCGGGCAAGCGCCCGCCAAGACCTGGTCGGTGATCAAGGCCAACGCCTATGGGCATCACATTGAAGCGGTGCTGGACGGTTTGAGGCAGACGGATGGCTTTGCCATGCTGGAGCTGGACGAGGCGCAGCGGTGCCGCGCGGCGGGATGGCGCGGCCCGATTCTGCTGATCGAAGGCGTATTCGAGCCCGGCGACGTGCGCGAAGCCGTGGCGCTGGATACCACGCTGGTGTTGCATGGCTTTCATGGCATCAACGTGCTTGAGGCGGGCGGCGGCGCGCCCGCCACCGATGTCTATGTGAAGTTGAACACCGGCATGAACCGCCTGGGCTTTCGCGCGGAAGAACTGGGACAGGCCTTGGCGCGCCTGCAGGGCTTGCAGGACCAGGGCAAACTGGGACGGATCGGCTTCATGACCCATTGCGCCACCGCGGATGGGCCGCAAGGCATTGCCGATCAACTGGCGCATTTTCAACAGGCGGTGCAAGGGCGCACCGGCCCTGTCAGCGTGGCCAACTCGGCTGCTTGCCTGCGCTTCCCTGAACGAGCGGGAGACTGGGTGCGCCCCGGCATAGCTTTGTACGGGGCCAGCCCGTTTACGGACCAGTCCGCGGCGTCAATGGGGTTTCGGCCCGTCATGACCTTCCGCGCCGAGCTGATAGGGGTGCAGACCTTGAAACCCGGGGAGGGCGTTGGCTACGGTTTTGGCTTTGTCGCCGAACAGGCCATGCGGGTTGGCGTCGTGGCTTGCGGCTATGCCGATGGCTATCCGCGCCATGCGCGCACCGGCACGCCGATCCAGGTCCATGGGCGGCGTACCCGGACGCTGGGCACGGTATCCATGGACATGCTGGCGGTTGATCTGCGCGGCATTCCCGAGGCCGGGATCGGTTCGGAAGTGATTCTGTGGGGAGCGGCGGGCCCGTCGGTGGACGAGGTGGCCGAGGCTGCGGGCACGATTGGTTATGAGCTGCTGACAGCGGTGGCGCCGCGGGTCAAGCGGCGGATTCAGGAATAAACATGGCAAAAGCGAAGTCGATGTATGTCTGTGCCGAGTGCGGCGCAAGCAGTGCGAAATGGCAGGGCAAGTGCCCCGGTTGCGGGGGCTGGAACACCCTGGAGGAAACCGTGGCCGCCGCCGCGCCGTCCGGCGTGGCGCACCGCTATGCGCCGTTGGCCGCATCGTCGCCGGTCCGCAAGCTGGCCACCATTGAGGCCCGGGAAGTGGCGCGCTTCAGTACCGGCATCGAGGAGTTCGACCGCGTATTGGGCGGCGGCCTGGTGCCGGGCGGCGTGGTGCTGATTGGCGGGGATCCCGGTATTGGCAAGTCCACCTTGCTGTTGCAGGCCATGGCCTTGCTCTCGGCCCGGCATCGGGTGCTGTACGTCACCGGCGAGGAATCCGGGGACCAGGTGGCATTGCGGGCACAGCGGCTGGGCCTGGAAACCGGCAACGTGGATTTGCTGGCGGAAATCCGGCTGGAGGCCATCCAGGGGGCGCTCGCGTCGGAAAAACCGGACGTGGCGGTGGTGGACTCCATTCAAACCCTGTATTCGGAGCAGTTGAACTCCGCGCCGGGATCGGTGGCGCAGGTCAGGGAATGCGCGGCGCAACTGACGCGGCTGGCCAAACAGACCGGGACCACCATCGTGATGATCGGGCACGTGACCAAGGAAGGCGCGCTGGCGGGGCCCCGTGTGCTTGAGCATATTGTGGATACGGTGCTGTATTTCGAAGGGGATACCCATTCCTCGTTCCGTCTGGTCCGCGCGTTCAAGAACCGGTTTGGCGCGGTCAACGAGCTGGGTGTCTTCGCGATGACGGATCGGGGCCTGAAGGGAGTGCATAACCCGTCGGCGCTGTTTCTGTCTCAGCACGCCCAGCAGGTCTCGGGCTCCTGCGTCATGGTCACGCAGGAAGGCAGCCGCCCGCTGCTGGTGGAAATCCAGGCGCTGGTGGATAGCGCCAATGCGCCAAACCCGCGCCGCTTGACCGTGGGTCTGGAAGGCAATCGTCTGGCCATGCTGCTGGCGGTGCTGCACCGCCATGCCGGCACGGCGGCGTATGATCAAGATGTCTTCGTCAACGCGGTGGGCGGCGTGCGCATTGCCGAGCCCGCGTCGGACCTGGCGGTGCTGATGGCCATTGTGTCGTCCATGCGGGACCGGCCTTTGCCGCGTGGGCTGGTTGCTTTTGGCGAAGTGGGGCTGGCCGGCGAGATCCGCCCGGCGCCGCGCGGCCAGGAACGGTTGCGGGAGGCGGCCAAACTCGGTTTCAGCATTGCCTTGATCCCGAAGGCGAATGCTCCGAAGCAGCCGATAGAAGGATTGGAGATCTGGCCGGTCGAGCGGCTGGATCAAGCGCTGGAGCGCCTGCGCGCTCATTAACGCGGGCCGCAGCCCGACAACAGAGAGGATCGCGATGCAATACAGAAAACTGGGCCGAACGGATCAGGAACTGAGTTTGATCGGTTTGGGCACGATGACCTGGGGAGAACAGAACACCGAGGCCGATGCCCACGCGCAGATTGACATGGCCCTGGACTATGGTGTCAACGTGGTGGATGCTGCGGAAATGTATCCGGTGCCGCCCAAGCCCGAGACGCAGGGGCGCACGGAAACCATGATCGGCAACTGGATCGCCAAGTCCGGCCGCCGTTCATCCTTGTTTCTGACCAGCAAGGCGGCGGGACCGGTGCGCGACCCGAAGCGCCCGACCCACATCCGCAATGGCCAGACTTCGCTGAACCGCAAGGATCTGACACAGGCGCTGGATCAGAGCCTGCAACGGTTGCAGACCGACTATCTGGACCTCTACCAACTTCACTGGCCGGATCGAACAACCGAGACGTTCGGACGCAAGCGCTATCCGTGGCCGGACCCGGAGGAGACCGTTTCCATCCTGGAAACCCTGGAGGCGCTTGACGGTTTCGTCAAAGCCGGAAAAGTGCGTTTCATCGGGTTGTCGAACGAGACACCGTGGGGCCTGGGCCAGTTCTTGAAGTATGCGGAGACGGAAGGCCTGACCCGCATCGCTTCGATCCAGAACGCCTTTTCCTTGCTGTGTCGCGGTTATGAGAATGGCTTGTCAGAGTTTTCTCATCTTGAGCAAGTCAGTTTGCTGGCCTACTCGCCGTTGGCGATGGGGGTGCTGACCGGCAAGTATCGCCATGGCGCGCGTCCGGCCGGGGCGCGTTTGACGGTGTATGAACGCTTTGACCGCTACACTAGCCCGCAGGCCATGGAGATCGCCGAGGCTTACTGCGCACTGGCCGAGGCCAACGGCATGACGCCCGCCACGATGGCGCTGGCCTGGGTCAACAGCCGCCCATTCGTGGCCAGCAACCTGATCGGCGCCACGACGCTGGCGCAATTGAAGGAGAACCTGGAAAGCGTGGAGGTGAAACTGTCCGAAGACGTGCTCGAGGAGATTGATCGGCTGCACGAGCTGCAACCGAATCCGGGGCGCTGACGTATTGCGGGTTCGCGAGCAGAGCTCGCTCCTACCGGATGGCATGTCTGGCCGTGCAGCGTGGCGTAGGAGCGAGCTCTGCTCTCGAACCTATCTCACAAAAGCAGCTTGGCCCATCCAGGGCGCGGCGGAGCTGGCTTCGCCAGTCCGCTCGCGCCGCCCCTTGAGGGATAAGCCCGGACACGAGACAGTCCTTGAGGACTGTCTCGTGCCTGGCGCATCCGAACGGCATGCATGCCGTGAGGTGGATTGCGAAGCGGGTAGGGGTGGTCCTCCTGCCTATTGAAAAACGTGGTTTTGACCTCAAATCCAAGGCATCAGACCTCAGGTCTACCTCTCTTGCAAAGTGAATAGCCATGCGAATTGAACGACTG
>JBAYOI010000108.1:0-9229 GCA_041678365.1 Pigmentiphaga sp. | reverse complement strand
CCTGGCAATTCTGGCGCGCGCGCGCGCTCACCGAGCAAGGCCAGCCGGACGCCGCACACCCCATTTTGAGCGCACTGGCCACGCAATTCCATTTCTATGGGCAGTTGGCGGCGGAAACTCTCGGCCAGAAAATCACGGTCCCCCCGCCAACCCCGATTCCAGACCCGTCCATTGCCCGCATTTCCAGCGATCCCGGCTTGCAGCGCGCGCTCGAACTCTTCAAGCTGAATTGGCGTACCGAAGCCGTGCGCGAATGGAATTACGCCTTGCGCGGCATGGATGACCAACAGTTGCTGGCCGCCGCCCACCTCGCGCATCGGCATCAAGTCTTTGACCGCGCCATCAATACGGCGGAACTGACAGAGCGGCAGCACGATTTCCGCTTGCGCTTCATTGCCCCGTTCTATGACGACATGGTGCCCAAGGCCCGGGTCGCGGGCATCGAACCGAGCTGGGCCTACGGCTTGATCCGTCAAGAATCGCGTTTCGTGATGACGGCGCGCTCGAACGTCGGCGCATCCGGCCTGATGCAGGTCATGCCCGCCACCGCCCAGTGGGTGGCCAAGCGCATCGGCATGCGCGATTACTCGCGCAGCAAACTCAATGATTTCGACACCAATCTGACCTTGGGCACCCAGTACCTGCGCATTGTGCAGGAAGGGCTGGAAGGCTCATTGCTGTTGGCGTCCGCGGGCTATAACGCAGGCCCCGGCCGTCCCCGGACCTGGCGCACCACCCTCCAGGAGCCGATGGAAGGCGCCATCTTCGCCGAAACCATTCCCTTCACTGAAACGCGGGATTACGTTCAAAAAGTGTTGTCGAACGCCACCTACTATGAGAATTTGTTCACCGGACAGCCCCAATCCCTGAAGCACCGTTTGGGCACCGTGTACCCTTCTCCCGTTGAGACTGCCGATGCAACCCCTTGATTTCCTCAATGATTTTCCCTACCCGAAAACCGCGCTGATCCTTGGCGGCTCGGGCTTTCTCGGCAGCTATCTGTGCGAACAACTCGTTGACGACGGCTGGCATCTGACGGTCCCGACCCGGTTGTATCACCGTGCCCGCCATCTGTTGCCGCTGCCCACCCTCCACCTGCTGGAAGCCAATATCCACGACCCTGCCGTGCTGGCTTCGCTGGCTGCGAATCATTCCGCGGTCATCAATCTGGTTGGCACCTTGCACAGCGATCGCCGACCGCCCTATGGATCCGCTTTCGAACAAATTCACGTGACGCTGCCGCGCAATCTGGCGCAAGCTTGTCGGCAGGCCGGGGTCAAGCGCCTGATCCACGTCAGCGCGCTTGGCGCCAGCGCACAGGGCGCGAGCTTCTACCAACGCTCGAAAGCCGCTGGCGAAGAAGCGCTGATCCAGGGTCTGGCGGGCTCGTCCGTCAACTGGACGATCTTCCGCCCCTCGCTGATCTTCGGCCCCGGCGACCACTTCCTGAGTTCACTGGTACGCATGGCCCGTTACGCGCCGGTGTTGATGCTGCCCTCGCCGCAGACGCTGATGCAGCCGATTTATGTCGGCGACGTTGCGCAGACCATCGTCCGCGCACTCGCCCATCCGAGCACCTACGAGCGCATCTACGAACTGGCAGGTCCGCACAGCTACAGCCTGAAAGAACTGGCCGAACTGGTTTCTCTGTGGTCGGGCCATCCGCGCAAGGTGCTGGCCATGCCGGGCCCCGTTGCCCAGGCGATGGCGGGGGTGGCGGTCCTCTTCAGCAAACGGCCCGTGCTGACCAAGGATCAGCTGGACATGCTGCAAAGCCCGAATGTGCTGACCACGGCCATGGCTCAGGAACTTCAGCTTCATCCCACACCGGTGGAAGCCATCCTTCCTTCCGCTCTGGACTCCCATGGCAACTACCTGAATTATCTCCGTGGACGCCATGCCCAGCGCCGCTGACCCGGCGCTGGCCGGGCTGGAAGTCTATGTGGTGGGCGGGGCGGTGCGCGACCAGTTACTGGGGCTGGAGCCCGGCGATCGCGACTGGGTGGTGGTCGGCGCCAGCCCCCAGGAGATGACCGAGCGCGGTTTCATGCCGGTGGGCGGAGACTTTCCCGTGTTCCTGCATCCCGTCAGCCATGAGGAATACGCGCTGGCCCGGACCGAGAGAAAGTCCGGCAAAGGCTACCAGGGCTTCACCTTCCACTGCGACCCGAGTGTCACCCTGGAAGAAGATCTGCAACGCCGCGACCTCACCATCAACGCCATGGCGCAAGACAGCAGCGGCCGTCTGATCGACCCCTACCACGGGCAACAGGATATTGACGCCCGCCTCTTCCGGCACGTCAGCCGGGCTTTTTCCGAAGATCCGGTCCGGATCCTGAGGCTGGCCCGTTTTGCCGCGCGCTTTCCCGACTTCACGATCGCGCCGGAAACGCTGGCGCTGTGCCAGGCGATGGGCGAAGCCGGCGAGGTGGATGCGCTGGTCCCCGAACGGGTGTGGAAGGAAATCAGCCGCGGTCTGATGGCCCAGCGTCCCTCCCGCCTTATTGAGGTCCTGGAAGCAACCGAGGCGCTGCCCCGCATCGCCCCCGAGCTGATCACAACGTCCACGCTGCTGGCCCAGCTGGACCAGGCGGCACGGCAACAGCAGCCGCTGGCCTGCCGCTGGGGCCTGCTGGCAGCGGAAACACCGGAACTCGCGGCACTGCACCGCCGCTTGCGCGTGCCCAATGACTGCGCCGACGCCGCCCGGCTGATCCAGATGCTGGAAACCTCGCTTCCACAGGCGGACAGCGTGGACGCGCGCTTGCAGATCCTGGAGAAATCCGATGCGCTGCGCAAACCGGCGCGCTTTCTTTCCTTGCTGCCCGCCTTGGCGCTGCGCATACCGGTTGACGGCCCCCTCTGGTCGGCGCGGCTCGACGCGATCCAGCGCATTGATGCGGGCGCCATCGCGCAAGCCTGCGCTCACCCGGCCCAGATCAAGGAAGCGGTGCGGCAGGCCCGGCTTGACGCCCTGACAGCGCTGGACGGATAGAAGCGAACGCCAGGCTTATCCTTCAGGGCGAGGTCAAGCAAGGCAAATTGTAAACAAGGCACCGCAGGTGCCCCCGTATGGTGGCGGAGAAGCGCCGACCGATACGGTCGGCGTTCTTCACTCTACAATCTGTGGCTGCGGTCCCCGCGTCCGAAGCCGGGCAACTCGGCTCCAACACCTTTGCCCAGCGCCAGCACCTTGAACAGCTCGCCCATTTCCGCAGGCGACACCAGCTTCTGCACGGCGGCCGACACTTGCGCATACCGCAGCGCGTCGCTCGGATCAAAGCCAGCGAGCTGCTCCAGCAGACCGGCTTCCATCAAGAAGCTGCCTTGCGAGGTATAGCCCAGCACATCCAGCCCACCCTGGTTCGCGGCCAGCGCCATGGCGGTGAAATCCACGTGCGCGGTCAGGTCTTGCACACCCGGCGCAAAGAAAGGATCGTCATGCGCATGATGGCGGTAATGACACATCAAGGTTCCACTTGCGCGCTGCGGATGGTAATACTCGTCTTGCGGGAAACCGTAGTCGATCAACAGCGCGGCGCCCTGCTTCAGCCAGCTTCCCATACCGCGTACCCAGGCTTCCGCACGCAGATTGATTTCCGATAGATAGCCGGGGTAAGCGGGCATTCTGTCACGCACGGCCTGCTGCAAGGCGGCGGACGCGGCGCGATCCCGCCACACGAAGGCCCCGGTCTCATCCAGACTCACGCCCCGCTCCATTACGGTTTCGCCGTCCCAGCGGAACAGGCTGACCGGCATGGCATCCAGCACTTCATTGGCCAGCACCACACCGGAAAACGCGGCGGGCAAAGCCTCCAGCCAGGTCACCTGGGGTGCGAACCGGGCCAACCGCTGCCGCTGACGGGCGCGCAAATCGGCCGACAACTCAAGAATAGAGTACTCCACCGTCACGCCTTGCTCGCTCAGCCTCGTCAACACCCCTTCGGCCAAGGCGCCGCTGCCCGCGCCAAACTCCAGAATGGCGGGCGCGCTTTGCGCCAGCAACGGCTGCGCCGCCTGCGCCAGCGTGTGCGCAAACAACGGCGTCAACTCCGGCGCCGTAACGAAGTCCCCCTGCAAACGCCCCGCTTCAGCCAGTTTCTGGTTGCCCGCGTCGTAATAGCCCAGTCCGGGCGCATACAGAACAAGCTCCATATATTGATCAAAGGGCAGCCAGCCGCCTGCCTGGCGGATTCGGGCACTCAGGAAATCCGTGACCCGGGCCACATGGGTGGCGCTGGCCGGGTCCAGAGACGGCAAATGAGCAGGTTTGGTATTCATCCCGTTATTGTCGCAGGTCTGGTCCTGTTTTACCGCTGGGCCGCCTTCCTATTCTCCGCTTCGGCACGCGTGGGAAGATCATGGGGAGCGAACTCAATGGTGAAACGCAGCCGTTCAAAGTCGGAAACCAGCGCATCAATCTGCACCTGCCAGCGGCCCAGCGCGGGCAAACGCACCCCCTCTACCCGCCACGTTCCTTCCGCCACCTGTTGCGCTGAATAATCAATGGATGCATTGTCCAGCGCCGCATGCTGGAAACGCAGATCGAGCGCTTGCGCGGCCACTGCGCCGCCGCGCTGGTTGGCAAGCTGAATCGTCACGTTCATGAACTGGCCATCGGGCGCTGGCAAGAATGCCAGCGACGCCGTCTTCCCGTCGGCCTGCGCCACCACCCGTATCGGCGGCGCGGCGTCGCCGATCAGGGCACGCGGCGGCGGCGTGAATCGCCACGCCGCAACCAGGGCAAGAATGAGAAGACCGATCACCAGCTCCGCCGCGGCCGTCCGGCGCAAACGGTGGGCGAATGGCACCGCGTCCCCGTCTTCGCGCAAGACCGGCCGCGTCAGCCGATAGCGGTTATAAGCGCCAATCAGCAGCATCAGCGCCACCAAAGCGAGCTTGGCAAGCAATACGCGTCCATAGTCCGTTTGCCAGGCCCCGGCGGTCCAAGCCTGCTGCCGCCAGATCAGCAAAGCGCCACTGACGAGCAAGACGCCAATCAAGCCCGGCGCCCATCGGGAAAACCGCTGCAAGGCCTTGCGCCGACCGGTAGTCGAGGCACTCGCCAACGGCAGCAGCACCCCTAGCCAGGCAATGACCGCCGCGCCATGCAGCGCCACCAGGCTGCGGGAAAACCACGCAGGCGGCGCGGAGCTGGCATGACCGCTACGCGACAACGCCAAGGCCAGCAGCAGCACAGCACCTATCCCGATTCCCGTTTGCCAGCGCGCCGACCGGCTACGCCAGGCGCCCAGGCCCAGGCCGCCCGCCAACAGTGCCAGCAAGGCGCTCTGGCCGTAGGGGCTGCGCCAGCCCACCCGCCAAGCGTCACCCGACAGCAATTCCGACCCGGACAGGTCCAAGGCATCCAGCCCCTGCAGGCCGATTCCGCCCAACAAGCCCACCAGCCCCACGGCCAGCAAGCGTTGGGCGACGGGCGGCACAGCGGCGCCGGCGGCCCCGTAAAGCAGCGCGCCCACCCCGAGGAATACGCCGGTGTAAAAGACCCAGCGCGCCAGCCAGATGGCCAGTTTGCGCGGCAGCGCCGTTGTGCCCGCTTGCGTATCCGGGCTCGCTTCAACGCCGCCGCCGACGGAAAACACCACCACTCCGCCCACCGGGTGGCCATCAGCGGACACCACCCGCCAGCTCAGGCCATAAGCGCCCGGCATTTCCCGCTCGGGCAAAACCACCTGCAGCACCGGACCCGCCACCTGCGCCTGCTCAAGCGCATGCACCGTCCCGTCCGGCTCCGCCAGCCGCAGCACCAGCGGCGTCACTGGCTCGTTGAACCATAAACGGACCGTTGACGGAAGCGTATCCAGCACCGTTAGGCTGGCGGGTTCGGACCGCAGCAAGGTGGCGTGGGCCAACACATCGGCGCTCCACCCCCACCAACCCAGGCAGAACAGACACAGCGCGGCCAGTTGCCGCCGCAGCCGCTGGCCCGGACGGTATGCGCTTGCACTCATGGACAGGCTCCCGTCCGGCGATTACTTGGCCAGCAATTTCAGGGCGGGCGCCGGGGCATCCGCATGATTGGCCGCCGCGGCATTCGGCCCGGCAACGTCGATCCAGCGCTCAACGCCCTGTTCGCACTCCTGCACCACCGGGAAATGCAAGGAGGAGCCCGCGGGCAGGTCAGCGCTGAGATAGGCCACGAAAACGAACTCGTCGTAATGCTCATCGCTCAGTCGGCCGCCGCTCCAGACCACTTCCTTGACGCCCTGGGAGAGTTGGGAGCCATGGAAGGCATAGGACTGGGCATACTCCCCTTTGACGGTTTCAAGTGTCCAGCCCGGCTTGGGCTGGGGCTTGACGTTGAACACCCCTTCCGGGACACGCACCCGCAAGCGGATGGTGGGCGAACCTTTGCAGCCATGGGGGACGCGCAGCACCGCTTGATAACGGCTGCCGACCACGGCTTCTTTGTCAGCCAGCGTGACGTGGGCGGAGGCGGTCGGGGACAGGACCAGGGGCAGGACAATAGCGCAGGCCGCGCGGGCCCAAACAGGTAAAGACATGATGATTCCTCAGTAGATAAGGCAAGCCGTCCGCCCGCGGCAGGCGGACGGACTGATGTAGACGCACAGATTCAAATGAGGAAAACAGGCGGGGCGCGTGATCCAAGCGGAGGCCCCCGGGGCGGGAGCGGCGGCAACTCGGACGGCAAAGCGGGCACGGCAACAAGCGCCCGCTGCCCAACCAGACTCGGCATGACCGGCGGCGAGGTCAAGATCGGCTGGCTGGCGAAAAACCCGAACGGGCAGTCAACGCCCGCTGCGGCGTGATCAACCGGATGCTCCGTCTGCGTGGACAGCTCAAAGAGCGCCAGCGCGCCCGATCCGCTGCTTGAACACAAGGTCAGCAGCAAACGGCCTGCCTGAGCATCGACGGTGGGCATATAGCCCGCCGGAATCAGCGCCCGCCCCATCATGGCAATCAGCGCCAGGCAGGCTAAAAACCGCCATGACCTGACCGCTCTTGAAAAGAAGGGGCGCCTGAGACTGTCCATGACGCAATTCTATTCGACTATCATGAGACCTTGAAAGGACGAATGCACTCCAGCCGTCCCCTTCTTCCGTTTTTTTGAATCGCCATGCCTCTCCAGCCCTCTTCTCGTCGTGTCGTTTTGATCACGGGCGCGGCCCGCCGCATCGGGCGTGAAATCGCGCTTCAATTTGCCCAGGCAGGTTGGGATATTGCCGTCCACTATGGCGCCTCGGAACAGGAGGCTGCGGCCACCTGCGGCGCGCTGAGCGGCCACGGCGCGCACGCCCACGCCTTTGCCTGCGACCTGGCCCGGCCCGACGCCGTGGCAGCGCTGGCCGATGCCGTCATCCAGCATTTCGGACGCCTGGATGCGGTGGTCAACAACGCGGCTGTCTTCGAGTATGACAACGTGGACAGCTTCAACACGGACCATCTGAACCAGCACCTGCTGCCAAACCTGGTCGCGCCGGTGCTATTGGCGCGCGCGCTGGCGCGGCACGTCCAGGCCCGTGGTATTGATCCGACGGGCGTGGTGGTGAACTTACTCGATCAGAAGCTGTGGAATTACAATCCTGACTTCTTCTCGTACACGCTCAGCAAGGCAGCACTTGAATCGGCCACGACCATGTTGGCCCAGGCCCTTGCCCCGGCGCTGCGGGTGGTTGGCGTTGCGCCAGGACTGACACTGATCAGCCATTTGCAAACGCCGGAACAATTTGAACGTGCGCACAAACTTTCGCCCCTCGGACAGAGCAGCAAGCCGGAAGACATCGCCAGCGCGGTGCTGTTTGCTGCCCAGAACGCCGCCATCACCGGCACCACGCTGCTGGTGGACGGCGGCCAGCACCTGATGGCGTTTGACCGCGACTTCAGCATGATGAACCCTTCTTCGTCCCATGACGCAGACACTCCCTGAGCCCTCCATGCGTAACCGTCGCATTTTCTTTGAACAAATCGCCGTCGATGCCCGCATCGGCATCCTCGACCACGAACTCAACGCCACCCAGCCCTTGTTGATCGACGCCGAGTTCGACCTGCACGTCAAGCAGGCGCCCCAGCACGACGGCATTGATGAGGTCCTCGACTATCGCGCCCTGCGCCAGACCATCATCGACGAATGCCGCAAGGCGCACGTCAACTTGCTTGAAACCTTGTGCGACCGTCTGGAGCGGGCCTTGCTGCAACGCTTCCCGGACGTGCACCGCATCTGGCTCCGGATTGCCAAGCCGCAGGCCTTCGACGATTGCCGCACGGTCGGCATCGAATTCGAAGTGCGCCGGGGAGAACAGTCGTGAACACGGAGCTTGCCACCCACTCCGCCCGCTCGCAGGACCGGCTCAAACAGGACCGCGAGCGCAACAAGCTTGAAAAACGGCTGGTGCGCGAAACCGGACGCGCCATCGGCGACTTCCAGATGATTGAGCACGGCGACCGTGTCATGGTGTGCATGTCCGGCGGCAAGGATTCCTACGGCCTGCTCGATATTTTGCTGAAACTTCGCGAACGCGCGCCGATCGATTTCGAGGTCATTGCCGTCAACCTGGACCAGAAACAGCCCGGTTTTCCGGCGCACGTGCTGCCGGACTACCTGACAGCGCAAGGCGTGCCCTTCCACATTGAGAACCAGGACACGTATTCGATCGTCACCCAGGTCGTGCCGGAAGGCAAAACGATGTGTTCGCTGTGCTCCCGGCTGCGGCGCGGCATCCTGTACCGTGTGGCCAGCGAACTGGGCGCCACCAAGATCGCGCTCGGCCACCACCGCGACGACATCCTCGCCACTTTTTTCATGAATATGTTCTACGGCGGCCGCTTGAAAGGCATGCCGCCCAAACTGATGTCGGATGACGGCAAGCACATGGTCATCCGCCCGCTGGCCTACGTCAAGGAAACGGATCTGATCGCGTATGCGCAGTGGAAGGCCTTCCCGATCATTCCGTGCAACCTGTGCGGCGCTCAGGAAAACCTGAAGCGGCAGGAGTCCAACCGCCTGATTCAGGAATGGGAAAAGCGCTACCCGGGCCGCATTGAAAACATCTTCAATGCGCTGACGCGCGTCACGCCGTCCCATTTGATGGATAGAGACCTGTTTGATTTTGAAGGACTGGCTCCCACCGGCGTACCCGATCCGGACGGCGACAAGGCGTTCGATCATGAGGACTCGGCGGCGCCAGACGCGCCGGACGCATCCATTGATTTATCGGAAAGCCAGATCCATTTCCTGCCCCGCAGGGCT
>JBAYOI010000107.1:0-9263 GCA_041678365.1 Pigmentiphaga sp. | reverse complement strand
CTGGCCGAGGTGGAAACCCCCTTCATGGTGGCTCGCATCAATCGCAACGGCACGACGGAGCTGTTTGCCACGGGGCGCTATCTGGATGAGGTGGTGGATTCGGAAGCGGATGGCTTGCGCTTGAAACAGCGGATTGTCGTGTGCGATAGCCAAAGCATTGATACCTTGCTGGCCATCCCGCTATGAATGCAACGCCTCCCATCATCGGTGTCGCACTGGGCGATCCCAATGGCATCGGGCCGGAGATCGCGGTCAAGGCAATGACTCAGCAGGCGGGACGGGGCGCCTGTTGCGTGCTGGTGGGCGATGCATGGCTGATCAGGCAAGAGGCGGCCAAGTATGCGCCGGATCATGTCTGTCAGCCCTTCAATGCCGGGATGTCCAATGTTGAGGGCATCATCCCCTACCTGGACGTGGCGGCGTTGAGCCCGGAGGACTGGCAGCCGGGCGTGGTGTCGGCGGCAAGCGGGGCCGCAGCGGTCGCGTACGTGACGCAGGCGCTCCGGCTCGCCCAATCACAGGTATTTGACGCCGTGGTCGGCGCGCCGCATAACGAGCAGGCCATTCATGAAGCGGGAATTGCCTTCAATGGCTACCCGGGCTTGGTTGCGCGTTTGAACGGGCTGGATGAAAACCAGGTCTTTCTGTTGCTGGTCTCGCCCGAACTGAAAATCGGACATGTGACCTTGCATGAGTCGGTCAAAGACGCGTTGCGGCGCTTGACGCCCGAGCTGGTAGTCCAGGCCGCGCGGGCGGTCATCGCAGCTACCCAGCGGATGGGCATCGAGCGTCCCCGCCTGGGCGTATTCGGCATCAATCCGCATGCCAGCGAAGGCGGGCTGTTCGGCGCCGAGGATGCGCAGATCACGTATCCCGCGGTTCGGCAGCTGCAAGCCGAGGGTTATGACGTCAGCGGTCCGGTTGGGGGCGATGTCCTGCTGGCCAACCGCGTTCATGATGTGTATCTGGCTATTTTCCATGACCAAGGGCATATTCCAATGAAGTTGATCAGTCCTCGAAGCGCTTGTGCTTTGTCGGTCGGTGCGCCTCAGCTGTTCAGCAGTGTCGGCCATGGTTCTTCGCACGACATTGCCGGACAGGGCAAGGCGGACCCCAGCGCACTGCTCAGGGCGATCAGCAATCTGGCAAGGGGAATGTAAGCATGAGCACTTTTGCCATAGAACTGAGCGGGCACGATGTTTCGTTTCCCTGCGGCGCCGATCAAAGCGTACTGGATGCCGCGTTGGCGGCGGGTTATGAATTGCCTTACTCCTGCCGTACCGGTATCTGCGGGAGCTGCCGTGCGCGGGTCGCGCAAGGCCAGGTTGAAGGTGGAGCGGGCGAGGGCGTGCTGGGCGAACAGGATCGGGCCAACGGACAGGTATTGCTGTGCCAGGCCCGGGCGCGTTCGGACCTGACGCTTGAGGTGAATGAAGTCAGCAAGCGCGATCCCAACGCCTTGAAGCAGATCACGGCCAAGGTTTTCCGCAAGGTGTTGGCGGCGCCGGACGTTACGATTCTCTCCCTGCGCTATCCGGCGGGCATCAAACCGCGTTTCAAATCCGGGCAATATCTGGCCATTCAGACGGACGACGGCCAGCCGCGCTACTTCTCGATGGCCAATCCGGCCCACCAGGCCGATGGTGCGGAACTGCATATCCGGCATATTCCGGGCGGGCGGTTTACGGCTTTTGTGGCGGAAGGCTTGGCGCCGGGAGATCAACTGGAAGTCAGTCTGCCGTTTGGCGATTTCTATCTCCGGGAGTCCGATGCGCCCGTCATTTTGCTGGCCAGCGGCACGGGATTTGCGCCGATACGCAGCATGGTGGAATCGGCCATCAAGCAAAAGAGCACGCGGCCCATGACCTTGTATTGGGGCGGCAGAAGGCCGGTGGATCTGTATCTGTCCGCTTTGGCGCGGAAATGGGCGGACAAATACCCCTGGTTCACCTTTGTGCCGGTGTTGTCAGATGCCTTGCCGGAGGACGGCTGGTCCGGGCGGACCGGCTATGTGCATACCGCTGTTCTGCGGGACCATGCGGACCTGGGCGGGGTGGACGTCTATGCTTGCGGCTCGCCGTTGATGGTGCAGGCCGCAAGACAGGATTTCATCGAACAGAAGGGTCTGGATCCGTCCCGTTTCTATTGTGATGTATTCGTGGCCAATGTCTGACACCGGCCGCCTCGGCCGACACGCGGCACGCGGCGGCGGCGCCGGGCGCACTCCTCAGCCGCGCTGCCGCCACCAGCCTAGCGCGGTGTACGCGATAAGCGTTGTGGCCACCAGACCAACGCCGTAGACGCAGGCAATCAGGAACCAGTCGGCCGGGCCGCCCGCATCGGTAAAGCCCGATGAAGACACCTTGGCCATGATGGCCAGCGCGATCACGCCGCCCAGCAAGCCAAGCAGCTCTGCGTGGACCAGACGACGTGACACCACGCGGCGTTCCCTGGCCAGCAGCGCGACGAAGGCCGCCAGGCCGACCACAATCAGCGCAGCGAACCCCCACAGCCACAAGCCGAGCATTTCTTGGAACACGGCCAGAAACATCATTGGATCTGCGTTTTGCATGGAAGACTCCTTAGGCGCGTCCGCGCAACATGCTCAGGTAAGTGGGCTTGAGTGCCACTGTTTTGATCACCCACGAAATCCACAGCTCTTCCAGCGGCGCAATCATGCCGGGGAAGGACGTGATCAGGTTGTCCTGGTAATCGAACTCGATCAGCATGGCCTGGCCCAGACGGGTAATCATCGGGCATGAGGTGTAGCCGTTGTAGCGTTCGCTCGATGCCTTGCCGCTGATGTCGCCGATCAGGTGGGAGACGGCCACCGGCGTTTGCCACTTGACGCTGGCCGCGGTCTTGCCTTTCGGGACGCCTGCCACGTCGCCGATGGCAAAGACCTCGGGGTAGCGCGCATGGCGCAGCGTGTGGCGATCGACTTCGATCCAGCCGTCCGCCTGGTAAGGTCCTTCCGTCCAGGGCAGCGGGCTGTTGCGAACCACCGCGGGCGCGCGCATCGGGGGGATGACATGGATGAAGTCATAGCCTTGTTCAAGGGTCCCGCCTGGATGTTGATAGGTCGCAATACGGCGATCCAGGTCAATGGATTTCAGGACATGGTCGCGATTGATGTGAATACCGCGTTCCTGGAACAGCATGCGCAGTTTCTCGGCCACGATCGGCACGCTGAACAGGACCTTGCCGGGCGCCATGTAAACCATTTCCGTGTTGCTGCGCTGGCTGCTGCGGCGCAGATGATCATCGGCCAGGAAGGTGTATTTCAGCGGTGCGCCCGCGCACTTCATTTCCGATGCGGGGCGACCGAACACGCCCACGCCGCCGCGCTGGGTGAAGGCGTGCAGCGCTTTCCAGCTATCGGCCGCGCCTTGCGGGCCGTTGTAAATACTGGCCAGGCCGTTCTGGCCGATGCGGCCGGGATCCATGCCGTCAATGGCGGCATAGTTCAGCTCCATGCCGGTGGCCACGATCAGGAAGTCATACCGTTCGCTGCGACCGCCGCTGGTGACGACCCGTTTTGATTCCGGATCGATTTCCGCCACCGAGTCCTGAATCCACTCGATGCCTTGCGGCACGTAGTCCGCCGTTTTGCTGACCACGTAGCCCTGCGGCTTGACGCCCGATGCTACCAGGGTAAAGCCGGGTTGATAGTAATGCTGCTCACGAGCGTCGATCATGACGATCGTGGCGCCGCTCAGGCCCGCCGCCAAGCGGGAGGCGGCGGTCAAACCCGCTGCGCCGCCCCCGGCAATGACGATGCGCGCCTGGGTGCGTACCGGGCTGGCTTGCGATGCCGCCTGGGCCGGGGAGGGGATGAGAACGGGTGCGGCGCCCAACAGGCCGGCCGCGCCCACGCCGGTCAGGAAGCGGCGTCGGTCAGGGTCCAGGGTGCGCTGGAAATGATCAAACAGGTCAGCGTGTTTCATGGTTATCCTTGCAAAGGGGCAACACGAAGGGACGAGACAGACCACGCCCCCTTGGCGCCAGGGCCAACGGGCAAGTCGTTTCGTTTGGAAAGTGGTGAATCCTGGTGCTGCGGCGAACGCGCTGGCCTAGGAAGGGGGGGCGGGCCCGCCAAGGTTCAATTTGCTACAGAAGATAGCCTGGATGACTTCAATCAGCGCCAGGGTGTCTGTATCTGTGAGGTGATACCAGATGTGCTTGCCTTCGCGCCGGGTGCTGACCAGGTTTTCCCGCCGCAGCACGCCCAACTGCTGGGAGAGGGTGGGTTGGCGGATGCCGGTGAGTTGTTCGAGTTCGCTGACCGTGCGCTCTTGTTGGGCGATCTGGCAAATCAGCAGCAATCGGTCTTCGTTGGCAATCACCTTCAACAAGGTCACGGCGGCCGTGGCATGCGTACGCATGACCTCAAGATCAAGCTGGGACGTATCCATCAACGAAGGCTGGAGATTGGCGCTCATTACTGTTTCAGTATTTCAGTAGCTAATCGTTATACATTTTTATATTATATTAAAGCTTAAATGTTTCCAACTGTTTTTGGAGAGTGTCCGTGACTCAGTCTTCCCTGCATATCGAGCCCTTTTATGATGAGGTCACGGGCACCGTGAGCTATGTCCTGGCGGATACGCAAGCGGGGCAGGCGGCGGTCATTGATCCCGTGCTGGATCTGGAGCCCAAGTCCGGCACGCTGACCAGCGCTTCGTCGGACCGCATCATTGATTACTTGCGCCAGCAGCAATGGCAGGTCCAGTGGATTCTGGAAACCCACGCCCATGCGGACCACCTGTCCGGCGCGCAGCACATCCGGCACCATCTGGGCGGAAAAATCGCCATTGGCCGCCAGATCCAGGAAGTCCAGAAGCTCTTCCGGGAAGTCTTTCACTTCGAGCCTGGTTTCCATCCGGATGGCCGCCAATTTGACTATCTGTTTGATGAAGACGAGGTTTTTCACGTTGGCGCGCTGGCGGTGCAGGCACTGCTGGTGCCGGGGCATACGCCCGCGGACATGGCCTATCGGGTGGAGGATGCGGTGTTCGTCGGTGACACGCTCTTTCTGCCGGACGTCGGGACCGCGCGCGCGGATTTCCCGGGTGGCAATGCCAGTACGCTGTACCGCTCCATCAAACGGTTGCTGTCCATGCCGGATGAGACGCGCCTGTTCGTTTGCCATGACTATCCGCCAGCGGGACGGGGACCGGCCTGGGTGAGCACCGTGGCGGATCAGCGCGCACACAATATTCATGTGCATGACGGCGTGACGGAGGCCGAGTTCATCCAGATGCGCACCAAGCGTGACGCCACCTTGGCCATGCCCACGCTGATCCTGCCCTCGGTCCAGGTCAATGTGCGCGCTGGCAAGCTGCCGCCCAGCCTGGGAGGAAGAACTTACATCCAACTGCCGATCAACGCTTTCATCAAGGCGGATGAGAAAGCGCCGGATGGCGTGTGGCAGTAACGGCGTTTGCGTAGCCTGAGCGCCGCGCTTAAACGCGTGGCGCCGCCGGTTCAGCCTGGCCCAATTTGGATTCAATGGCGAGCCGACAGGTTTCAAGCGCGGTGAAGATCCGCTCCGCTTTTCCTTCGCTGCGCGCCGTGGGCAGAATCGCGGCAATGGCATGGACACCGAAGCTGCTGTGCAGCGGCACGGCAAAACCGGAGAGTTCCGGCACGATGGTGCCGGTGTTCCGCGCTCTTCCCGTTGCCCGGATGCGGGCCAGCTCCTCAAGCAGGGCGTCCAGGGCTGACGCTGACAGCGTGGGCCCCAACAATTGCCGGACCCGCTGTTCAGGGAAGGTGGACAAAATGGCCAGTCCAGGCGCGGAGTCCTGCGGCGGATTGGGCAAACTGCCCAACGGGAACATGACGCGAAGCGTGCGCTCGGCAATGCAGCGGTCAACCGTGGTGACCTGCAGGCCGACCAGCCCGGACAAGGCCACGGTTTCATTGAGTTCGGCGCACAAGCTCTGCAAAAAGGGCCGGGCCGCGTCCACAATATCTATCTGATGGCGGTACACCAGCTGTCCCAGCGTGGGACCGAGCCGAAAACCGCCTTGCGGCCCCGAAGACTCAACAAATCCCTCTACCTGCAAGGCTTGCACGATGCGTTGCACGGTGGAGCGCGCCAAGCCCGCCTCCTGGGCCAGGGCGCTCAGACTCAAGCCCGCCGAGTGCTTGCCCAGCAGCCGAAGAATGGACGCCGCGCGGGCAATCACCTGAATACTGCTGGTTTTTGGGTCGGTCAACACTGCCATCCTTTCCTATTCCGATCGCGGCGCTCCTACACGGCGCCTCATTTCTGATCTGCATTGCGGGACAGTATACCGAAATGCGGTATACTTGATCCATTCTCATTCTCTTCTTCAGCGCAACATCTGCCGGGGGCTGGCCGCAAGCCACCCGGCCGTTATTGCTCTTTCATCATGCATGCACTCTCTGTTCGGGCGATTCTCGTTCTCGCCTTGCTATCCGCCGTTGCGCCCTTTGCCATTGACATGTACTTGCCGGGTTTTCCGAGCATGGCCGTCGATCTCGGCGCCAGCGCGGCCACCATCCAGATGACCTTGACCAGCTTCCTGCTGGGCCTGGCGCTTGGCCAATTGGTCTTTGGGCCGCTGTCGGACCAGTTTGGAAGGCGCAAACCCTTGCTGATCGGCATTGGCGTCGGCATTGTGTCCAGTCTGCTCTGCATCATTGCGCCCACGGTGGAAGTGCTGCTGGCGCTGCGCCTGGTTCAGGGGCTTGGCGGCGCGGCCGGGGTCGTGCTGGCGCGGGCGATCATTGCCGACCGCACAACGGATGCGGCGTCCTCAGCGCGCTTGTTCCAGATCATGATGATGATCGGCGGCATTGCGCCCGCCATCGCCCCCATTGTCGGCACCGGCGTGGTCGGCCTGGGCGGGTGGAGATTGGTGTTTGCCGTGCTGGCTTTGCTTTGCGTGCTCTGCTTTGTCGGCGCCTATCGCGTCCTGGATGAATCGCATCCCGCTGAACGCAGGACCAAGGGCGGATTCAGCACGATGTTCCGCAACATGGGTTCCTTGTTCCGTAACCGGGCTTATATCGGCTACATCCTGACCACCGGTTTTTCCTTCATGGTGCTGTTTGGCTATATTGCCGCCTCGCCGTTCGTGTTCCAGGAAGTGATGGGCTTGTCGTCGTTGGCCTATTCGGTGGTGTTCGGCGTGAATGCCGTGGGCCTCGTCGCATTCAGCGCGATCTCGGCCAAGCTGGTGGGCCGTGTTTCTCCCCGCCGCTTGACGGTGTGGGGCTTGGGCCTGATCGGCGCGTCGTCATTCGTGCTGGTGCTGGGCTTGCTGTTGAACCTGGGTGACGTGCTGATCCTGCCTTGCGTTTTCCTGGCGGTGGGCGCCTTGGGACTGATTTTCGGCAATGCCAGCGCATTGGCTATTTCCCAGGCGCCGCACTATGCGGGAACGGCCTCGGCCGTTCTGGGCGCTACGCAATTTTGCCTGGGCGCGTTTGCCTCGCCGCTGGTGGGGCTGGGCGGCAAAGACACCGCCATGCCAATGGCCTTGACCATGTTGGCGGCCACTATTTGCGCCGCATTGTGTTTGGCGCTGGTGGCAAAAAAGACGAAGTCGGTGAGCATGCAGTCAGTGTGAACTTGTTGAACCCGCCTGACTGATGCGTCTCTATCACGTTTTTGAGCCGGGCGGCGGTCACTTCGGAAATGGTCCGATAGCCTTGTGCGTACAGGCTTTCATCGTCCGCGATTTTTTCCGGCAGCTGGACCAGGATGAAGGTTCGGTTGCCGCCGTCCTCCAGGTTCTGCTCCAGCACTGCTTGTCCGGTTGAACCGCTGCCCGCAAAGAAGTCCAGCACCCAGTCATTCGTGTCGGGCAAAGTAAAAATTTGCAGCAAGCGGCGCAGCAGGCGCTGCGGCTTCTTTCCGTTGGGAAACACAATGCCGCCTTCCAGTCCGACGGCGCCGGTGGTTCGGATGTCCGGCCAGAAGTCGCCCAGCTTCAACTTGCTGTTCAGGTCGGCGAACAGCACCTGCACCCGTGGCGCGCGCGCCTTGGCATTGAAGTCGGTTCGATACAGATAGAGTTTGCCGGTCCTGCTCAGCAACGCGCGGATCGGCTGCGTGGCGTCCCGGTCAGCCTCCATGGCCAGCTTCTTGACCGAGCCCGAGCCGACCGCCTGGATAATGCGCCAGGCATTCTCCCAGCGCCAGGTTTCCTCATCCTGGCCTGTACCGTAGCGCTTGTAAGCCTCTTCGCAGGACATCAACGTGGCGCAAGCGAGCAGCTCGTCCACCATCCGGATCAATTCAGGTTTGATTGAATCTTGATTGATCAATGATTTGATGTGGCCCAGCGCCTGCTGGCTGACCCCGTCAATAAAGGTCCGGTATTCCCCGTTCCATTGGTCCGGCTTGACGCAGACCGGGTTCAGCAGCGCCTTGCCGGATTTCCGGTAAATCAGCAAATACTCTTTCAGCTTTGGCAGGCGGGCCGTCACGTGCGTCATTTTCAGGCCGGACGCTTCGCTCATCTTGACCGCCACGCAGTTCAGGAAATTGTCGGGGCCGAAGATCTCATCGCACAGCAGCCGCAGATTGGCCACTTCGTTGTCGTCAATGGAAATGACGATGAAGCCATCCTCGCGCAGCAGCGCCCGCGCCAGCAGCAGCCGTGGCGCCATCATGGACAGCCAGCGCGCATGGAAGCGCCCGAGCACTTCGGCGTCATTCGGCAGGGCTTTGCCGTCCGGTTTGGCCTGCCCGCTGTACGCCAGGTACTGGTTGACGCTGTGCGCATAGTTGTCGGCATAGATGAAATCGCTGCCGGTGTTATAAGGGGGGTCAATGTAGATCAGCTTGATGCGCGACGCGTGACTGGCTTGCAAACACTTCAAGGCTTCCAGATTGTCGCCTTCAATCAGTTGGTGCTCGCTAGGGCTGACATGGACGCCGCCTTCGCGGTCGGCTTGGAGCGTGGCGGCGGAGGGAGTCTGGGCCAGGCGCAGGCAGGCCTGCTTGCCCGGCCAGCTCAAGCCGTAACGCTCCTTGTCCGCGCCGCTGTCTTCGCCCAAGGCAAGAAGCAGGGCCTCGGTATCCAGTTGGCCATTGTTGAACGCTTCGGGAAAGAGGGCGGCCAGTTGGGAGAGACGTTGATCTGCCCGGGGCTGCTCGTCAGTCCAAGGTGGATTGACGGTCCTTGGGCCGCGAGTTTCCTTGCTTGCGCTCATAGTGTGCTTTCCCTTGCCGACTTGCTTGCCCTCCATTATCCCGGATCAGCGCCACCTGTGCGATAGGG
>JBAYOI010000106.1:0-9348 GCA_041678365.1 Pigmentiphaga sp. | reverse complement strand
TGGCGGTGACGATCTGGTTCCACGTCACGCGGCCTTACGGCGCTGCCTTTCTGACGCCGGAAGGGCTTGAGTTCTTGAAATCCAATGTGCAATACCTGACCGCCCAAGGCCAGGCCCGCCTGTTGGCCGATGGCGGCGCGGCGTTTCTGCATCAGGTGCAGATGAAGGCTGAGTTCAACTCGATCTTCTGGACGGCCGGCGCGGCCATTATTGCGGCCTTCGGCGGTGGGAAGCTGTCCGTGGATAGGCGGATCGGGCGGGAGTTTTGAGAGGGGGCTGGGAGCGGGCGGCTCTCCTGCCGCCCACGCTCCTAGGCAATGGCGTCTAGTCCTTTGCGTTCAATCAAAGACAGCAGCTTCAAGGAAGTGCCTGCGGGGCGCTTTTCACCGCGCTCCCACTGACTGACCGAGTCCTTTGAAATATTGAGATAGTGAGAGAAAACCTTTTGACTGACCTGTTCGCGTTCGCGCAGCGCACGAATCTGCTCGGGTGTGAACTCATGAATTGGCGTTAAGCAGGATTCGTCAAACTCACGTAGTGTTTTTTTGTTGATGATGCCGGACTCATGGAGGTCGACGGCCAACTTGCCTGTGGTCAACAAAGTTATCTTCTGCAATATACCTTCAGCCAGGGCGCCGCAAATAATCCAACACCGCCGCCGTATCGCCCTGAAACACGACCCGCTCGGCTTTTTGCTGGCGCTGGTAGACATACATCGGGTCGTAGTATTGCGTCAGCAAGCCGCTGATCCAGGCACGGTGAGCCGCGACTTGACCGCTGCGCTCTTGTTCGGCCAGTGCTTGGTCCATCAGCACAGCCAACTGGCTGTGGCGCTGGCGACCCAGCCGTTTGACGATGCGGTCCAGGCTTTGGCGCAGGCGCTGCGCAAACAGCGGGAAGCCCGCTTGCTTGCCGTGAGCTGCTTCAAATTCTGTCAATAGGTCCACCACGTAGTCGCGCAGGATGCGCTCGATCCGGTTTCCAGGCTGTCTTCGAGCCAAACCAGCGGCGATTGTTGCATGGTCTGGTAGAGGCTGAGCGGCAGGCTGCAACTGCCGATGATCCGGCTTTCGTCTTCCAGCACGAAGTGCTGGTGTCCACAGGCGGTCTGTTTCAGCAGGTTGATGGACAGCTGGTTTTCGAAGCTGATCTGGGCGGGTTGGGGGGTGGCGTGCTTGCCGAAGCTTGAGCCCCGGTGGTGGGCATGGCCTTCCAGATCCAGGCCGTGCGCCAGCTGTTTGAGCACATCTGTTTTGCCAGTGCCTGTCATGCCGCCCAGCACGGTAAAGCGGCTGCCAGCCACGCTTTGCTCAAGGTTGTCCAGCAGGAAGCCGCGCATGGCTTTGTAGCCGCCGACCACGCGAGGATAGGCGATGCCGGTTTCCGCGTGCAGCCAGGCCTGGGTGATCTGGGAGCGCAGGCCGCCACGGAAACAGTATAGGTAACCGTCCGGATGCGCTTGAAAGAACGTGATCCAGGCCTGAATTCGTTCTTGCCGAGTCACGCCGCTGACCAACTGGTGGCCCAGTTCCAGCGCGGCGTCCTGGCCGTGGGTTTTATAGCGGATGCCGACCTGATGGCGCTCTTCGTCATTCATCAGGAAATGGTTGACGGCGCCAGGAAAGGCGCCCTTGCTGAACTCAATGGGGGCGCGGACGTCCATCAAAGGGGTGTTGTTCAGGAACAGTTCTTGGTAATTCCGGGTGTTTGGGCGCATCAATGCACTTCAGGGGCGGGTAAGGTTGTGAGGCTTCATGGTTATCATAGAGCAAACGCTCCGTTTCTTTCTTTCACCCGAGGCATCCATGGCCGCCGAGCCGCCCATTCAGTCCATTGTCCGCGCCATCCATTTGCTGCAGGCCTTGAACCGCCAGCCGGTGTCGAGCCTGAACGTGCTGCATCAGCAGACCGGGATTCCGAAGCCGAGCCTGGTCCGCATGCTGGATACCTTGATCTCTCAAGGCCTGGTGCGCCGCGCCCCGCAGCACGGGACGTATTTCCTGACCTCCTTGGTGACTACCTTGTCCAGCGGCTACCACTCGGAGCCGCGCCTGGTGGAAGCGGCCCGTGATGTCATGGATGCGCTGACCGCCGAGATCAAGTGGCCGCTGGCTTTGGCGGTGCTGGATGTGGACGCGGCGGTGGTGCGCTACAGCACGATCCCGCAATCGCCGCTGTCCTTGCTGCATTCGTCCATCAATATGCGGCTGAGCCTGGTTGCCAGGGCATTGGGGCGGGCGGTGCTGGCGTTTGCAAGCGACGACGAGCGCGACATGATCCTGAAAATCCTGACGCATTCGGACGCGCCCGAGAATGCGCTGGCGCATGACCCGGCGCGCTTGATCCCACTCCTGGAAGAAATCCGGCGCCAGGGTTATGCCTTGCGGGACCCGGACGTCCGCCCGGTGTCGAACACGTTGGCGGTGCCGGTGTTTGAAGGCGGCAATGTGGTGGCGGCGCTGGGGATGACGTGGTTCAGTTCCACGCACAGCGCTGATGAGGCGGTGGAGAAATACCTGGGCCGCCTGCGTGAGGCGGCGGATGGGATCACCGAAAACCTCGCCACTTTGTAAGCGCGGGCGGGGCCTGCGAATTGGGAGGAGCAGGTGGCGACGGTTGCACATCAAGTGGGAGATACAGAAGGGGAGGTTGCTTGGCCGTTGGAGAGCGATCGCTCAATGGCACGCGTGACAAACTCGTTCAAAGAGACGCCTTGTTTCTTTGCTGCAATAGCCGCTTGCCGGTGAACGGAAGGACCCGTTCGGACATTGAACGAGCCTTTGAACGTCTGGTCTGGACTTTTTCCTCGCTGGGCGCAAAAGTCGAGATAGTCATCAATGGCGTTGTGAAAAGCGTTTGTCATCTCTTCAACGTTATTACCATCAAACATAATCAGGTCATTGATGTACTCAACTTTTCCGTACAGACAGGCGTCTTCCGCGCTGAACTCGATGGTGGCCAGATAGCCTTTGTACTCTAGTGTGTTACTCATAACAAACCCCATTCAACGAGCCGTTGATGAATTTCCTTGAGTTGATAGCGCTTCATGATGCCGGAAGGATGCGGACGGCTGGCGCTGTTGCGAACTCTTCAAATCTAATGTCTGAGGGATAGGGCGGATTGAAAATATGCGTGACAAGTTTCTCTTTTCTAGACATGAGTTTGCCTTCGCTCGCCAGGTTTTGCAACTGTTTTTTAGTTGCATTTCGGGGGTGGTGAGACAGAAAGTGATAAGTAGGAGGCGCTGTTCTTTGCGTCTCAGCTACTAAGCGGGCAACTGCAAGTGCATCTAGTTGAGCTTGTACGTAGGCAAAACAGCTGAGGGGGCAGGAGGCTTGCCGTGGGAGCGAGCTCTGCTCGCGAATCGTCTCTTGCGGGGCATTCGCGAGCAGAGCTCGCTCCCACGATACAAAAGAACCCCGGCCTTATTCAGGGCGCCGTGGGTCCGGCTTTGCCGACCCACCAGCGCCGCCCCTTGTAGGGGCCCGCGTCAAGCGGGTAGGGGTGAGGTTCCTTCCGGCATCGGGTACTCGTCCGCATTGCAGACCAGGCCGGGCTTGCGTGAGAAGTCCAACCGGGGCGGGCCAAAGATATCAATCAGCCAGCTGTCGCCCTCGCTGAGGTTGCGGCTGGTGTGGATCACTTGCGCCGGGATGACCGTCAACGACGGTGCGCCGATCTCCACGTGTTCGTCTTCCACCCACTGTTCCATATTCTTGGTCCACGGGTAGCGCAGATGGTGCATGTAACGGCCCTGAATCACCAGCGAGCCTTGTTCGAAATCGGTGTGCTGGTGCGGGGACAACGCGCGGATATCGCGCGGTACGGTACGTTTGGCCAGTACGTTGACCATCAGGCGCCGGGTCCGGAATAGCCGCATATTGGTGTCGGTGCGCAGGTAGTCTTTCAAGGCATAGCTGCGGATCCGATAGCCGTTGGCGGGCGGAGGCCAGGGCAGGTTCGGCGCCAGCTCGGGCGCGTCATCCTGATAGCTTTCCCGGTTGCTGGCTTGCTCAAGCAGGTCCTGGGCGGACGGGGCGAACACGCGCACGATCAGGCCCGGCGCCAGCGCGGTAAGCGTGCTGCTGCCGGGCGGGACGATGGTCAGCGACTCCGCGGTCAGGTCTTGCTGGACGCCCGAGGCGTCCAGGCGCGCGGCGCTGTGCGGCAGCAGCACGATGTATTCATCCGCCTCATTGTCCCGGTGCAGCGTGGCGCCCGCTTCAGCCTGCGTGACGGCGACGACGAAGCGGCCGCCGCGGGTGATCCAGGTTTGTTGGCCTGGACCGGTGTGCTGTGGGGCGGTGTTGGCCATATCGGCATAGGTGGCGGAACGCGGGAAGGGGCGGGTCATGCGGATACCTCGGAGCGGTTGGCGCACGCTTGCTGGGCGCCTTGGCGTAAAAAGGATTGGTCCGAGCCGAAGACGAACCAGGTGACGCCTTTGGCGTGGAATTCGTCGCGCTCGGCCAGGTTGCCAACGAACATCGCCGCTTGTTTGCCAGCCGCCAGGGTGGCGGCAATGATGCGGTCCGTGGCGTCCAGCACTTTCGGATGGCGTGAATTGCTTTCGCCCAGGGAGAGCGCGAGGTCGGCCCGGCCGATGAACAGCGCGTCAACGCCGGGTGTTTCGGCAATGGCCTGGCAGTTTTGCAGGCCTGCCACGCTTTCTATCTGGCAGATGATGCGGGTCTGATCGCCGCGGGCCTGCGCGTTGGCATAGCTGTCCGTGCCATAGCCCGCGGCGCGCGGCGAGCTGGAAAAGCCGCGTTCGCCGCCCAGGTATTTGGCGCGGCTCACGATCTGCCGGGCCTGTTCGGCATCATTGACGTGCGGCACGACAATGCCCGCCGCGCCCAGGTCCAGCACGGAGAGGATGGTGGCGGGCTGGCGATCGGGAATTCGGACATACAAGGGCAACTGGGCGGCTTTGCCCGCCAGCAGCAGCAGATCGATGGACTGGCGGTCGAACGGCGCATGCTCGGCGTCGATCACGCCGAAATCAAGCGGCGTGGTGCCGAGCAGCTCCACAATATGGGGAGAAACGGTTTTGATGAAGGTGCCGATTTCGAAAGAGGTTTCCATAGGCGAGCTTTTTCAAGGAGCGGGGCGGCGCAGGGTCGTCCCCAGTCCGGCATAGAACGGGCCGCCCAGGCGGGCCAGCGGTTTGAGCGCGTCGTGCTGGATGTAGCGGCCATCGTAGACGCGGGGGTCCAGATGGAAAGCTGTCACGGCCACGATGTAGAGCGTGTTGACGCCATGGCCCAGCGGAACGACATGCTCCAGTCTGCATTCCATTTGCACCGGAGAGGCGGCCAAGCGGGGCGTGGCGCCCGCGACGCCGGGCAGCGTGGCCAGGCCCAGCTGATCGACTTCGCTGGTCTCGGGCGGCAGCAGCGCGGACGTGGCATGGAGCGCTTCCACATTGGCTTCGGTGGCAACGTTGACCACCAGCTCCCGGGTGCGGAGCAGGTTGCGCGCTGTGTCTTTCAGGCGGCCATCCGGGTGCGCGGCAATGTTGATGGCCAGCATGGGCGGGCTATGCGAGACGTAGTTATAGGAGCTGAACGGCGCGGCGTTGACGCTGCCGCTTTCATTGCGCGTCGTGATCCAGGCCACCGGCCGCGGAGACACCGCGCCGCACAGCAGCCGGTAGGCCTCGGGGCCGGTCATGCCCTCCGTGCGGATGACGACGTGCTCGTTCATGCCTGGGCGTCCGCGTTGGTTTTTTCATCCAGACCCAGCAGGCGCGAGGCATTGCCGCCCACCAGTTTGCGGATGTCGTCGTCGGCGTAGCCGAGTTCGATCAGCAATTTGATGACGGAACGGAAGCCGGTGACCGGCGTCGGGTTCTTGATCTGTCCCAGATCCGAGCCGAGGATGGTGCGCTCGACCGTGCCCGCGGTGATGATTTCTTGCAGCTCATCGGCGTCCCAATGCTTGAAGCGGGATTCTTCAATGAACATGCACAGTGAGTGCTCAATGTAGTTGCCGTCGGAGATGAGTTCGCGGATGTCCGCCAATGAGGCGCCGATGGTGTAGGTCGGGTGCTGGACCAGGCGGCGATTGACGCCACGTTGCTTGGCTTCTTCGAACAGCGGCCAGATCTCGGAGATGTGCAAGTGTCCGGCAGACAGCACGGCATCAAACTCGGCAATCTGGTCCAGGATCTGCTTGACCACGTCCTTGAGCCGACCTTTCTCGTCCACCACCGTCAGCATCGTGGCGGGCAGCATAGGCAGCTTGGTTTGCAGCATTTTCTTGCGATGGTTGTTGCGGATATGGTTGGCGGCCGAGAAGGTCGGCATCCAGACCAGGTCGGCCCCGAGCTTGAGGCCGTGATCCACCGCGTACGGGTTCAGACCGCCGGCGGTGTCGTTGAGCGGCACGCCGGAGAACAGGCGCAGATTGAGCTCACAGCAGCGCGGCTTGAGCAGCTCAACCACGGGGGTGGCGGAATAAAAATGGTCCTTGAAGAGCAGGCCGCGCATGCCTGCGCCCGCGGCTTCTTCAATGGCTTCAATATGATCCAGCCGACGCGGCATGACGGACGGGCCGCTGTGGCAGTGCATGTCGATGGCGCCTACCATCAGCGCATCGATACGCGCGGCCAATTCGGGCGTGATGCCTTCCAGGTCTTCGGCGGTTTTGGGGGTGGCGATTGCGGTCATAGTGGTTTTCCGGTACTGCAATAATCAGTTCAGTTTGATGTTGGCGCGCTCAATGACTTGCTGCCACTTGGCGGCTTCTTCTTTCATCAGCGTGCCGAGGTCTTCCGGCGTGCCGTTGCGGGCAACGGCGCCGAACTGCGCCAGTTTGTCACGGCCTTCGCTTGAGCGGGTGATGGCATTGATTTCCTGGTTCAGCTTCTGGACGACAGGCGCGGGCATGCCTTTGGGCCCGGCAATGGCGAACCACACCGATGCTTGCAAGTCCGCGCCTTGTTCTTTGGCGGTGGGTACGTCAGGCGTGCCGGGGAAACGCTCGGCCGACATCACGGCCAGGCCTTTGAGCTTGCCTGCTTGAATATTTGAAATGAACGCGGTGATGGGCGCGACGATGCCATCAATGCTGTTGCCCATCAGGTCCGTCATGGCGGGCATGTCGCCACGGTAGGGAATGGCCTGCATGGTGCCGCTGTTTTGATGGTTCCACAACTCGAAGGCCAAGTGGCCGATCGTGCCATTGCCGGGGTTGCCGAAGGACATGGGTTTATTGGCGCTTTTGGCGGCTTGCGTCAGCGCGGCAAAGCTTTGATGCGGGCTTTTTTCATTGACGACCACCACCAGCGGGATTTCCCCCACCAGCGCGATGGGCGTCACATCCTTTTCCGCATCGAAAGGCATGTTCTCATACAGGAACTTGTTATTGGCCAAGGGGCCCGAGGTGCTCAGCACCAGCGTATAGCCATCCGGCGCGGCCTTGACGGCCTGATCGGTGCCGATGTTGCCGCCCGCGCCGGGACGGTTGTCAACCACCACTTGCTGGCCGAACTTCTGGCCCAGCCGTTCGGCGATCAGGCGCGCCACGACGTCGGTGCTGCCGCCAGCTGGAAAGGGAACGATCAGGCGAATGGGCCGACTTGGGTAATCGGCTTGAGCCTGAACGGGCGCACAGAATGCAAACAGTGCCGCCGCGAGTCCGGCCAGGGGAAATCGTTTTTTCATGGATGCCTCCAACTCAAGTCAGTCCTTGTCACTCAAGGACTTGCAGGGAGTAAGCATGGAGGCTGGGCACCGCGTGAACAAGCGAAGAGTTGGAAAGTTTCGCTAGGCGGAATGGCGGGGCGGGGGGAACGAGGGAATTCGCGGGCAGAGCCCGCTCCTACGATGCAGAAGTCACGCGTGTAGGAGCGAGCTCAGCTCGCGAACTCGCGAACTCGCGAACGCAAACCGTAAAACCCGCCATCTACAGATTGCTGTTCTTCGCTGCTTTCCGGGCCGGGACGGCGCTGGGCCACTCGAACAGCAAGGTGACGGACTTTTTCTCATAGTGCTTGATAAACAGCCAAGGCAGCAGCAATGAGATGAACAGCACTGCGGTTGGAAAGAGGATGGCGTCGGTGGGCAACTGTTCCGTGAGTCGGGCCAGCAGCACCATGATGGGATAGTGGCCCAGGTAATAGATGAGCGAGTGTTGGCCAATGAATCCCAGGGCCTGGGCGGGCCGGGTGTTGGACGCCCAGCGGGCCAACGCGAACAGGGCCAACAGCGAACCGGCGACGAAAGGCAGGTAGAACAAGGAAAACTTGTCCCACTGATACCGGGTGGCAATGAAGACGACCGCGGCAAAAGAAACGGCGGACAAGGCCACCCAGCCTGGCTTGAAGCTGACGTCTCCTTCCTTTTGCATGATATAGGCGGAGAACTTGTCGCCAAGATAGAAGTAGAAGAACAGATAGATCGCCGCCGTCAAGGAAACGTGATGCGCGTAAAGTTGCTCGCCAATCGTGGTGATCAGGCGTGGCTCAAGCTTTGAAACCAGCAGGTAGAGGCTGAGCGTGAGCAGCAGAACCGTCGAGGTTTTGAGCTGGCGGGCGAAGTATTGGATGATGTAGAAGGTGAAGATCCAATACAGGAACCAGGTGAGATCGGTGAAGCCGATGAAAAATTTCAGCGAATAGAAATAGGTATAGGCGGGCAGTTCCACCGGGCTTTGGATCGGCATCAGCACCAGGAACATGAAGGCGGTCCAGATGGCGTAGGGGTAGAGGATTTTCTTGACCTTGCCGTCAAAATACTGGAAGGCGCCCTTGGCGGCGGAGCGTGCCACCAACATGCCGGACAAAAAGACGAGCAGCTCCATCCGGATCGGCGCGAGCGCGTGATCCAGGTGGAAAAAGGCCGAAGCCAGCAATTTGGAGTCATCAACGTAATGCAGCAGCCAGTGGTGAAGGATCACCAGCAAAATGCAGCTGCCTCGCAAGACATCGATCCACAGTAAACGACGATTCATAAGCTTCAACTTCAAGTTGGCGGGAACGGCGCGCCCTTGAGACAGAGTAATGGTTAACACTAGGCCAATTGTCACTCAAGCGTAACAAGATGCGGGGAACGGTGAAGGGAGGGGAGGGGGCAACCGGGGGCAAGCTCTTACCTCTACGCGCCCGCACAGTGGCCGTGCGGACAGCGCGCAGAAGGAAGCGGAAAGACGAAAACGGGATCAGCGCGGTGCTGCGCTGATCCCGGGGCAAAGCGGATGGTTTGCTTAATGGTCCTGAGGCAGGATTTCAATGGAACGGGTGACAAGCTGGCCGTTTTCCAGACCGATCTTGACCCGGGCGCTGCCGCCGCTCGGGCAGCAGTTCGGGTCTTTGCTGGTGTAGAGCGGGATGATCGCGGTCTGCTG
>JBAYOI010000105.1:0-9421 GCA_041678365.1 Pigmentiphaga sp. | reverse complement strand
TCCGCAAAGAAGCGTTGGCGGATGGAAGCCAGAATGCCGTCCGCGTCCAGCCCAACCGACGCCAACAAACGCGCCTGGTCGCCATGGTCAATGAACTGGTCCGGCAGGCCCAACTGCAACACCGGCGGATTCAAGCCGTGCGCGTGCAGGCATTCGGCCACGGCGCTGCCCGCGCCGCCCATCACCGCCCCTTCCTCGATCGTGACCAGGCCACGATGGCTGCGCGCCATCGCCAGCACGCACTCCTCATCCAGCGGCTTGACGAAACGCATGTCCACTACGCTGGCGTCCAGGGCTTCCGCCGCCGCCAAGGCAGGCGCCAGCAAGGGGCCGAAGGCCAGAATGGCCACGCTCTCCGCCGGTTTTGCGGCACGCCTGCGCACCACGGCACGGCCGATCTCGACCGTTTCCAGGCCTGGCGCCGGTATTGCACCGACGCCGACGCCGCGCGGATAGCGCACCGAAGCCGGCCCCGGATAGGCATAACAGGTGCTCAACAACAGACGGCACTCCGCTTCGTCGGACGGCGTGGCCACCACCATGTTCGGCACGCAGCGCAGAAAGGCAATATCGTAGTTGCCCGCGTGGGTAGCGCCGTCGGCCCCCACCAGGCCCGCCCGGTCCAGCGCCAACGTCACGTCCAGGTTCTGCAGCGCCACATCATGAATCAACTGATCATAAGCGCGCTGCAGGAAGGTCGAGTAGATGGCCACGACCGGCTTCATCCCTTCGCAGGCAATCCCCGCCGCAAAGGTCAGCGCATGCTGCTCCGCAATGCCGACGTCAGCGTAACGCTGCGGAAACCGCTGTTCGAACTCGACCAGTCCGCTGCCTTCACGCATGGCGGGCGTGATTGCCAGCAAACGCTCATCGGCCTCGGCCTGATCGCACACCCACTGGCCGAACACCTGGGTAAAGGTCTGGCGGGCTGGCGCCGATGACGGACGAATGCCGACGACCGGATCGAACTTGCCCGGGCCGTGATAGAGCACCGGATCCGCCTCGGCCAGCTTGTATCCCTGCCCCTTCTTGGTCACGACGTGCAGAAAGCGCGGCCCCTTCAACTGCACCATGTTCTGCAGTGTCGGGATCAGCGAATCCAGATCGTGGCCGTCAATCGGCCCCACATAGTTGAACCCCAGCTCTTCAAAAAGCGTGGCGGGCGTGACCAGTCCCTTGGCATGCCCTTCCAGCCGCTTCGCCAGTTCGAACACCGGCGGCATGTGCTGCAGCACCGCTTTGCCCACGTTGCGAGCGGTTGCATAAAAGCGTCCCGACATCAGCCGCGCCAGATAGCGGTTCAAGGCGCCGACCGGCGGCGAAATCGACATATCGTTGTCGTTCAGGATGACCAGCAGATCGGCATCCGGCAAGACCCCGGCATTGTTCATGGCTTCGAACGCCATGCCCGCCGTCATCGCGCCATCTCCGATCACCGCCACATGCCGCCGATCCACGCCCTGCACGTGCGACGCAACCGCCATGCCCAGGGCCGCGGAAATGGAGGTGGAGGAATGCGCGGTGCCGAACGCATCGTAGTCGGACTCGCTACGCTTCGGAAAACCGGAAATTCCGCCCGCCTGGCGCAAGGTGCTCATGGCCTCCCGGCGCCCCGTCAGGATCTTGTGCGGATAACTTTGATGTCCAACGTCCCAGATGATCCGGTCATGCGGCGTGTTCAGCACATAATGCAAGGCGATCGTCAGCTCGACCGTGCCGAGGTTCGACGACAAATGGCCGCCCGTCTTCGACACCGATTCCAAGATGAATTGACGCAGCTCGACAGCCAGTTCGTTCAGTTGATTGCGATCCAACTGACGCAAGTCGTCAGGGGTCGCGATCTGGTTCAGCAATTCTGAGGCCATGGTGTGGCTATCTCCGTATTATCGGTCGCGCAGCACGACAAAGTCGGCCAGGGCAGTGAGGCGGTGCGCCGCAGACCCGAAGGGCCCGAGCGCCTCCACCGCTTGCCGGTGCAGCGCCGAGGCCAGTGCCCGGGCTTGATCCAGCCCCAGCAGCGACACATAAGTCGGCTTGTCCGCCGCCTCATCCTTACCAGCCGTCTTCCCCAAGCGCGCCGTATCGGCGGTCACGTCCAGAATATCGTCGATGACCTGAAAGGCAAGTCCAATGGCTTTGGCGTATTCGGCCAAGGATTGGCGCTGGCGCGGATCAGCGCCGACGGCAATGCCGCCCAGTTCGGTGCTCGCCTGCAACAGCGCGCCGGTTTTCAGGCGGTGCATGGTTTCAAGCTGGGCCGGGCTCAGCGCCAGTCCCACGCTGGCCAGGTCAATGGCCTGGCCGCCCACCATGCCCAGGCTGCCGCTGGCGCGCGCCAGCACCTGCATGGCCTCGACCACACGTTCGGCGGGCGCATTCAAGCGGCCGACCGACTCGAACGCCAGCGCCTGCAAGGCATCGCCCACCAGCAGCGCGCAAGCTTCGTCGTACTGGACATGCACCGTCGGCTTGCCGCGGCGCATGGCGTCATCATCCATGCACGGCAGATCATCATGCACCAAGGAGTACACATGGATCAACTCCACGGCGGCGGCCAGCGGATCCAGCGTGGCGTCAGCGGACGCCTCATTGAGGCAAGCCTCGGCCGCCGCATACACCAGCAATGGACGCACACGCTTGCCGCCGCCGAGCGCGGCGTAGCGCATGGCCTCATGCAGGCGGACCGGCGCCTGATCGGCGCCTGGCAACACGCT
This sequence comes from Pigmentiphaga sp., assembly GCA_041678365.1. Classification (GTDB taxonomy): domain Bacteria; phylum Pseudomonadota; class Gammaproteobacteria; order Burkholderiales; family Burkholderiaceae_B; genus Pigmentiphaga. Next base: position 6,707 of record JBAYOI010000105.1, on the reverse strand, counting down.
GGACAACACCTGCTCGACGTGCAGCGCGTGGCGCTGCATCCACGTCTGAAAATCAGCCCTGTTCATCAAGACTCGTCACTCACTCAGCGTCATTGAAGGGTTTCAGCAGCTCGCCTTCCAGGACGCGAACCTGCTGTTCGGCCTTGGCCAGGCGATCCTGGCAGATGCGCACCAGGTCCACCCCTCTTTGATAGGCAGCCAGTGATTGCTCCAGAGGCAGCTCTCCTTCCTCCATCTTGGCGACCAGATCCTCCAACTCGTGGAGCGCCGTTTCAAAATCCAGCTGCGCCGTCTCAAGGGCAGCCTGTTCCGGCGTGACGGGGTCTTGGGGTGCTTGCAAACCAGCCTCCTGGGTAGAGTAAGAAGTATGAAGTCCGAATTGTACGGGATAGCCGACGCGGCGCAGCATTCGGCTTTGCTCATCGGCCGCGGCGCCCCTGCCGAACGGGCAAGCCGAGGTACAATAATCGCTTGATCAGGCAGATCATTTTCTTCGCGCCAGCGGCGTTCTCGAAGAAGTACCGGCACAGCCCTCGCCACGAACAACAAGGCTTGTGCCCAGGCAGGTGGCTCACCGCACGGCCTCATCCGGCCGCGCACTCACTCCACGTTGCGTAAGGGGTGATTTCGTCAACGCCACCGGCACGATAACTCTCGCGGAGGAAACCCATGGCCGATATCGGTCACGTAAAACACATGACAGCGAGCCGAGCGCAGCTACCTGTCAGTGCCTATTTTGATGAAGCGCTTTTCCAGCGTGAATTGCACACCATTTTTGCTCGCTCCCCGCTTTACGTCGGCCATGAAAAAATGCTGGCCAACCTGGGTGAGTACCGAACCCTGCCCCAGGAAAACGATGGGCGGGTCCTGGTAAGAAACCCGCGGGGAATCGAACTGTTATCCAACGTATGCCGCCACCGCCAAGCCATCATGCTCGGCGGGCAATCGTGCGCGCACGATAAAGCCGCCGCCCGCGTGCAGAGCCGGGGCAGCCTGGGCCCGAACGGCAATATTGTCTGCCCGCTCCACCGCTGGACCTACCAGACCACCGGGAAGCTGATCGGCGCGCCACTGTTTGAACACACCCCGGCCCTGGATCTGCAATCCTTTCCCTTGCAATCCTGGAATGGCTCGCTGTTTGAAGCGCCGCGCGAAGGCGGTCGGCAAATCAGCCAGGAACTGGCGGCGCTGAACGGCCTGCCCGAGTTTGATTTTTCCGACTATATGCTTGATCACGTTGAAGTGCATCAATGCAACTACAACTGGAAAACCTTCATCGAGGTCTACCTGGAAGACTATCACGTCGGCCCCTTCCACCCCGGCCTTGGCCAGTTCGTGACTTGCGATGACCTGGAATGGCGGTTTGGCGACCATTTCAGCCTGCAGCGGGTCGGCATCCACGCCGCGCTGGCCCATCCAGGCTCAGCGGTGTATCAACGCTGGCACGATGCGCTGCTTGCCTTCCGCGAAGGGCGCGCACCGGACTTCGGCGCCGTCTGGGTCACGCACTATCCAACCCACATGATTGAACTCTACCCGCATACGCTGGTGCTTTCCACGCTCTATCCAAAGAGCCCGCAGGAAACGGTCAATATCGTCGAATTCTACTACCCGGAGGAAATCGTCCACTTCGAACGCGAATTCGTCGCCGCGCAACGGGCCGCCTATATGGAAACCGCCATTGAGGACGATGAGATCGCCGAACGCATGGACGCGGGACGCCGCGCATTGATGTTGCGCAACACCTCTGAAACCGGGCCCTATCAGTCTCCGATGGAAGATGGAATGCAGCATTTCCATGAATGGTACGGTAACAGCATGGCCGATTCGGCAACCAGTTAGTACAGCGGCAACTTTTGGTCCGCCCGTTCAAAACGCCTGCTTGCTGGGCGTTTTTTCGTCATTGGCACCTGCTTGACTCTTACAACTCAACACAATCGCCGCTTGTGAGATCAACGTCTCCTGTTACTGTGAATCCTACGACTACGCATCACACAGAAGTCGACCCGTTTTCATTGAGAGGAGTCACTATGTTGCATTACGCGATTGTGTTTTTCGTCATCGCCATTATTGCGGCAGTACTCGGTTTCGGAGGCATTGCTTCCGGAGCAGCCTCGATTGCCAAGTTCATTTTCCTGATTTTTGTTGTTTTAGCAGTCTTGTCACTGATCAAAGCCCTCATCAAAAAGTAATCCGTTCTCAAACCAAGAAAGGCAATCAGCCTAAAGGAGCTTTCCATGGCATTCCGTAATCTGATCATTGCAGGCGTTTTGGGAATCAGCACCATCGCCGTTGGCTGCACCTCCACCCGGACGCAACAATCCGCGGGTGAATACACGCAGGACGCTGCCATTACCGCCAAGGTCAAAACGGCCCTCATGTCCGCTGAAGGTGTCAGCGCCGCCAGCGTGAACGTGGAGACTTTCCGCAACGTCGTCCAGCTCTCGGGCTTTGTGAACTCGACGGCGGAAGCCCAGCGCGCGGTTGAGGTGGCCCGCGGTGTTGATGGTGTCCAAAGTGTCAAGAACGATCTGCGCCTGAAAACCAAATAAGGCGCTTATCCAAGCAAGTACGGCGGAGCCTGGCTCCGCCGTTTTTTTATCGCCGGGCCGCTCCCAAGATAAAAGCGCTCCCTTGGGGGGGCAGCGCAGCCGCCAAGCGGCGTAGCGTGGGGGCCTTTTTTATCGCCGGGCCGCCCCAAGGTAAAAAGCGCAGCCGATGAAGCTGCGCTTTTTTCATGTAGCGGTTGCCCTGGCGTTCACGCAACGCGGGCGTTCATCAACATCTTGATCCGCGCTTCAATCGGCGGGTGCGTGGCAAACAGCTGACCAAAATTCACGCCTTTTCCGGTGATTCCCGACGACTCGAAGTTTTTCGGCAAATTGCCCGGCGTCATGCCGCCCAAGCGAGCCAGCGCATGAATCATCGGTTCGCGCGCGCCAAGCAGGTAGGCCGACCCGGCATCCGCGCGGTATTCCCGGACGCGCGAGAACCAGGCCACGATAATCGAGGCCAGAATGCCGAATACGATCTCACAGATCACCACCGAGACGTAATAGCCGATCCCCACGCCGTCCCGCTCATTTTTCAGGATCACGCGATCCACCACATAGCCCACAACACGCGAGATGAAGACCACGAAGGTGTTGAGAACGCCTTGGATCAAGGTCAGCGTCACCATGTCGCCGTTGGCGACGTGCGCCACTTCGTGCGCCAGCACGGCGCTGACCTCTTCTTCGGTCATGCTGCGCAGCAGGCCGGTAGACACCGCCACCAGGGCGTTATTCTTGAAGGCGCCGGTGGCGAACGCGTTCGGTTCGCCCTCATAGATGGCCACTTCCGGGCGGCCGATTTCAGCCCGGTCCGCCAATTGGTGAACCGTGTCCACCAACCATTGTTCTTCCGCGTTGCCAGGACGGCTCGGATCAATGACCCGGCAGCGCATGCTCATCTTGGCAACCGGTTTGCTCATGAGCAGTGAAATGATCGCACCGCCAAAGCCGATGACGAACGAAAAAACCATCAGCATCTGGAAGTCGATGCCGTTTGCGCTCAGGAACCGGTTCACGCCCAGGACGTTCACCGTTGCGCTCAAGACCAGCAATACTGCAAAGTTGGTCGCCAAAAAAAGGACTATTCGTTTCATGGGGCGAAAAAAGCTCCAAAATCGTTATGACAACTCCACCGCCTGCACCGTGAGCATCGCCCCGCGCGATATTCATTCGGCGCACTCGCTGAAAGCACTTCACCTCCCCTATATGTTAACGATTTGAGCGCATTCAAGAAACGAATTCCGCAACCGCCCCGGAATTTCTGCTTCTGCCCGTTTCGCTTTGCGCAGGCAGAATGGCTACAATCCTTCTTCTTCTGGCCGTCTTCTTTGTTGGAAAACCATGCAAGCACTGTGGATGCTGGTCGCCGTTCTGATGTTTTCCTGGATGGGCGCCCTGGTAAAACTGGCCAACGCCGAAGCCAGCCTGGGCCAGATTCTTTTTTTCCGCGGCCTGCCTTCCGCCTTGCTGCTTGTCCTATGGGCCCAGACCCATGGTATGTCTTTGCGTCCGCTGTCCTGGCGCATGCATGGCTTTCGCAATCTCTCGGGCGTCGGCTCGATGAGCTTTTCCTTTTATGCCATCGGCCATTTGCCGCTCGGCACAGCGGTGACATTGAACTATACGGCGCCGCTGTTCATTGCCGGCTGGCTGCTATTTACGCAGCCTCGTCCCGATTTCTGGCGCGTACTGGCGGTTCTCCTTGGCTTCCTCGGCATTGTTGCCGTTCTACGCCCCGCTTTCAGCATGGATCAGTGGCTACCCGCCACCCTCGGGCTGATTTCAGGCGCCTGTCTGGCCAGCGCTCTGCTCCAGGTCAAGACCTTGAGCCAAGCGGGCGAGCAGGAATGGCGGATCGTGTTGTATTTCTCAGTGTCCATCATGCTGGCCGGGCTGTTGCTGATGCTGCTGGAAGGCTGGACCGCGCTGTCGGCCCTGACCTGGCTCCTGCTGCTCGGCATCGGGCTGTGCGGGCTGGTGGGCCAATTCGCGCTGACCCGCGCGTTCGGACAAGGTTCCCCGTGGCTATGCGCCGTGCTGCAATACGTCAACATCCCGCTTTCGGTCGGCCTTGGCTATTGGCTGTGGGCCGACCGTCCAGACGGGCTGGCGTGGGCGGGCATGGGCGTCATCATCATGGCGGGCCTGCTCTCCACGCTCCGGACCTTGTACATGAAGCCCCGTTGACCTTTTTCCCATACAGGTGATCCGTGCATCTCTCCGTTCTTGACCTGAGCCCCATTCCCGCCGGATTGGGCCCTTCCGACGCAATCCGCCATAGCATCGACCTTGCCCAGCAGGCCGAAGCCGCCGGCTATTTCCGCTACTGGCTGGCCGAGCACCACAACACAGCGGCCCTGGCGTGCTCGTCCCCCGAACTGCTGATCTGCCGGATTGCCGCCCAGACTTCGCACATCCGCGTCGGTTCGGGCGGCGTCATGCTGCCCAACCACAGCGCGCTCAAGGTCGCGGAATCCTTCCGGGTGCTGGAAGCAATGTTCCCAACCCGGATCGACCTCGGCCTTGGCCGCGCGCCCGGCACCGACCCCGTCACCGCCAGCGCACTGCGCCGCGGGCCGAACGATGCCCATGATTTTCCGCAGCAACTGTCCGATCTGGTCGGCTACCTGAAAGACGTCATGCCCGCCGACCATCCCCACAGCCGTGTCCGCGCCACGCCAGTCGGCGTGCCGTCCCCCGCCGTCTGGATTCTCGGGTCAAGCACCTACGGCGCGGAAGTGGCCGCCGTCAATGGCTTCGGTTTTGCCTTTGCCCACCACATCGTGCCCGAAAGCGTGCATGCGGCCATGGAGCGCTATCACCGCCTGTTCCGCGCTTCGCCTTTCGGCCAGAGTCCAAAAGCCATCCTGGCCGTCAATGCCATTACCGCGGACACCGATGAAGCGGCCTGGGCGCTGGCCTCCACGGCGGAACTCTATATGATGCGCACACGCACCGGCCGCACGCGGCTGCCGATTCCCAGCGTCGAAGAGGCCTTGGCGTATGAATACAGTCCGGAGGAGGCGGCGGTCCGCCATTACAACCGGAGCCGCATCCACGTTGGCACGCCGGACCGGGTTGCGGAACGCATTCGGGGCTTGGCGAACGAGGTGGGCGCCACCGAAGTCATGGTCAACAGCATGATCCATGACCACGGCCAGCGGGTCGCCAGCTATCAGGGGCTGGCGCAAGCCTGGCGCTGATCAGTGCGCCGCCGCCCGTCAGGGGCGGCGCGGCAAGCGCTCAATGTGAATGGGACTCGTGGCCATGATCATGATCATGATCATGGCCTTGCTCATGCCCGTGATCGGGGTCGTGACCGTCATGATGATGGTGCTGGTGCAGCGGCGCCGTGACCAGAAATACGGCAAGCACCCCGGCGGCCACTAGCCCAAGCTGAGGCAGGCTTTCACGCAAGCGGGTCCGCTCCTGCATTTGCGGCATCAGATCCGCCACCGCAATATAGATGAAGCTGCTCGCGGCCAGCACCAGGACATAGGGCACCAAGGCCATCGATTCGCGCAGCACGAAGTAGCCCAGCACCCCGCCCAGCATGGCCAGCATGCTGGACATCACGTTCCACAACAAGGCCTTGCGGCGGCTGAATCCGGCGTTGACCAACACAATGAAATCCCCCAGCTCCTGTGGGATCTCATGCGCAATAATGGACACGGCCGTCAACCAGCCCAGCGCGGGATCCACCAGGAAAGCGGCGGCAATCAGAATGCCGTCGCAAAAATTGTGCAAGCCGTCGCCAACCAGAATCGCCAGCCCGCCTCTGCCCGCTTGATGCGAATCATGGCCCGGCGGATGATCATGCCCATCATGCTCATGGTGGTGGTCGTGGCGGATCAGGGCCAGCTTCTCAAGCACGAAGAAACCCAGCAAACCAGCCAACAGCAAGGCGAACAGGACCCCAGGCTTCGCCCCGGACTCGAAAGCCTCGGGCAAGGTGTGCAATAAGGCGACGGACAGCAACACTCCCACGGAAAAACTCACCATGTGGTGAAGATAGTGGGCGTAGAGGCGATAGCCAAGCCAACCGGCCAGCAAGGCCGACAGTGCGCCGCTGGCAAAGGTGGCCAGCATGATGGAAAGAAAGGTCAAGATTCGCTCATGAAACTGAGTTGCAACTACGAAAGTATAAGTAAGATT
>JBAYOI010000104.1:0-9512 GCA_041678365.1 Pigmentiphaga sp. | reverse complement strand
GGTTGCTGATTGGCGGCCTCAAGGATGGACTGCCAGTCTTGCGGATAGTCCTGCTGAAGGCGCTGCACCCACCAGCTCGGATGGTTCCACTTCAATTCCAGGGAATCCTGCAAGCGCTCCAGCAAGGCCTCGCCCTCGCGCAGAAAGCGCCGCAGGCTGCCATTGACCAGGCCCTTGAACGGGGCGAGCGCCCGCTTCGCGGCGGTGGCGCGTACCGCCTGATCCACCACCGTATGCGGCGCATAGCGCACGCTGGCGGACTCCGCCTCCGGCGCCAGCAGCGAAAAAGAGACCAGCAGCAGCGCATCCAACAGCGCGTTGGAGGGCTTGCGCGGAATCAGCGCCTGTTTGACCGTTTTTGCCCAGCCGAGCCGCCGCATTGCGTGAAAGCTGACAGCCTGGACCGCGGGCCGGATCCCCGGCTCAACCTGCATCAAGGCTTCAGTCAATGACGTGCCGGCCAGCACCGACTGCACCACGGTGGCCGATGCCAGAATGACCGCGGACAGCGGCGCACTCGGTTGAATGTCTTGTTTGGGCGCGTTCATGCCTGGGCTCCTTGCGCCTGATAACCTTGAACGAAAACGTCCACCGGCTGCCGCTTCGCCCCGGCGCGCTGCAATTCAAGCAAGCGCAATACGCCGCTGCCGCAGGCCAGATCAATGCCGTCGCGCGTGCTGCGCACGAGCGTCCCGGGCTCAAGGCCGACCTGCTCTGACAAGGCCTGCGCCCGCCATACCTTGACGGGCTGTTCAATCCCCGGCAAACGCAGCGTCGCGCCAGGAACCGGGTTGAAGGCATGAATGCGGCGGACCAGCGCTTCCGCCGATTGCGTCAGGTCCAGCGCCGCCTCGGCCTTTTGCAGCTTCGGCGCATACACCACACCGTCAGCGGGTTGCGGCCTGCGGGTCAGCCCTTGCCGCGCCAAGGCATCCAGGGCCTCGACAATCAAGGCCGCGCCCTGCTCCGCCAACTGATCGTGCAACGCCGCGGCGGTCAGTGCCGGGGTGATCGGCAGCTTGCCCATCAACAGCATGTCGCCGGTATCCAGCCCGGCATCCATTTGCATAATGGTGACGCCGGTTTCCGTATCGCCCGCTTCAATGGCGCGCTGAATCGGCGCCGCGCCGCGCCAGCGCGGCAACAGGCTGGCATGGATGTTCAAGCAGCCAAGGCGCGGTATATCCAGTACTTCCTGCGGCAGGATCAGTCCATAGGCCGCCACCACCATGACATCGGCCCGCGCCGCTTCCAACGCGGCCAGTGCGTCCGACGCTTCGTCAGGATAGGCGCCGTCCCGCCGCAACGAACGCGGCTGGCAGACCGGTATCCCATGACGCAGCGCCTCGGCCTTCACCGGGCTTGGGGTCAGCTTCAACCCGCGTCCGGCGGGGCGGTCGGGCTGGGTCAGCACCAACGCGACATCATGGCCCGCCTCAAGCAAAGCGGCCAAGGAAAGACGGGCAAATTCAGGAGTACCGGCAAAGACCAGACGCATGGGTTCGGGACGGGAATCAAAACGTGGAAGCCCGATCATACCCCGAGCCCGTTCTTCACCACGAGTCCGCCACGCATGGGCAAGCGGTCTTTTGAGCACGGAAATCGCCTCGGCGAACGGGGATCGGCGCCGCGGCCACACCAACGGCCAGCAAAGCTGGCCGACGTGTTGATCATGACAAAGCGGGGCGGGCTCAGGCGCTGCGCTTTTCGAGCTTTTTCAGTTTAGTCTTAATCCGGCTCTGCTTCAGATTGGACAGATACTCGACAAAGACTTTGCCTTCCAGGTGGTCAAGCTCATGCTGAACACAGACCGCCAACAGGCCGTCGGCGTCAAACTCATAGTGCTCGCCCTGCTCGTTCGTGGCCTGCACCTTGATACGCGCGGCGCGTTCCACTTCATCGTAGATGCCGGGCACCGACAGGCAACCTTCTTCATAGACCTGGGTTTCTTCGCTTTTCCAGGTAATTTCCGGGTTGATCAAGACGAGCAGGTCATCGCCTTGCTCCGAGACGTCAATCACGACGATGCGTTCATGAATATCAACCTGGGTGGCGGCCAGGCCGACACCCGGCGCATCATACATGGTTTCAGCCATATTCCGAACAATCGTCCGGACACGGTCATCCACCACCGCCACGGGTTTCGCCTTGGTGTGCAAGCGAGCGTCAGGATACTGAAGGATAGGAAGAAGTGCCATGGCTATTACCAACGTATGAAAGCCCCTGCCGGGGACCGCAAATTTATTATAAGCGTTGACTATTAGAGTGAGGCGCTCAATAAAAGTTCCATTTTTTGATGGACAATTACGTCTCGGCTTGCCGCACAGCGCTGGCGCAGACCGGTATGGTGAGGGACTGAGTCCAGGCTTGGCACCGTTATGACCTCATCCTCTTCTCTTGCCCACTGGCTGCGTCTGAGCCTGGAACCCGATCTGGGTCCCGTGACCGCGCGCGCCCTGCTCAGCCGATTTGCGAGCCCTGAACGCCTCTACTCCACTGATTATGCCACGCTGGCCGAGCAGCTTCCGCAAAAATGGGCAATGCGGCTGTCGCGTCCGCTGGACAGGACACAGCACGCTCAGGTCGCGCGGGCCCTGGACTGGGCGGCGCAGCCGGACCATCACCTGCTGTGCTGGGAAGACCCGCGCTATCCCGCCTTGCTGCGCGCCACCCACGATCCACCGCTCATCCTGTACGCCAAGGGCCAGTTACGCCATCTGGCGGCGCCCGCCATTGCCGTGGTCGGCACCCGCAAGCCCACCCCCACCGGCCTTGCCTTCACCGAACACCTGGCAAGCGGCTTGGCCCAGGCAGGCTGGACCGTCCTCAGCGGCCTGGCGCTCGGGATCGACGCCGCAGCCCATCGCGGCGCGCTGCGGGCGCAGCCCTGCGCCGCCTCCACCCTTGCGGTGGTGGCCACCGGCCTGGACCGTGTGTACCCGGCGCGTCACCAGCGCCTGGCCCACCAGATTGCCGAACAAGGGCTCTTGCTGTCCGAACAAGCGCTCGGCACGCCCGCCATGGCCCATCAGTTTCCCCGCCGCAACCGCCTGGTGGCGGCGCTGAGCTATGCCACGTGTGTCATTGAGGCCGCGCCGAAAAGCGGTTCGCTAATCACCGCCCGGCTGGCCGCGGACCTGGGCCGGGAAGTATTCGCCATGCCCGGCCCGCCGTGGTCTCCGCAGAGCCAGGGCTGCCATCAGTTGATCAAACAGGGCGCGCAATTGCTGGATGGCCTGGGCGTCCTGTTCGACACGCTCGCCCCCATCTGCCCGCCGCCGCCCGCCAACCCGCCAACCACCCCGGCTGCGCCGCCCGACCCCAGCGGGCTGCTGGCCCATCTTGACCTGGCGCCCACTGACCTGGATACGCTGCTCGAACGCAGCCAGCGTCCGCTCGCCTGCCTCCAGCACGAGCTTTTCGAGCTGGAGCTGCAAGGCCAGATCCTGCGCCTGCCGGGCGGACGCTATCAACGCACGCCCTCCGCGCCGCCGGCCCATTTCCATCGCGGAAAAAACGCCTAGAACACAGCGGACGCGTTGCGCCCTTCTGTTTCTTTAGCGCAACAACCATCTCCCGCCCGCCTACCGTCAGCCAGGCCCGCCGATCCACGCTCAAGGCCTGGTAGGCCTGGGCCGACGCGCCGAATCGGCCGCCGCCGGTTTGCCTCGCCGTTCGTTTAAGCGTACGCTTTGAACTGGTACTTTTTGCTCAGTCTATGTTTGATATTTTCGTTTATCTCTTCGAGAACTACTTCACCCCAGAAGCCTGTCCTGACCCTGACACCTTGGCCCGCAAATTGGCCGCCGAAGGGTTCGACGACGAAGAAATCGACGATGCCCTGGCATGGTTGTCAGGCTTGGCAGAGGCCAGCACGCAATGCGTCGATCTTGCTCAGGCAACGGGCAGCGGTGGTTCGCGCGTTTATGCGCCAGTCGAATACCAACGGCTCGGCGCTGAAGCCATTGGCTTTCTGATGTTTCTGGAATCCGCGGGCGTTCTATCGGCGCCACTGCGGGAAATCGCCATTGAACGAGCCTGGGCGCTGCCCGACTCCCCCGTTTCCATTGACAAGCTCAAGATCATCGTTCTGATGGTGCTCTGGAGCCAGGAAACCCAGATCGACAACCTGATTCTGGAAGAGCTGCTGGCCGACGGCAGCGCACGGCAGCTGCACTAAGCCTTTTTCCCGCGCACCGATCCCGCGCCCGCGCCAAGGCGCTTCCCCCCGCGAACGAACCGCAAGGTCCTCATCCAGCGCTGCAAGACTTTGAAATCAGACTTATAGTCCTGTCATCGGTATTATTTCGGGGACGGGCGCAGACTTGCGCACGTCACCCCCTTCTCCTTATTATCCGGCGCTTGGATGCGCGTCTCATCCGCGCTCGTGCCGGTATTCGAACAATTGGAAGTCAATGGGCAAAACTCTGATCATCGCTGAAAAACCTTCCGTCGCGCTGGACATCTCCCGCGCGCTCGGCGGTTTCAAGCGCGAAGGCGACTATTTCGAAAGCGATGACTACGTGCTGTCATCCAGCGTGGGACATTTGCTGACGCTGGTGGCCCCCAACGATCCGAAAAAGGGAAAGTGGAGCTTCACGCACCTGCCCGTCATCCCGGATGCGTTCGAGCTGGCCCCGTCCGACAAGCGTTCGGAAGAGCGGCTGAAGATGCTGATGCGGCTGATCAAGCGCAAAGACGTTGACGCGCTGATCAACGCCTGTGACGCGGGACGCGAAGGCGAGCTGATCTTTCGGTATATTGTGCAGCATGCCAAGACCAAGAAGCCCATCCATCGGCTTTGGCTGCAATCCATGACGCAGCAGGCGATCCGCGAGGCCTTCAACAGCCTGCGCTCGGACGAAGCCATGCAGCCGCTGGAAGCCGCGGCGCGTTCCCGCGCCGAAGCCGACTGGCTGGTCGGCATCAACGGCACGCGCGCCATGACGGCCTTCAACAGCAAGGACGGCGGCTTTTTCAAGACCCCGGTCGGGCGGGTCCAGACCCCGACGCTGGCGATCGTGGCCGAACGCGAGGAAAAAATCCGCCAGTTCGTGTCGCGCGATTACTGGGAAGTCCGCGCAGAGTTCGTCGCCGCGGCGGGCTTCTATGAAGGCCGCTGGTTTGATCCTACGTTCTCCAAGGATCCCACTGACCCGGAAAAGCGCGAATACCGCCTGTGGACCAAGGCCGCCGCGGATTCCGTGGTTGCCGCCTGCCGCGACAAATCCGGCACGGTCACGGAAGAATCCAAGCCCAGCACCCAGTTGTCAGGGCTGCTCTATGACCTGACCAGTCTGCAACGGGAGGCCAACTCGCGCTTCGGCTTCTCGGCCAAGACCACGCTGGCGCTGGCGCAAACGCTGTACGAACGCCACAAGGTGCTGACCTACCCCCGGACAGACTCCCGCTATTTGCCGGAAGACTACCTGGGCGCCGTCAAGGAAACCCTGCAAACGCTGGCGCAAAACCGGCCCAACATTGCACCGTTCGCCCAGCAAGTGCTGGACAAGGGCTGGGTACGCCCGAACCGCCGCGTCTTCGACAACAAAAAAGTCTCGGACCACTTTGCCATCATCCCAACGCTGCAAACCCCGAAGGAACTGAGCGAAGCGGAAGGCAAACTGTATGACCTGGTGCTGCGCCGCTTCCTGGCGGTGTTTTTCCCGGCGGCCGAATTCCTGGTCACCACCCGCATCACGCAGGTGGCGGGCCACCACTTCAAGACCGAAGGCAAGGTGCTGGTCAATCCCGGCTGGATGGCGGTGTATGGCAAAGACGCCCAAGGCGACGAAAACAGCCTGGTCCCGGTTCAAGCCAATGAAACCGTCAAGGCGGACAAGACCGAAGCCGTCGGACTGGCCACCAAGCCGCCCGCCCGCTATAACGAAGCCACGCTGCTGTCCGCGATGGAAGGAGCGGGCAAGCTGGTTGAAGATGAAGAACTGCGCGAAGCCATGTCCGCGCGTGGACTCGGCACGCCCGCCACGCGGGCGGGCATTATTGAAGGCCTGATCAACGAGGCCTATCTGCGCCGCGAGGGCCGGGACCTGGTCCCCACCGCCAAGGCCCGCCAGCTGATGACCCTGCTGGCAGGCTTGAACGTCAAGGAACTGACGTCGCCCGAACTGACCGGCGGCTGGGAATACCAGCTGAACCAGATCGAACAGGGCAAACTGCCGCGCGAAGCCTTCATGCAGGAAATTGCGCAAATGACGCAAGTCATCGTCAAGCGCACGAAGGAATACGAACGCGACACCGTCCCCGGCGACTACGCCACCCTGCAGACGCCCTGCCCGAACTGCGGCGCCGTGGTCAAGGAAAACTACCGCCGCTATGCTTGCACCGGCTGCGATTTTTCCATCAGCAAACACCCCGGCGGCCGGACTTTCGAACTTCAGGAAGTGGAAGAGCTGCTGGCCAAACGGGAAATCGGGCCGCTCAATGGCTTCATCAGCAAGATGGGCCGCCCGTTCTCGGCCATTCTGCGCATCACCGATGAATTCAAGCTCGAATTTGATTTCGGCCAGGACAAGGAAGACGACAATGAGGCGGTGGACTTCTCCGGCCAGACGCCGGTTGGCCCCTGCCCGAAGTGCCAGGCCCCGGTCTACGAACATGGCATGAGCTATGTCTGCGAGAAATCGGTGGGTCCGGAGAAGTCCTGCGATTTCCGCTCCGGCAAAGTCATTTTGCAGCAGGAAATCGAGGCCGCCCAGATGACCAAACTGCTCCAGGAAGGCAAAACCGACCTGCTGCAGAATTTCGTCTCCAGCCGCACCAATCGCAAATTCAAGGCCTTCCTGGTCCGCCAACCGGACGGCAAGGTCGGCTTCGAGTTTGAGCCGCGTCCGGCCAAAGCGGGCAAGACCGCCGCCAAGAAAACCACGAAAACCGCTGCGGACACCCCGGCTAAAGCCGTAAAGAAAACCGCTCGTAAAACGGCGGCAAAAAAAGCGGCCGCCAAATCCGGCGCCAAGACCGCAAGCAAAACCGCCGTCAAGAAAACAGCAAGGAAAACCAGCACCTCATGAAGACGCGTCGATCGCTGCCTTGGCATACCGTCCGCAACTCCACCATTCATGGAAAGGGTGTTTTTGCCAAGCGAGACATCCCGGCGGGCACACGCATCTTTGAATACGAAGGGGAGCGGATCAGCGCGGAAGAAGCGGATGAGCGCCATCCCGTTGATCCGGAGAACCCTTTCCACACGTTTTTCTTCGCTATCGAGTCGGGCACCGTCATTGATGGCGGCGTTGGCGGCAACGACTCCCGCTGGATCAACCACAGTTGCGCGCCCAATTGCGAAGCGGAAGAAACCGAGGATGGCCGCATTTTCATCGTCAACACCGTCCCCCTCTCCAAAGGCGAAGAGTTGCTATATGACTATGGCCTGGTCATTGATGCGCGCCATACCGCTAAACTAAAGAGAAGCTACGCCTGTTTCTGCGGCGCGCCGAATTGCCGGGGCACCATGCTGGCGCCCAAACAGCGCAGAAGCACGCCAGCCAAAACCAGCACCTAGCGTTGGACCCAGTCATGAAGCTCAGCATCCAGGACCTAGAAACCGCAATCAACTACTGGCGGCTGCGTTCGCCCTCAACCGGAGAAGAACAGAAGCTCTCTCCGGAGGTGAACGCGCTGGCCAAGCCCTATGCCAGCCTGATCATGAGCGGCCAGGCCCAGATTGAGACGGATGCCCTGGATAAAGCGGCGCGGGATGCGCTGATTGCGTGGAAATCCGCTCAGGCGTCCAGCCCGGCCGACGCCAGGCTCAAATAAATAGAGAGCTCGGCCTCCAGCGTGAATTCGCCACGCTGCAAGCGATGGCGTACCTCGTCCAGATCGCAAAGATGGATGCTGTGCACCTCGCCATCCTGGTTTTGAGGCTCGACCTCATCATCCAGCATCACATCAAAGACAATCACTTCTTCCACCTGGAACCCTTCAGGCAGGGGACGCTGGACCAGGCATTTGCCAGCGGGTTTGACAGCCTCCAGGTGTTCCTCGGTAAGGCCGGCCTCCTCCCAGCTTTCGCGCAGCATCGCCAGCTTTGGCGTTTCCCCCGCGCTGACCAGGCCGCCCACCAGCGTGTCCCATTTGCCTGGATCGGTATTTTTCTTGAGCGAACGCTGGGCGATCCAAAGCCTGCCGTCAGCACTCCATGCATTCAAATGCACGGCGCGGGTCCGAAAGCCGAAGGGCCGAATGGCCGAGCGCTCGATCTCTCCGAGGCAATGCCCGTCGTGAGTGAGCACGTCAAGTTTTTCATCGCGCCATGCTTTCAGCATGCCTGCTTCACGCAAGGCGCCAGCGGCGCGCATCAGCCAGGCGGAAATCGCGTCATGGCAATGCGAGGGAGACTCACCGGCCAGCACGGACAGAATATCTATCCCTTCCTGGCCGTGATCCAGCTCGCATCCGGCATCATGCAGGCATGCCAGCACCTGCGGATGCATCCAGCCGCAAGGCTGCGAGGCGATGCGCAACGGCATCCACGGAGACGCAGGCGCTTGGCAGGCCTGCTCCAAACGTGAGGAAATCATCGTAGCAAACCATCCAAAACCGTTCACTATTGTAGAAGAGGGCATCCGCCAAGACATTGCATGGCTGGGTTGATTGTCAGCAATCATGACTGACATCCCGCTGAAAGTGTAAACTTCCTGCAACCTCGACTTGCATTCTCAGGAATCTTAATTAATAATTAATCTCATTACGGTTATCTGTTGAATTGGGCAGGATCGGCTTATGTACGTGTGTGTCTGCAACGCTATTACTGATCGTGAAGTGCGCGCCGCCGTTGCGGCAGGCGCCAATACGCTTGAAGATCTGCAATTTGAGCTGGGTGTTGCCACGTGCTGCGGCGGTTGCGCCGAGCATGCCAGCCAGTATCTGCCTGAAGGCTCGAAGTGCATCCCCAACCCCTGCGAAACCGGCAGCGCCGCGCTGCATGTTGAGCCGCTGATCGAAACGAGAGTGATTCGCCGTTCCACGCGCACGCTGCCTGTGCACGCCATTGACAAAAAAGCGGCATAAGCTCAGTTCTTCGCCAATAAGATCCGTTCTCAAAGCAAGAAGCTTTCGCGCTACTCGCGCTCAAATTCCGGCGTGACCGGCTCTCGGTAATCACGCTCGCCAATGGTACTCTTGCGGCATTGAAATTTTTTGCAGGAGCCCATCATGAAAGGCGATCCCGTTGTCATCCAACATCTGAACAAGCAGCTCAAGAACGAGCTGACCGCCATCAACCAGTATTTCCTGCATGCCCGCATGCTGAACCACTGGGGCTTCGACAAACTCGGCAAGCATGAGTATGAAGAATCCATTGGCGAAATGAAACACGCCGACATGCTGATCGAGCGCATCTTCATGTTGGACGGTCTGCCAAACCTGCAAGACCTGCATAAACTGCTGATCGGCGAAAACGTCCCCGAACTGCTGGACTGCGACCTGCAGCTTGAGACCATTTCCCAAGACGCCTGCAAGGAAGCAATCGCTTACTGTGAGAGCGT
>JBAYOI010000103.1:0-9713 GCA_041678365.1 Pigmentiphaga sp. | reverse complement strand
TTCGTCGTCGCAATTTTCCACAATGAACCATTCACGAGTAGCGCTCGCCTCCTACAGAAGAAGCTCCGCCTACCCAGGACACCGCGGATCTGGCTTCGCCAGTCCGCCGGTGTCGCCCCCTTGAGGGGGCGCGCGAAGCGCGTAGGGGGTGGGCCTATTCATCAACGGTGATGTTTTCGGCCTTGATCAGCGCGCCCCATTTCTCCGTGTCTTCCTTGATGATCTTGCCGAACGCTTCCGGGCTCATCGGTGACAGCTCAACGCCGGTGGAGGCTTCATAGTCTTTCAGCGCCTTGCTCTCCAGCACGCGGTTGAACGCGGCGTTCAAGGCGTCGATCTTGTCTTTCGGCGTGGCGCTCGGGGCCAGCACGCCATACCAGTTGTTGGCATAGACGTTCGGCACGCCCAGTTCGTCGAAGGTGGGGGTGTCGGGCACGACCGGCGAGCGCTTCGGCGCGGCGGTGGCCAAGGCGCGCAGCTTGCCTGCCTGCAGGTTGCCGACCAGGCCGGAAATATCGCCAATGAAGCCATCCACCTGGCCGCCGATGGTGTCGGTGATGGCGGGGGCGGCGCCTTTATAGGGCACATGCAGGACCGGCTGCTTGGAGGAAACCTTCAATTGCGCAATGGCCATGTGCGGCATTGAGCCGATGCCGGACGAGGCCAGCGTGGTCTTGCCGTCCTTCAGCTTGGCCAGGAAGTCTTGCGCGGTCTTGGCCGGGTGGTTCTCGCCCACCACCAGGACTTCGGGTGTGGAAATCAGCATCGCCACCGGCGCGAAATCCTTGGTGGGGTTGTAGATCAGCTTCGGATACAGGCCGGGGTTGATGGAAATGGCGCCGACCGAGCTCAGGAACAGCGTTTGTCCATCGGGGCGGGCGCGGTTGACGTAGCTGGCCGCCACGGCGCCATTGCCGCCGGGCTTGTTCTCGACGATGATCCGCTGGTCCAGCTCTTTTTCAAGCTGGGCGGCGACGACGCGGGCCAGTGAGTCGGCGGGACCGCCGGCGGGGAAGGCGATCACCAGACTGAGCTGCTGTGCCTGGGCCGCCGCAGTGCCCATCGTCAGCGTCAGCGCCGCGGCAAGCGCGGCTTGTTGAAAGCGGGAAGGTTGAGCCATCAGGGTCTCCTTAAGAACCAGCTTGTGGGCTGGTGTCGATCAACACCCTTGAGTGTTGACGTACAGTGAATAAAGGGATGTGCTGGCGGCCATGAACAAGCGGTTGCGATGCTTGCCGCCAAAGCACAGGTTGGCGCAGCGTTCGGGCAGGGAAATATGCCCGAGCGCTTGGCCCGCGGGTGAAAAAATGCGTACGCCGTCCAGCTCGGCGCTGCCCATGCCCCAGCCGCACCAGAGATTGCCGTGGACATCCACCCGAAAGCCGTCCGGCGTGCCGTCGTCGGCACCAAGCAGCAGATCGGGCGCGGTGGGCTGGCTGACGCTTTTGCCGTCCGCATTCATCGTGAAGACGCGGATGTTGCGCGGACGTGAGCGCGATTCAATGACGTAGAGCTGTTGCTCGTCGGGAGAAAAAGCCAGTCCGTTCGGGCCTTGGACGGCGTCGGAGATCAAGGTGAGCGCCAGCGTGTCCGGATCGATGCGGTAAATACTGGCGGGCAGCTCCTGTTCGGCCTTTTCCCCTTGGTAATAGCCGACAATGCCGAAGGGCGGGTCGGTAAACCAGATGGAGCCGTCGGATTTGACCACGACGTCGTTCGGCGAATTCAGCGGCTTGCCCTGGTACTGATCGGCCAGCACCGTGATGCGGCCGTCGTACTCGGTGCGGGTGACGCGTCGGCCCAGATGCTCGCAGCAGATCAGGCGGCCCTGGCGGTCGCGGGTCATGCCGTTGGCGTTATTTGATCCATGACGCCAGACCGAACTCATTTGTGTGGTTTCATCCCACTTCATGATGCGGTCGTTCGGGATGTCGGTCCACAGCAGATAGCGCCCGTCGCCGAACCAGACAGGCCCTTCGGCCCAGCGGCAGCCGTCGGCCAGGCGCTCGATGCCCGCCAGTGGCAGGACCAGCGCCTCAAAGGCGGGGTCGAAAGCCTGGATCAGCGGGTCCGGGTAGCGGCCGGATAATTTAGTCGCAGCGTGCACTCATGCCTCCGTCCACGGCAATTTCCGTTGCGGTGATGAAGCGGGCTTCGTCAGAAGCCAGGAACAGCACGGCGTTGGCGGTATCCAGGCCGTCTCCCATGAAGGGCAGCGGGATGCGCGCCTGACGTTGCGCCAGCAAGTGCTCCACGTCGCCGCCCGAACGCTGGCCCGCCAGACGCACTTCCACCATCGGCGTATGCATCTGGCCCGGCACGACGGTATTGCAGCGGATGTTCTGTTTGGCATGCTGCAAGGCGACCACGCGGGAAAGCTGGATGATGCCGGCCTTGGCGCTGGAATAGGCGACCTGCGCGGAACCGGTCCAGCGCGTGCCTGATGTGGAGGACAGATTGACGATGGCGCCGCCGTTCTGTTCGATCATGTGCGGCAGGACCGCCTTGCAGCCCAGATAGACGCTTTTCAGGTTGTAGTCGATCTGGGCGTCCCAGTCGGCTTCGCTCAGTTCAACCGGACCGCCTTTTCTGGAGCCGCCCACATTGTTGACGAGGATGTCGATGCGGCCGAATTCCGCCAGGCAGGCGTCGACCATGGCGTTCACCTGGTCGGACTGGGTGACGTCGGCCAAGTGGGTGGCCACGGTGCCGCCCACTTCATTGATGCGGGCAATGGTTTCGGTCAGCGCCTCCTGCTTCAGGTCAACGGCAAAGACTTTTGCCCCTTCCTGCGCAAACCGATAGGCGATGGCCCGTCCGTTGCCCCAGCCGGGGCCCACGCTGCCTGCGCCGCTGATCAGCGCGACCTTGCCTTGAAGTCGGTTTCCCATGGATTGCTTCCTTGTAGAAAAATAGCGGTTACGGTTTGCCGAAAACAATCGGTGCTTCGCCTTCGGGCGGCTGAATGTCGAAGACGTTCAGCGTCATTGAGATCAGCGTGTAATAGCCGCCCATGCCGACCAGATCGACCACGCGGTCCTGGCCCAGCGTGGCCAGAGCCTCTTCATACAGCGCATCGGAGACCTGGCGGGTTTCCAGCAGCTCGGTCATGAAGCGGTACACCACGCTTTCGTCGGCTTCGGTGAACACGGGCGTTTCACCTTGGCGGAGCTGTTCGAGTGCGGCTTCGGGCACGCCCGCCTTCACGGCAATCGGGTAATGCGCCCACCATTCGAAGGCGGATTTCCATTGCGCCGCCATCACCAGAATGGCCAGCTCCGACAGGCGCGGTGGCAGGCTGGAGTCATAGCGGCAGTACTGGCCCAGCGCCTGCGCGTGCTCCGCCAGCCCCGGACGATGCAGCCAGATGGCCAGCGGACCGCGCACACGGCCACGAGGGCCGCTGACGATGGCGTCGTAGACGCGCTTCTGGTGCGCGTCCATCTGGGTGGGATCGGGAGGAAGGAGTTTGGGCATTACAGACGCTCCGGATGGGGAAGGGTGGCGAACATCGTTCGTTTGGTATTGAGGAAATGCGGGCGGATGCGATCGCTCCACGGCGTGGCGCGCACGGCCAGCCAGGCCGGGCAGCCGAAAGTCTCGCGCGAAGTCAGCGCGTAGGTGGCCACATAGCGCGGCGATGACGTTTCGCTGAGCCAGCGCTCGGCGCGCACCGTGCCGTTGACGGCGGCCAGGCCGGGCAGGTGCTCTTCGCCATACCAGCGGTTGAAGTCGTCATCGACGGCGGGCGCGACGTCGGTTTCCACCGTATAGAACCAGGCGGCGCACTGGCCGTCCGATGCCCCGGCAATCGATTGCGTCAGGGTCAGCACGTCGATCCGCGCCGCCGGGCACGCCGCCTGAAGCTGGGGAAGCAGCACGGCGGCCTGATCGGTGAACACGCGCACATAGGTTTCCGGGTGGTCCACGGCATGGTGCAGTTGGGCGGTTTCAAGCACGGCCGGATCCAGCGGCCAGCCACTGACCGTGCGCCAGTCCAAAAGCTGGCCGGGGAGGCGCAAGAGCAGTTGCCGGGTCATGGCCGCGTTCACAAGGGGTCGAAGCCGTAGAGGCGCTGCGGGTTGTCCACCAGCACGCGGGTCAGCGTGGCGTCGTCCGGGCAGGCGCGCAGCAGCTGATTCAGCAGCTCGGCCTCGTCGGGGAGGTCGCCGGTGATGTTGGGATGGGGCCAGTCGCTGCCCCACAGCAGTTGCTCCGGCATGGTGTCCAGGAAGGCGCGCTGCACGTAGGCGGCGTCGTCGAACGGGCGCTTGTGCGTCGAAGAGCAGCGGTCCAGGCCGGAGACTTTGACCCAGGCATGGGGGTGGTGCTTCAGCGCCAGGACGGCTTTCAGTGCCGGGTTGTCGGGGCCTTCCGCCGCATTGACGCGGCCCATGTGATCGAGGACGAAGGGCAGGTCCAGTTCGCCCAGGCGCGGCAACAAGTTTGCCAGCGAAGCCTGGTCGGCATGGAAACACAGATGCCAGCCCAGTCCCTTGATGCGTTCGGCCACCGCGAGAATGTCCGACCACGGCGCATTATTCAGGTGGGCGACGAAGTTGAAGCGCACGCCGCGCACGCCTTGTTCGTTCAACGAAGCGAGTGCTTCATGGCTGATGTCCGATGGCACCAGCGCGACGGCCCGGTACTGTCCGTTGCCGCGCCGGACGGCATCGAGCGTGGCCGACATGTCAAAGCCATGGCAGCCCGGCTGCACGATCACCCCGCGTTGCAGGCCAAGGCGCTGATGCAGGGCCTGAAGGGCTTCGAACGGCGCATCGTCCGGCGTATAGCTGCGGTCCGGGCTGTACGGGAAGCGATCGGCGGGTCCGAAGACGTGGAAGTGGGTGTCGCAGGCGCCCTGCGGCAAAGCACGGATCAGAGGAGTTGGCATGGCGGAATTCCAAGACTGGCCTAGAGATTGTTGATCATGGCTTGCGGCGCTGGCGGATGCAATCCTGTTTCCTTGACTTCAGATATAGAAAAAACGTATATCATTGTCCTCATGGATCTCAAGCAAATTCGTTCCTTTCTGGTGGTTGCGGAATTGCGCAGCGTGTCGAAGGCGGTGGATGTCCTCGGCATCTCCCAGCCCTCGATCAGCCGACAGCTGCAATTGTTGGAGGCGGAGTTGCGCCAGCACCTGTTGATCCGAACGGGGCGGGGGGTTGAACTGACCGAGGCGGGCAGGCAGTTCCTGACGTATGCGAAGGAGATAGACCGGATGGCGCACCAGGCGGTGCAGGCCATGTGGGGTTTCAGCGGCGATACGCTGTCCCGGGTGCGCCTGGGGATGCCGCACCGGGTGGCGCGGCGCATGACCCCGGCCATCATGCAGCGGTTTCACGAGGCGCTGCCCAACACCGCGCTGACGGTGGCGGAAGGCCTGAGCCTGGAGCTGATGGAGTGGCTGCTGAAAGGGCGGATCGACGTCGCCTTGCTGTATGAGCCGCCGCCGTCAGCGCTGATCCAGATGGAGACCCTGCACCGCGAAGACCTGGTTCTGGTCTACCGGCCCGATTCGCACCGGATGCCCGCGCAGATGCCGGTCAGCGCGCTGGCGGGCCAGCCCTTTGTGCTGCCCAGCATGCCGAACACGGTGCGGGCCTTGGTCAACGATGCTTTCATCGAGGCCGGGGTCGAGTTGAACGTGGCCACGGAAGTGGACGTGGTGCAGACCATTCTGGAAACCATCTCGCAAAGCGCGCTGTTCACGATTCTGCCGCGCTCGGCGCTGTCAGACCTGCCCGGCGGGCCGATGCTGGCCTTTGCGGAATTGAGCGAACCCGTCATCCGGAACCGGCTGTGCCTGGCCACGCCGGTCCAGACACACGGCCTGAAGACCATCCAGGAAGTCACGAGGTTGATTCGTCATCTGGATATTGGCGGATTGATGCGTTGAGCCCGGTGTTTCTCTAAGCGTAGGAGCGAGCTCTGCTCGCGAATTTTTCGCAATAAACGGTTCGCGAGCAGAGCTCGCTCCTACCGGAAAAGGGGTACGGGCGGGTAGTCCGATCAGGTTTTGAATTCCGGGATGTCCGGCCTTGAGCCCCACATGCAGAAAGAGGTCGGCGTCATCGGGAACTGGCGAGGCTGATAGGTTTTCTCGTCTTCCTCGGTGATCAGGCGCACGCCGGTCGAGTATTCGTACACCATGCCGTCCGGCCCTTCGAAGTACAAGAAACAGGCGCCCGAGGTCGGGTGGCGGCCTGGACCGAACACGATGCGCACGCCCGCTTCCTTCAGGCGGTAGTAGGCGCGCATGATGTCGTCGATGGACTCAACCTGATGGTTGATGTGCTGCACGCCCGGCGTCTTGGACGGAAACAGCGCCACTTTATGGTGGACTTCATCGATGCGCAGCAGCGGCGAGTCGCCAATGCGGTCGCTGACTTTGGCGCCAAGAATCTGGGTCCAGAATTTTTCATCGCGCGCGGGCGCATTCGAGCGCAGGCCAATATGGCTGAACTCGGTGATGCCGGCATCCAGGGACGGGAAATGCCGTTTGCCGCTGTGATGGGGCTGGATGACCAGATCAATGGTGTTGCCCGTTGGATCCTGGAAGCACAGGAAGGATTTGACGCGGCGCTGTTCGCATTCGTCCGGGGTGCCGACGCGAAAGTTCACCTTTGCTTGGTCCAGGGTGTTGGCGGCATGCTCGAACGCGTCTTCGTCGCGCAGTTCAAAGCCGACCGTGTGGTCGTGCGGATCGCCTTCAAAGTAGACCAGCGTGTGGTCGCGGTTGTCACTGCGGAAGTACTGCACGCCGTTTTCCTTCTGGCCCAACTCAAGACCCACGATCTGGGTTGAATACTTGATGGCGGCATCCAGGTCATGGGTGCCGAGGCGCACGTAGCGGATATCCCATAGATCAATCATTTGTCTCTCCTGCCTAGCCTGACGGGAATCAATCAATATGAAACTACTATAGGCGCTGCTGATCTATTTGTGAAATTTAAAATTTGGCGTTCTGATATCAAAAATACTAATATCATGAGCATGCATCCCCATGGCCGCCCCCTGACCCGTCAACTCGATCTGAACCTGCTGGAGCTGTTCGAGGTGATCTTCCGTACCCGCAACCTGACCGCCGCGGGCCTGGAGCTGGGGCTCTCGCAACCCGCCATCAGCTACGGCTTGTCCAAGCTCCGCGACGCTTACGGCGATCCGCTTTTCCTGCGCAAGAGCCGCGGTGTGCAGCCCACCGCCTTCGCCGAGGAAATCGCTGAAACCGTTGCCATGGTGCTCAGCAGCATTCGTCAAACCGTCGAGCGCGCCGAGTTCGAGCCGAGCCAGGCCCGCCGGAATTTCCGGATTGCGATGACGGATATTGGGGAGCGTTATTTCCTGCCCGCCTTGGGACAGCACTTGGCGCGGCACGCGCCGGGGTTGAGCATTGAAAGCCTGAGTCCGGAACGGGCTGAGCTGTCCGAAGGGCTGAATACCGGCAGTATTGATATGGCTATCGGTTTTGTCCCCGTTTTGGGGAAGCTGATCAGTGAGCAGTCACTCTTTCAGGAGCGCTACGTATACATGATGCGTAGTGCCCATCCGGCGGGAAAGAAAACGCTCCGCCTGGAGGATTTGCGGACTTATCCACAGGTGGTGGCGGGCCCGCAGGGGACCCGGCACCTGGAAGCAGTGGAGCGGGTGCTGCTGTCAAAAACCGTTCAAGCGAATATTGTGATGCGGGTGGTCAGTTTCCTGGCGGTGGCGCCGATTCTGGTGGAAACAGACCTGATGGCGCCGGTACCGCAGAACCTGGCCAAGCTGGTTGCGCCGATGGGCGGGCTGCGTTTTCAAGATCCGCCCGTGGCTTTTCCCGAGTTCGGCATCAATATGTACTGGCACCGTCGGCTGGACAAGGATCCCGGCCTGATGTGGCTGAGAGCCCAGTTCCAGCTCTTGTTCGGCGCCGCGGATCAGTTCGGGTCGTTCAATGAGGCTTGAGCCGCTTCACTGGCGGACATGCCCTCGTAGAATTGGTCAGTGAACCAATCGGCTTCTTCTTCAATGTACTCCTGCGCTTCGTGGCGCTTGGCGCCTGCTTCCACCAGTTTGTCTTCAACTTCTTCCAGCCATTCGAACAAGGCTTGAAGATCGGGATCATCTTGAAAAGGGGACTTGGCCATCATCATCCTCAACCGCCGGTTTGGCGTGATTCAAGCATAGCTGAGCGTCCGGCAAACGCCAACGCGTTTTGGCCTGCGTTGCGGCTTCGCCATGCTTGCCAGCCGTTTTGCCGCGCATGGGCTCAGGTATGATGGGCACATGGAGACGCTTCCCTTATTTCCGCTGGGCACTGCCTTGTTCCCCGACGGGGTGCTTTCCTTGCGCATTTTCGAAGTGCGCTATCTCCATCTGATGCGCCAATGCATCGAGCAAAAACAGGCCTTCGGCATTGTGCCGCTGCTGGCGGGCCGAGAGGTCCGAACCCCGGAAAACCATGAAATCCTGGCTTCGGCCGGGACGCTGGCCATGATTGACCAGCACCTGCAAACCGCGCCTGGTCTGATGCACATCCGTTGCCGGGGAGAGCAGCGCATCCGGCTGCAAGAGGTCGGCCTGGGTGCCTATGGCCTGTGGTCGGGCCGGATCGAGCGGCTGGAGGATGTGGCGGCCGGGCGGATGCCCGACGCCTTCGGCGCCATGGCGGAGGCCCTGGGCCGGGTGATCGCCAGTTGGCAGCCGCAGGGCGCCCGTGGTGAACAGATGCCGGTCTCGGCCCCTTACAAGCTGGACGAACTGGACTGGGTCGTGAATCGCTGGGCGGAGCTACTGCCTTTTTCAGCCAAAGAACAAGAAACCCTGCTGTTGACCAATGCCATTGAGCAGCGCTTTGCCGTTGTGATGCAAAAGCTGCGCGATCACGGCGTGGTCCCTCCCGCTTCTGCCGCCTAGCCTGCAAATCCATCCGCCCGGCTTTTCTTTCCGTTCTCGTCCCTTTACTGCCTGATAGGCGCTTTTGCCTATTTTTTGCACATAAATGAGACCTATTCGCAACATATTTTTTGGTAAAAACCCTTACTCAGCCGTAAGTGTTTGTTATTGAGAATCATTATTGATTAAGATTTCTGTCAGAAAGTTTTCAGTTATCAGTGATCAGGTCTCGGATCAGCGGGGGCCGATTTTTTTATTCATGCGTGGAGAAACCGATGGTACCCGTCTCAACGACGCCTCATCTTTCAATCAAACCCCTTGCCTTGGCGCTCTCGGCCGCGTTGATGGCGCCCGGTCTGGCCTTGGCTCAGGACAATCAACAAAATCCGCGTGAGTTGGGAACCGTGGTGGTGTCGGCTTCCGGATTTGAGCAAGAAATCAAGGAAGCGCCCGCTTCAATCAGCGTGATTACGCGTGAAGAGCTGGAAAACAAGAAGATCGTCAACCTGGCTGACGCACTGTCGGAAATCCCGGGTGTTGATTCGCTGGGCGGAACCGGCAAAACCGGCGGCTTGAACATTTCGATCCGCGGCATGCCGTCCGACTACACCCTGGTGTTGATTGATGGCCGCCGCCAGAACGTCTCCGGCGATGTGGCGCCCAACGGTTTCAATGAAACCTCGAACAACTTCATCCCCCCGATTGCCGCGATCGAGCGCATCGAGGTGATCCGCGGCCCGATGTCCACGCTGTATGGTTCGGACGCGATGGGCGGCGTGGTCAACATCATCACCCGCAAAGTGGCGCGCGAGTGGATGGGTCAAGTTGGCCTG
>JBAYOI010000102.1:0-9720 GCA_041678365.1 Pigmentiphaga sp. | reverse complement strand
GACCATGATGTGCGTCACCCATGAAATGGGCTTTGCCCGCAAGGTCGGCAGCCGGGTCATTTTCATGGATATTGGCGGCAAGATTCTGGAGGATTGCAGCACCCAGGAGTTCTTCAGCAACCCGGAGGCGCGCCAGCCGCGCACCAAGGATTTTCTGAAAAAAATCCTGCAATATTAAATCCGTCAACGCAAAAATAATCCCCAATCCGCCCCTTCATTTTCATTTTTGTATAATGGAGGCTTCGCCCTACAAGCTCAGAAGGTTTTTCTGAGCTTTTATCTGCAACAGCCATCCTTAATATTCTTGTTAAAAAAAACCAAAATCGGAGAGCTTTATGGATGGCTAAATTTCGCTATTTTATAGCCGGATTGGAGTAAATTTTGACTCAAAAAAGAATAGCCATTCTTGGCGCGGGCCCCAGCGGGTTGGCACAACTTCGGGCATTCGAAGCCGCCGAACGGGCGGGAGAAAAAAATCTGCCTGAAATTGTCTGCTATGAAAAACAAAATGACATTTGCGGCATGTGGAATTACACGTGGCGCACGGGCCTGGATAGAAATGGCGAACCTGTGCATGGCAGCATGTATCGTTACCTGTGGTCCAATGGTCCGAAAGAGTGCCTGGAATTTGCCGATTATTCCTTTGACAAGCATTTTGATAGACCCATTCCCTCTTATCCGCCACGTGAAGTCTTGAAAGACTACATTATGGGCCGCATTGATAAGCGCGCCATCTTCAAGTACATCAAGCTTGAATGTCCCGTGCGCTGGGTCACTTACGACGACAATAGCGAGCAATTCACGGTTACGGTTATGAACCATAAAACCGGTGAACAAGAAACTGAAACGTTTGATTATGTGATCGTTGCTACCGGCCATTTTTCAACGCCAAACATGCCTTATTTCGAGGGCCTGGAACAATTCCCCGGCCGCGTGCTGCACGCGCATGACTTTCGCGACGCGCTTGAGTTCGCGGGCTCGGACCTCTTGTTGATCGGCGGTAGTTACTCCGCCGAAGATATTGGCACGCAGTGCTACAAATATGGCGCCAACTCCGTCACGATCAGCAATCGGAGCAAGCCCCTGGACTTCGACTGGCCGGAAGGCATTGAAGAAAGGCCGTTGCTCACCCACCTGGAAGGCAACATCGCGCACTTCGAAGACGGAAGCAGCAAGAAATTCGACGCCATCATCATGTGCACGGGTTATTTATTCCACTTCCCCTTCCTGCCCGATGAGTTGCGCCTGCAAACTCACAACTGCCTCTATCCCGATAATCTGTACAAGGGGATTTTCTTCCAGAGCAACCCCAAACTGATCTATTTGGGCATGCAAGATCAATACTTCACGTTCAATATGTTCGACGCCCAGGCGTGGTATGCCCGTGACGTCATCTTGGGCAAGATCCCGCTTCCCGATGCTGAGGACCGGCTGAAAGACATGCAGCGCTGGCTGGACCAGCATGAAAAGCTGGAGACGCCCAACGAGGCCATCGACTTCCAGGCGCAATACATCCGCGACTTGATCAATGTGACTGACTACCCCGACTTTCCGATTGAGAAGCAGGCGGAGCTGTTCAAGTCATGGCTGCTCGATAAAGAGGAAAGCATCATGGGCTTCCGGAACAAGGCGTACCGCTCCACCATCACGGGAACCATGGCTGCCCAATTGCCCCGACCCTGGCTGGACATCAAGGACGATTCACTGGAAGGCTTCATGGCGCTGAAGTTCGTCGAGGCCGACAACACTTGAACGCCCTCGGGCCGCTGGCACGGCGGATCCGCGCCAGCGGCTCCCTATCCAGGCGGACCGTCCGCCTTCAGTTGCAGACCGTGACATCGGTCACGGCCACGATCGCCTGAGCAGGTTCGCACGCCAGCTTGCGCGGCAAGGCGTTGCTGTCGTCGGCGCAGCTGTTGTGCCCCTGGAAAGCCCAGATCGAACCGCGCATGCCGGAGCCCGGCCGCTCCGACGGGCAACGCGCTTCAAAATGCACGGTGACGCAGTTTGCCACCCTGGGCTGGACGCGAGGCCGCGTGCCAGTGACGGAAGGCAGGCCGTCTTTGCCCGGGCACTGCAAGGCCCGCAGACGAGTCTGCTGCTTTTCAAGCATCAAATGCTGAGTCAGCGCTTGCGCTTGGCGCTGTTTCGCCAGGTCGGCTTCCCGCTGCCTCTGTTGTTCGGCCGCTTGCTTGCGGCGTGCCGCTTCCGCCTCCCGCTGCGCAACCTCACGGGCTTGCGCCGCTTGCCTTGCCTGTTCGGCTTGTTTGGCCTGCTGTGCCTGCTTGGCCTGTTCCGCCGCCGCAAGTTTCTGTTGAGCCGCCGTTGGCACGGCACCGGCACTGCCCTGAGCGCTTGCAACCAGGCCACTGGCACGCACTGCCGCTACCCGCTCCGCCTCCGCCTTGGCCGCCATCTCCGCGGCTTTTTTCCGCTGCAAATCCTGTTCCGCCGACCGGACAATTTGATTCACGTTACGCTCAAAATTGCGGTCCATTTCTTGATAGCGCGCGGTTGTTGTTGCATGCTCATGAGCCAGGCTGCTGCGCAGGCCAGTCATGAAGGCCAGCGTCGCGTTGTACCGGTTTTGAGAGGCAACGCGACTGCGCTCCTCTTCTGCCGCCTGGCGCTCCCTTGCTTTGACAGCAGCTTCTGCCCGACGATCTTCTTCTTTGAGGGCAGCCAGCACCCGCTCTTCGGTAACCGGGAGATAAAGATCCGTCCAACTGTGCGCTTGCTGATGATTTTGATCAGGATGGCGCCGATAACCGCCGAACAGCGCATAGTCTCCGCGCAATAGGTAGCTTGACGCGTACTGCCCGTTATCGATCCAGTTCTTCGTTCCCTCATACTGAATCAGCAACCGGTCCGTCGAAGACAAGTACGCGCGCAAAATCTTGAGGTCTTCAACCTTCAGATTGGGCAATGCCGCCACATAAACCGGCCGCGATGGGCCCGGGTGGGTTTCATCCACATCGAAGACATACCCGCCCGGCTCGGGATTGTTGGGCCGCGTGAACCCCAGCACCAGCCGACCCGCGTCATCCTTCTCCACCTTCACCGTCAACAGCGTGCTGATGAAGGAATGTCCAATGTAGTAATCCCACATCCCTAGCGGCCGACCTTGCCGCAATTGCTGATACTCGGAGTCCGGCTCGGAAGAAACCAACACTTTACGCCCATCAGGCAGCGTGAATACATCCCGCTGCATAGTGAGCGGCGCCACTTTAGTATTCGGCTCTCCGTGAGAACGTGGACGGCTGAAGCTCAGTGTTTCAGCATTAATGACCAGCTCGACTTCCGGCTTGAGCGTGCCTGAGAGTCGATGCATGCGTCCCGCTTCATCAAACCGCGCGATGCCCGTGTCGTCAGCCAAGAAATTATTGCTTTTTTCAATGTGCACTTGAAACTGGCCAGGGTTGGGACTTGGCGTGATATTGAGCTTCACACTCCTGGAGAAAATCTGATTGGTTTCAACCAAAACGAGCTCCAGACGCCCCAAGCTCCTGTTCGGCACTAAAGCACCATAGGCCCCCGACTCTCGATCCAGCCAATGCGCGCCCACCAAGGGTTGCAGCACGCCCCAATCAATCGCCTCGAACGCGGCGCGCTGTTGCGCCGGCGTCAGTTGAGGGGTAGCGGAAGGGTTGGGGGTATTGACGGCGCAACCGGCCAGCAGCATCAGCGCAAATGCGCAGTAAAAGCGTATTTTTTTCATCGGGCAGCCCGGCAATATCCATCTCGCACGGCCAAAAACCGCCGCGAAGCAGATCAAAATCAGAGGAAGGCTGCATAGTCCCTGATTTTATTTCAAATTGTACTTAGTAAAAACCCCTGCCAGGGGAGGCGCCAACGCAGACGAACTTAAGCCACCCAGGACTACGTTCACTCACTAGGGCAGCCTCAAGGCGCAGACAAAAAAAAAGCCCGAAGCCTAAGGCTTCGGGCAAATCCACCAAAGAGGAGGGTGGAGGAGACATCGGCAGTGACGTTTTGCGGGGCTTTCCGACGATACCGAGGGGCCTTGGGCCAAGTCGGTATACAAAACGTCATCTGATGGTTGAATTATAGGGAAGCGAATTAAAAAAATCAACAAAAAACTAGGGTTGTTGCCAATATACAAACCTTACAAGGAGTGTAAGTTTCCCCGCCTTTCTTATGTAACACATAGACTAGCATGGCAAGCATCATGGCGGCACAGATCCCGTATGATGAAGTGTTGTCAAACGTTACTTGCTGCTTATTCAAGGATAGTCAATGGAGTGCACGATTAATTGGGGCGGCCCGCAAGGCATGGTGTTTACCGCCCAGACGGGAAGCGGCCACGTGGCCGTGATGGATGGCGCGCCGGAAGGAGGCGGTAACAATCTGGCGCCGCGCCCGATGGAGCTGCTGCTGGCCGGCACCGGCGGCTGCGCCGCCTATGATGTGGTGCTGATGCTGAAGCGCGGCCGGCATGACGTGCGCAACTGCACCGCCGCCTTGAAGGCCGAACGCGCCAGCACTGACCCGAAAGTCTTCACGCGCATCCATTTCGAGTTCACCGTCAGCGGCAAGAACCTGCCGGTTGCGGCCGTTGAGCGCGCGGTCCAGCTCTCCCATGAGAAATACTGCTCGGCCTCGGCCATGCTGGCCAAGACGGCGGCGCTGAGCTTTTCAGTCCAGGTCGAAGAGATCTGACTCCCGACGCGGGCGCGCCGAGCAGAGCACTATAGGTAATATGCGCTGGACGTCATGACCTTGGAGGCCACCCGCATCGCGCCCCGCACCGGCGCCAGCAAGGGCTTGCCGCCGTGGGAAACGGCCGTGTAGCGGTGCTCGCGCTCGTCTTCGCTCATTTGCTCGACAATCCGCCGGGACCGCGCATCCTGGGCGGGCAAGGAAGACAAGTGCCCATGCAAGTGCTCTTCCACCTGTTTTTCCGTTTCCGCCATGAACCCCAGGTTGATGGCGTCACCGGCGCGCCCGGCCAGCAGGCCCAGGCTGAACGCGCCCGCATACCACAACGGATTCAACAGGCTCGGGCGTGAACCCAGTTCCTTCAGGCGCTCCGCGCACCAGGCAAGATGGTCAACTTCTTCAGCGGCCGCGTCGAGCAGCATCTCACGCGTGGCGGGCTGCTTGGACACCATTGCCTGGGCGCGGTACAGCGCCTGCGCGCAGATTTCGCCAACATGATTCACCCGCATCAGGCCCGCCGCGTGGCGTGCCTCATACGGACTCAGCTCGCCGGGCGCCTCCGCGGCCGCCTCAATGGCGACCGGCGCCGGGTCGGCGGGATTGGGGCGGGATGCCGTGATCGAGCCTGACAAAACGCGCATCGCGTTATCGACTTCGGTCACGACCCCGTCAAAAAAAGAACGGCGTCTAAATGGGGATGCTTGCTGCATATCCGCCTCCTGGTCACTGATCTATTGCGCGCCGAGCATCGCTCTATAACGCGGAACAGCCATTGTTGCACTGTGGCAACAGCCATTAGAACATGACAGCGCTGTCATATTCCGAACATCTTGAAACTTGAATATAGCGTCTGTGCACTGCAAGTGCCTAACCCGCAGATCAAGATGATTTGGAGTATTTCGTGAAAAAATCCCTTCTCGCAGCCGCGCTGTTGGCCGGTTTCGCTGGCGCAGCTCAAGCCCAGAGCGTCACCCTGTACGGTCAAGTCGACGCTGGCTTCGTCTACGACAAAACCGACGGCCAGTCGGCAATCAAAGGCATCAACTCCGGCGTGCTGGGTTCGTCGCGCTTCGGTCTGCGCGGCAGCGAAGACCTCGGCAACGGCCTGAAAGCCAACTTCCAGCTGGAAAACGGTTTCAGCGCTGACACCGGCGCCGACAACGCTTCCTTCTTCGACCGCGCCGCCTGGGTCGGCCTGTCGGGCGGCTTTGGTGAAGTGCGCCTGGGCCATCAGGACTCGCTGGGCTTCAACTGGTTCCGCGGCGCCGTCAACCCCTTCGGCAACGCCTACCTGCAAGGCCAGAGCGCCACGGTGTTCAACGTGAACGGCACGGCTGACCGTTTCAGCAACAGCGTGTTCTACCACAGCCCCAAGTTTAGCGGCTTCCAGTTCGGCGCCGGCTACTCCTTCAACGTCGCGGGCGGCGAAGCGGCTGGCAGCAGCAACAATAACGACGCCTACTCGCTGGGTCTGCGTTACAACCAGGGCCCGCTGCTGGCCGTGGCGACCTATGAAGAGCAAGACAGCACTGCCGCCCAAGCAGGCAGCGCTCGCAAAAACTTCCAAATCGGTGCCGCCTATGACTTCAACGTCGTGAAGCTGCACGCTGGTTTCGGATTGCTGAAAAACGCCAACTACGTCTCGGCCTCTGAGGATCAGAAGTCCTACCTGTTGGGCATCAGCGCACCGCTGGGCGCAGGCAAGATCAAGGCCACCTATCAGCGCGTTGACAATGCCAACGTGAACCGTGGCCGTCCCGACAGCAGCATCGACGGCTTTGCCGTCGGCTACGACTACGCGCTGTCCAAGCGTACCGTTGCCTACGCGCTGTTCAATCAGTACAGCGACGTTGGCTTCGTCAATGGCCGTCTGGCTGACCGCAAGCAGTTCTCCATCGGCCTGCAGCACAAGTTCTAAGTGCTTCAAGCCTGGCCCCAGCAGTCAGGCTTGAAAACTTACGACTCCACAGCGGCACCCCTTGTTCTTCGGAGCAAGGGGTGTTTTTATTAGCGCCGCCCACACCTCGATCCAGGTATTAACCCTTATTAAACAGGATTGCGTGAAACCGCCGCTATCTAGCTGATAAAATCGCGCTATCGCACTGTTCGCACGCCATGCCGAAGCGCCCACAGGGACCTCCCCCCTTCCCTTCTCGCCAATGTGCGGCACGTCTATCCTGACCAAGTACATGCCCCGCTTTTTTTCTCCTTTGCTGCTGCGTTTCGACACCATCACTGCCATTCGCGCCGCCCGCATCACGCTGGCCTCATTGGCGGCTTTCGTGGTGTCTCTGCTATTAGGGCTGGACAGTCCGTATCTGGCGGCCATGACGATCTGGGCTGTTGCCCAGCCCACCCGGGGCGCATTGATCGGCAAGGGCATCGCGCGCATTGCCGGCGCCCTGCTGGGCGCGATGGCCGCCGTGGTCCTGGTCGGCCTGTTGGGCTTGCATCCGGCGGCCTATGCGTTCGGCCTGGCCGCCTGGATCAGCGCATGCAGCGTTCGCGCCAGCCTGAGCAGCGGACTGCACCCGCATGCCGCCGTCCTGGCCGCCTACACCGCCTTGCTGCTGTCCTTGATCGGCCTGGCGCCGGAAGCCAATCCGTGGCTGACCGGCCTGTCCCGGCTGGCCACCATTCTCGTGGCCATTGCGGTCTCCGCGTCCTTGACACGCCTATGGGCGCCGGTCAGCGATCACGCGCTGCTGCGCAGACGCACCAGCCGCACCGCGGAAGAAGCCTGCCAGTGGATTGACGCGGTGCTGTCCGAGTCCCGCTCCCGCAAGGAAGTCATGGCGCTGGAAACCCGCCTGGTCTCGGACATGGCCATCATTGATAGCCAGTGCGATACCAATACCGCCGAAGGCATCAGCTCGCGCCATGAGCGCCGCCATATCCGCCGTTTGCTGACGGCCATTCTCAGCGCCATGGCCGCAACACGGTCGCTGATCGAGTCGCCGCATGCGCCGCTGCCCGAGGCCGAGCGCACCGATAGCCGCCACACCACGCCGCAAGATGTGCACCGGACGCTGGATGCCTGGCTGACCGCGCAAGAGCCTATTCCCGCCCACCTGCGCGAGAGCGCCAGCGTGCTGCGCGGCGCGCTCTTTGCGCTTGAAATGGAACAAAAAGGACTGGAGCCGCTGTCCATCCCGAGCGTCAACACCAGCAACCCCCTCGTCACGTTTCGCGACTGGCCGGATGCGCTGCGCAACGGCGCGCGCACCTTCATCGTCATGTTGGCGCTGGGCCTGGCCTGGGTCGTCACGCAATGGCCGCTCTTCCTACTGAGCCTGATCGGCGCAGCCATCCTGTGCACCGTTTTCGCCACGCAGGAAGTGCCGCGCACCGAGTTGAAACGCTCGCCCGCCGGTGCGCTGATCGGCGCGCTTGCCAGCCTGCTGTTTGTTGCGGGGCCGCTGCCCTGGCTGCACACCCTGCCCGCCTTGCTGCTGGCGCTGGCCCCCTTTCTGTTCACCGGCGCGTGGCTGTTGACGCGGCGCCGCAGCAAAATCGTCGGCCTGGACTATTGCGCCACCTTCTTGCTGCTCACCGCGCCCAGCCTGTCAACACCGATTGATTTGGAGCAGACGCTCGCCCTGCTGCCCGGCCCCGTGCTGGCCGCCTGCGTCACGCTGCTCGCCTTTCGCTATATTTTCCCGAGCAATCCCACGCAGCGCCTGCTGGACTTGGCGGAAGCCATGATCCAGGAAATCCGTCGGCTGGGCCAGGACCAGCTTGAAGTATCCGCCAGCTATTGGCGGGCGGCCGCGCTGCATCGCGGCCTGCGCTTGGTCATGCGCGCCTCGACCGCGGGAGTCCCGCCGCGCCAGTCCGTTGATATGGCCATTTTGTCGATCAATCTCGGGGCGGAACTGTTCCGCATCCGCCAGGCCCTGCCCTTGTTGCCCGAGCAAGATCCGCTGGCGCTGCAGACCCAGCAATTGCTGCAGGCGCTGTCACAGCTTGAACACTGCCCGCAACGCCTGTCCGACGCCTTCATTGCGCTGTCTGAACAGGTGCCGCAACCCAGCGGGCTCCAGATGAGCTTGCGTCGGGCTGGGGAAATGCTGGAGCGCCTACCCACGCAGGCCAGGGTCATTTTGCAGGCCTGAGCGCATCGGCGCGAATACCGAATTCGCGCAGCACCGCGTCCGTATGCTCACCCAGCGCGGGCGGCGGATGACGGGTTGCCGCCCGTTCGCCGTCATACCGTACCGGCCGCTCGATGCAGGTCACTTCCCCCATTTCCGGATGGACCAAGGTACGGAACGTTCCAGCCTCATGCAGGGCGGGATCCGCCAGCACTTCATCAACCCGGCGGATGGGCGCATGCGGCACATCGGCCTGGCTCAACACCGTCAGCCAATGCGAGCGAGGCTCGGCCAGAAAGCGGGGCCGCAGGGCCTCCGTCAGCGCCTGGAAATTACGGATGCGCAGGCTACGCGAACAAAAGCGCGGATCATCAATCAAAGTTGACGCGCCCACGGCCTGGGCGAATGCGCGCCAGAACTTTTCCAATGAGGAAAGCTGAACACCCAGCAAAGCGCCATCGGCGCAGCGGAACGCAAACGTGTGCGAATACGCCGCGCGGGTGGTCGAGGCCATCAAGGTCTGTTCGCGCGAGTAGCTGGCAAAGAAGTCCGGCATGAATGAGATCGCGGCCTCCACCATATTGACGTCGACCCGCCGTCCCACCCCTTCGCTGGCTCGCGCGGCCAGCGCGCCCAGCACGCCGTAGCAGGCATACATGCCCGCCAATTGATCGGCAATGGTCGGGCCGCGCACCTCGGGCTTGTCCGGATCCAGAAAGACATCCAGCATGCCGCTGTGAGCCTGGCCGATGGTGTCAAAGGCCGGACTGTCCGCGTGTTCGCTACCTGCCGGGAAACCGCTGATTGCGCAATAAATCAGCCGGGGGTTGCGTTCGCGCAGCGTCTCCTCTCCCAAGCCCAGCTTGCTCATGACGCCGGGGCGAAAGTTTTCAATCACGACGTCCGCCTGATCCGCCAGCGCCAGGAAGGCGTCTCGCCCGGCTGG